>JBGSTF010000065.1:0-32365 GCA_041736645.1 Oligoflexus sp. | reverse complement strand
CAGGAGCATCTAGGCTAGCCCTTGGCAAAGTTTCCATATCTCTGGAATATTCGGTGCGATCAACCATAATCCGAGCAAAGGCCTGGAGTCGATCGTGTAAACTTTTTTTCGGAGCATTGAGCTCTTGGACAGCGGCGCTGTCAGCCAACCAACCGGGCAAACGCAACACATCGGTGGCTTTTTGCCTCAGCGACCATTCAAAAAACAAAGTCGTATAACTCAGGAGCAAATTACCTTCAAGCGGCAGATATCCAACTGGTTGAGCACGTTCGACATCGTCCAGCTCACGCCAAAGCTGGGCGCAGGCTTCCGCTGAGATCCCACTTGATGGAGCCATAACGGGTATAATTTTCTTGATCACAGGTTCCATAGTTTGTTCACGGAAATAGCGCGCACAACGGTGTTCGTAGACCTTGAGCTCTTCCTCGCGCTGCTCCGTGTCATTCATTTGCCAGATCACAAGCAGGGGATCGCTGTCCTGCTCAACGGCCAGATAATCCAATTCCTGGGGATTTTTGAGAACGCCATGATCGATGAGCTTCCGACCTACACGAGTCAGCAAACGCATTTTTTGTCGAAAAGGGCTCCAGTTTTCTGGTGGCTGACGAGGAACAGGCAAGGACAATCCGGTGAACATTCCTTCAAATGAACGTCCGAAGACCGAATCCCAGCGAAAGCTACTCTTTTCCCAGAGCGAGGCCTTCTGCAATTGCAGAAAAATATACTGCTCGAGATGCACCAGATCCAACCAAACCGATGGCCTGAGTGGCAAAGGTTGGCTTCGCCCCAAAAGTCTATGAACACGGGGTTTCCCGTCCAAGAGTCGCGCAAGTTCAGCGTAAGGTTCGCCAAACCCAAGCAGCAATTCAGCTGCCATAGGCGCAGGTCGAAAAACCGTTTTCCATGAACCTTGCGCATCCCTACGCCGCTCTTCGCGATCGAAAAGGGGCACAGGTTCATGCGGTTCTTGGGTTGCAATGGGATAAACCTGCAGGCTTCGCAGGATCTGTAAAACTCGAAGAAAAAGGAAGGTCCGCGTGCGCCCGTGACCCGCGAGATTTTTTTGTAGATTGTCCGGACTCAGATGAAGCCATTTTTGGCCTTGCAGAATTTGCTGCTGGGCCTGCTGCATGAGCACCAGAAGGGCACTCAATTCCGCATCTGTCAGCGCCGGACTTAGGCCGGCAGCGATACTCATACTGTATGGATCAGCTTCCAATCGACGCAACTGCAGCGCCAACTCAAAAGCCTGGATCCACCAGAGAGGCGCCATGAAAGAAGACATGATGCTATGTTCGGCCATGCGGTGCAGTCCAGCCTTTTTATCGTACTTTGCCGTACGGGACACGAGTGGAAAACATTCTGCAGAGGCCCAGCCGGAAACGCAAGTGCTTATCCCAGGCGGATCTGGAGCTTCCACAGATTGGACTACCCATTCATGGCTGAGTTGAAAAAACCTGATCGACCTTGGCCAACTTGATAAGTCCTTGGCTCAGGCTGTTCTGACAGAAATTGCGTAGCTCATGCATGAGAGCCGGCATTTCGCTGGGCTTCATGACGATGCGGGTATGAATACTGTAGGTTTCCTGCAAGGCCATCACACTGGTTGGATCCAGAATTTTTTCAAAGTAAATGTCACCAATCAGTTTGGCCGTGATGCGCGCGTCGAGTAGTTTTTCGAGCTGCTGCTGGACCAAGGCTCGATCTGAAGCTTCAAGACTCTGAAATACTTCATTTTTCTTCCAAAAAAGGAGGATTTCATTTTCCACCATGAGCTTGGTGTCGTTCAGCGCCGAAGCTTCCGCTTGCCTTAAGCCCAAAGGCAGATCCATCACTTTGGTTTTTACCATGTGATATTCGATACTTTCGCCTGATTTTGTGGGATGTGTGAGCGGCGAATGAACCCAGTCTGGGCGCTCCCGGCGGCTTTGTTCAATAATCCGCGGCTCGCTTTGAGAAGCCGCTTGGTGACAGGAGGAAATAAGTTGGCAACACATTAAAAAAGCTGGAAAAAATCTCAAGTCCCTGATCCTTTTCGTCGTTCCTCTTCCCGCTTAGCGCCTTTCTTTTCGGCGACAACATCGGCCAGACCTTGGCTGGAGGACGTTTTGTGCTCCCGAATTTTGGTGAGCACGCGTTCCAAGAGATAAGGATCACTTTTGATAATTTCGCGCATGATATCAAGTTCGTCTGAAGATCCACGCTCTTTCGACTTAGTAACACCTGCTTTAGCCATCGATTTGCCCTCCATGGAACGTGTCGGCAGAATGATGGCAACTATTCAGTGAATCGACTCAAGGAATTCGTAGGGAGCCATTCTGGAAAGGATCAGTCGTAGAGTTGCCGAATATTGCCAATGTCGCCGTCGCTCAGTTCACGAAAACTCATATTAGGACCAATGAAAGTTTTGGCATGCATAATCGAATCAGAATCAGTACCGACTTCCACGTGGTCGAGACCCAAAAGATGACCGAATTCATGGAGTAGCACGGTTTCAGCGTCCACAATCTCTTGGTCGGCGATTTGTCCCGCATGGGATTCGTTGGCGTCACAAAATTCGTAGGTCTCTCCGTTCAAAATCACATCACCTTTGACAATTCGATCAGATCCGGAAGCGTTCTCCCAAACCGTTGTTGCAAGAGTGGATTCGGATTTACCGGTCGAAGCTTTCCAAGCTTTCTCGTAGTAAACCATGGTGGTCGTATCTTCGAGGCTGGAATAAAGGCTATCACCGCGAGGAACTTTGGCAACACCAACAAACAGTAGAACTTCCCGACCCATGGCATCGTTCCAGGTCTCACCAGCAGAGATTGCAGCTTGAACGACTTCGTCAGGAGCGGCGTCATCCAGATAAAAACTTACCTTTTCGGTCCAGCCCGTAAGACTGTGGAAAGGTCCATTGGCATTTTGGCTTTGGTTGGCACTAGCAGAAGGAGTCCGGTGCTCTTCGATCGATTGGCGAGTTGGAGCAGCGCCGCAGGCGACCAAGGTTAAGCTCAATGTTGTGGCAATCATGGCTCTCATGCGGCCTCCCAGCAGGAACGTTTCTCTAGCTGGATTCTAGCCATAACCTTGAACTTACACATACCTTCGGCCACTCCCGCTGCAACTAAAGATCGCTGACTAGTCTTCCAATACTACATGACTTCCAAGTTCTTAGGGAGCACTAGATCAGGTGTTTAAGAAGTCCAAGGCTCCAGGTATGAGAGACTTTGCTCAAAGAGAGACTTTCTGTCGGATTGTAAGAAAGTTCTGACGATTCGTATTCAAGTACGAAGGCCCACGACAGTTCGTAGAAATAATCTATCTGACCATGCCAAGTCCGAGTTTCACCGGTAACACTAATGCGCTTGCGATCCCAGGCTTCTGGCAATCCAAGTTTCTCTATCCGCTGCCAGCCTAATTCCAGGCCGGCACTGCAGCGCAAATGATCAGAAAGATTCAAGGTCAAACCGCTGTTAAGCCCAGGCAATCCGTAGCTCACCTCGGCCGCTTCGTTGCTCTTATTAGCAGCAGCTATAAGGACGCTGGTCTGCGTTCCCAAGTAGTACCCAAACCCAGCATAGAGAGGCAGATGAAAAGCATAGTTAAAACGAACTTGATGCCCAAGATTTTTAAAGGAAAAAACGGTTTCATCTTTGGAAACATGCCCGCGCCAATGACTCGAGACATTGCCATAGCTCACGGAAAAATTATGCTCCCGGCGAAAGCCTCGTATAGCTCGGCTCCATTCCTTAGGCAGCTCAGGACGAACCAAAGGCTCTGTGACTTCCTGAGCCTGCATAGAACCGGCCACCAGCGCAAGGCCGATGACAACAATGGCTGATAAAACCCTGGCCATGAATGCTCCCGAAGCTTGATTCGTGCTACAGTTTTAACCTAATTCCCGCTAGTATGGAACGCCCATTAGTCCGGCGGTCCTCGTGACCATTCGGACCGCAATGCAGGGCCGATCCATCGGGAACCGGACCTGCTCGGCCTCATTCGCATCGATTGGAATCAAAGGAAGATAGACCCATGCTGACCTTTTTTGACCAAGCCTTGGCTCAGTCTGCATCCGCTCCCGCTGCTGAAGGTATACCCTGGGACATCGCAGCCTCAGGTATCCTGATGGTTGTGCTGCTCGTTGGGTTCTTTATCCTGCGGCAAAAAATGGCTCAACCCATCGTTCGCCAAGAACCACCCACGCCAAAGGCCGAAGTTCCTACGCCGATTCAAACTGAAACTGTTGCGCCAAACCTTCCCCAAGAGGCCATCGAATTATCCGAAATTCGTGGTGACGATCAGGCTTCCTGGCTGAGCCGTTTGCGGCAGGGGCTCAGCAAAACTCGTATGCATCTCAGGGATAATCTAAGCAGACTCCTCGGCGGTCAAAAGCTCGATGAAAATACCTTGGAGCAGGTTCATGAAGTCCTGTTTCGGAGTGACTTGGGGGTCGAGACCGCAGATCAATTGGTTGATATTCTCCGTAAGCGCTTCGGCAGCCAAAGCGAAGCACCGGCCTGGGAAGTCATCTCATCGGAACTGAAACTTGCAGTCGCCGAGAGCATGCGCGGTGATGAAGACCGCCCCATGAATAAACCAGCCCAAGGTCCGATGGTGATCTTAGTGGTCGGAGTGAATGGTGTGGGTAAAACGACGAGTATTGGCAAACTCGCAGCTCGCTTTGTGGCTGAAGGACAATCCGTCCTGCTTTGCGCCGCCGATACCTTTCGCGCCGCCGCTATCGAACAGCTGCAAGTTTGGGGCGATCGCCTCGGAGTCCCGGTGATCAAACATCAGCAAGGTTCTGATCCAGCCTCGGTGGCTTTTGATGCAGTTAAGGCTGCTAAATCGAGAGGCGTGGATGTGCTTTTGATCGACACAGCCGGTCGCTTGCACAGCAAGACGGAGCTCATGGAGGAGCTTGCCAAAGTGAAACGCGTGATCGGCAAAGAGCTCCCTGATGCACCTCATGAGACATGGCTCGTGATTGATGCAACAACTGGTCAAAATGCGGTCCAGCAGGTAAAGGCTTTTGGCGATTTGGTGCAGCTAAGTGGTTTGGTCGTGACCAAGTTGGATGGAACAGCCAAAGGCGGTGTAATCATCGGTATCAAACGCAAATTCAAACTACCGATCCGATACATCGGTGTCGGTGAAAAGGCCAAAGACTTGAAAGAGTTTTCGGCCCAGGATTTTGCAGAGTCGCTATTTTCCTGAAGGAACGGGAAGAAACGTAATGCAAAAAAGCGAAGCTTGATGGCTTCGCTTGTTTCATATCTGGATTTGATTCTTTACAGAGGAAACTGGTGGGGCTGCCCAGACTCGAACTGGGGACCTCTACGATGTCAACGTAGCGCTCTAACCAACTGAGCTACAACCCCTCGCAGGAGAGACTTTTCTAACGATTGCAGCCTCTCTTGTCAATCCCTTAAAAACCGCCACCGGTGATTTTTTGCAGAACAGAATCAGGGACCTGCTCATAAGCCGAAAAGCGCATGGTGTAGGTCGCACGACCTTGCGAGACTGACCGTAAATCTGTCGTATATCCAAACATCTCGGACAATGGTGCGATCGCATCCACTTCCTGCAAATGCCCACGCATGCCGACGTTGTTCACGCGTGCCCGGCGAGAATTAAGGTCCTTGATGATATTCGATAGAAATTCATCGGGAACGAGGACTTCCAAACTCATCACGGGTTCCAGGAGCAAGGGCTTGGCAATTCGCATCGCATCCCGCATGGCCATACCGGCAGCGATCTTGAAGGCGCTCGCTTCGGATCGTTCGGGATCCACCGTGACATCCAACAGAGTCGCTTTCACCCCAGTCATAGCATATCCAGCAATGACTCCAACCTGGACCGCTTCTTCACAGCCAGCTTTAACCGCGCGAAGCATCTCATCGTTGATCTTTTCTTTGCCGATTTTACTCTCGAAGGTCAAAGCTGCCGTCTGTGGGCCCGACTCGACTTGAATCACGACGCGCGCAAACTGATGGAGTTTTTCTGTTTCGCGCTCAAAGACTTTGTCAGCTTTGGCAAGAGCTGAAACAGTTTCGCGATAGTTCACCTGTGGCTTACCAATATTGGCTGAAACCTTGAACTCACGCTGCATCCGATCAACGATGATTTCCAGATGAAGCTCGCCCATACCGCTCAAGAGAGTCTGACCGGTCTCCGCATTCACGCTGACTTTGAGAGTTGGATCTTCATTTTCAAAACGCTCCAAAGCTTTGGTCATCTTAGGAGCATCGGCGCTGCTCTTGGGCTCGATCGCAATCGAGATCACAGGCGCCGGAATATCCAATGATTCCAAAACCATAAGATGTTTTGGGTCGCATAGAGTGTCGCCTGTACCCACAATCTTCAGGCCAGCGACCGCCGCGATATCACCAGCTTCGATCGTTTCGACTTCTTGCCTTTGGTTGGCTTCCATGCGGAGAATCTTGGAGATTCTTTCCCGCTTGCCGGTCCTGGCGTTGATGACCGTTTCACTGGTGCTCAGGCGACCTGAATACACGCGAACATAAGTAATCTGACCCACGAAAGGATCGTTTTGAATTTTGAAGGCCAGCATCGCCAATGGCTCTTCCGGCAAACGTTTCCGAGTGATGGTTTTGGCTTCGTTTTCCGGATCCAATCCGGCTACATCAGGAAGGTCTAGAGGCGAAGGCAAATAGTAGGTCACAGCATCCAGCAAAGGCTGGATCCCTTTATTTTTGAAAGCACTGCCGCAGAATACTGGTACGATTTGCATAGCGATACAGCCCTTACGAGCCGCTCGACGAATCTCTTCTTCGGTCAGGTCTTTGCCTTCCAGAAATTTTTCCATCGTCTGATCATCGAATTCAGACACAGCTTCGACCAACTGCATGCGTCCCAGCTCTGCTTCATCGCGCAGGTCTTCTGGAACTTCTTCAGTCCTGAACGATTGCCCTTGGGCATCACCGTCCCAATAGTAGGCCTTCAGGTTCACCAAATCGACTACACCCGTGAAGGCGTCCTCAGATCCAATCGGCAGCTGGAACGGCACAGGATTCGCTGCCAAACGATCGCGCATCGATTGCACAGAATCATCAAAGCTGGCACCCACCCGGTCCAATTTGTTGACGAAGGCCAAACGTGGCACTTTATATTTATCCGCCTGTCGCCAGACGGTTTCTGATTGCGGCTCCACGCCATGCACAGCATCGAAAACTGCTATCGCGCCATCAAGCACCCGCAGGGATCGCTCGACTTCCACCGTGAAATCCACGTGGCCCGGAGTGTCGATGATATTGATGGTGTGGTCTTTCCAGTAGGCTGTAATCGCAGCCGCAGTGATTGTAATCCCGCGTTCCTGCTCTTGCTCCATCCAGTCCATGGTGGTGTTACCATCGTGGACTTCACCGACCTTATGGATCTTGCCCGTATAGAAGAGGATGCGTTCGGTGGTGGTGGTTTTGCCCGCATCGATATGGGCCATGATACCGATGTTACGCAAACGCGGCAGATCTTGGACTTTCATAGGTTTTCTCGGCTTGGAATCTCAGAAATAAAAAAAACTGTTCGCCGGCCCCCAGGATTGGGGCCAAACTTGCGAACAGTTTACTCATCTTTGACTGTTTTTTACCAGCGATAATGCGCGAAAGCTTTGTTGGCTTCAGCCATCTTATGAACGTCTTCACGACGTTTGATGGTTGCGCCGCGTTTGTTCGCTGCGTCGAGGATCTCGCCAGCCAGACGTTCGCGCATGCTGCGACCGCTGCGGTTACGAGAGAATTCTATCAACCAGCGAATCGCCAGAGCTTGACGGCGCTCAGGACGGATTTCAACTGGAACCTGGTAGTTGGAACCACCGACGCGGCGGGACTTAACTTCCAGCATAGGTTTGGCGTTATCGAGAGCCGCTTTAAAGGTCTCGATGGGATCGCCACCTGTTTTGGTGATTTCTTCCATAGCGCCGTAGAATGCTTTCTCAGCGGCGGCTTTTTTTCCGTGTTTCATCATACTGTTGATGAACTTGGTGACGACTTCATCTTTGAAAACGGGATCAGGCAGAACCTGCCGTTTTACCGCGGTGTGGCGACGTGCCATACTTCACTCCAATTCTTATCCAGCTGAAGTTATTAAGCTTTTGGTCTTTTTGCGCCGTACTTGCTGCGGCTTTGACGACGAGCGTTGACGCCCGAGCAGTCAAGGCTTCCGCGTACGATGTGATAACGCACACCTGGTAAGTCTTTCACTTTACCGCCGCGAACAAGCACAACACTATGCTCTTGGAGGTTGTGGCCTTCACCGCCGATGTAAGAAGTCACTTCAACGCCGTTGGTCAAACGCACACGAGCAACTTTCCGAAGAGCGGAGTTAGGCTTCTTGGGAGTTGTCGTATAAACACGGGTGCACACACCACGCTTCTGGGGGCAACCCTTCAGCGCCGGGGCCTTCGTCCGGTTCTTTTGGACAGTTCTTCCTTTGGCGATGATCTGATTGATGGTTGGCATGCTTTCCTATCCTTACTGCTTTCGCCTGATTGCGAACATGATTAGTTTTGATCGTTGCTTGGCTTGGGTCACCTATGCACTCTGGCACCCTTGCTTAGCCTGAGATCTGCTTATCCGTCAGCACCGGATCTCACGTCTGGTCTTGAATGCAGTTGGACATTCGCAGATCTTGACCAAACGCGAGGCTAGTATCTGTACCAACCCAGACCCGAGAAAGCAAGGCTTATCTTTACAATACAGACGCTGTGAGCTTCGTCACACCGCAGAAAGCAGGCAAAAAGAAAGGGGCGAATGACTCGCCCCTTCTTGTGTCATTTTTGCAGAGTCTCAGCTATTCGCTTCGAACACTTTGACGATGACAGGCAAAGCTTCATCGACACCCCGAACACGCGATTCGAGACGACGATACTGCCAGGATCCTGTTCCGGCTGGGACCAGACGTCCCATGATGACGTTTTCTTTCAAGCCACGCAGATGGTCGACTTTGCTGTTGATGGCAGCTTCGGTCAGAACCTTGGTGGTTTCTTGGAAAGATGCCGCCGAAATGAAACTGTCGGTCGACAAGGAAGCTTTGGTGATACCGAGGAGCACTGGCTCCCAGATCGCTTCTTGTCCGCCAGCTTCACGCACCTTAGCGTTGGTGTCCTCGAGTTCTCCTCTTTCAACCTGTTCGGCTGGGAGGAAGCGAGTATCACCTGGGCTGAGAACCTTCACACGACGGCACATCTGACGCACGATGACTTCAATGTGCTTATCGTTGATCTTCACACCTTGCAGACGGTAAACGTCTTGGATTTCATCGACCAGATACTTGGCCAATTGGAGTGTCCCAAGGATGCGCAAGATATCATGTGGACTGGGCGATCCATCCACCAGGGTTTGACCCTTACGAATGTAATCACCTTCTGTCACGATGATATGACGCCCTTTTGGCACCGAGAAGTCCGAGGTTTGACCATCGTCACTGACGACGACGATCTTACGCTTGCCTTTGGAGTCAGCACCGAAGGTCACGGTACCATCTCTATCGGCCATAATTGCGTAATCTTTTGGCTTACGAGCTTCGAAGAGTTCCGCAACACGAGGCAAACCACCGGTGATATCCTTGGTCTTCGCTTGCTCCCTTGGGATTTTAGCGATGATATCACCTGGCAACACATCACTGCCGTCATCAACAAAGATCGTAGCACCGACCGGCAAGGAGTAGCGTGCATCACGCTTACCATCGACCGATACGGTTTTGCCGGTATGGGGATCAAAGATTTCCATGGTCGGCTTAAGATCCGTTCCACGCGTTTCGATGATCACTTTGCGAGCAAGGAAGGTCACTTCATCGGTTCGTTCTTCGACCGATTGGCCTTCTTTCAAGTCATTGTATTTCACGCGGCCACCGACTTCGGCCATGATGGGATTGGAGAAGGGATCCCATTCACTGATCGAAGAACCGGCGTCGATTTCCTGACCTTCTTTGCAGAGCAGGATCGAACCGTACGAGATTGGGTAAGTGTCGCGGATAGCTCCCGATTCCTTATCGAGGATCTGGATCTCACCGTTACGACTCAACACCATCTGTTTGTTTTCGCGGTTGGTAACAGCGCTGATTCGCTGGAACTTCACAATACCCGAGAAACCGGTATCACGCGTGTTCTTCTCGATTCTATGCGAAACGGTACCCCCAAAGTGGAAGGTACGCATTGTCAACTGAGTACCCGGTTCACCGATCGACTGAGCGGCGATAACCCCGATGGCTTCACCGACGTTGATGATATGACCTGTGGCCAAGTCACGCCCGTAACACTTCGCACAGAGGCCCATGCGGGTATTACAGGTCAATACCGAGCGGATACGGGCCATCTCGATGCCAGCTTTGTCCATGCGCTTGGCAACGGCTTCGTCAATCAAAGAGCCCGACTTGGCGATGATTTCGTCCGAATTCGGATCCTTCACTTCAGCAATCAAAACTCGACCAAGAGTTCTGTCACCCAAGGATTGCTTGATGTCAGAGCCTTCCCGCAGCGGAGTCATGTTGATTCCGTTGGCGGTTCCGCAATCTGTTTCGGCAATCGTTGCATCCTGAGCCACGTCAACCAAACGACGAGTCAAGTAACCCGAACTCGCTGTCTTCAAGGCCGTATCGGCCAGACCCTTACGGGCACCGTGAGTCGAGGTAAAGTATTCAAGAACCGAAAGACCTTCGCGGAAGTTCGCGGTAATTGGGGTTTCGATGATCTCACCAGAAGGTTTCGCCATCAAACCGCGCATACCTGCTAACTGACGAATCTGCTGGGCGGAACCCCGAGCACCGGAGTCGGCCATCATGAAGATCGAGTTGGAGCTGTCGACTTCGCGCAGAGCACCTTTGTGGTCGGTTTTCTTTTGCTTCGCGATGTTTTTAAACATCTCTTCCGCAATGTTTTCCGTCACTTTTGCCCAGATATCGATAACCTTGTTGTAGCGTTCTCCTTCGGTCAAGAGACCTTCCGAGTACTGCTCCTTAATCTTCTTAACTTCTTCGTAAGCATCGTCGAGCAGGCGTTTTTTGCCTTCAGGAACAACCATGTCGCCGATGGAGATCGACAGACCCGCTTTGGTTGAATAGCGATAACCGATAGCGCGCAAAGCATCCGCGAGGAGCACTGTTTTCTTCGGTCCTGCGATACGGAAGGCATCATCGACCAGTTTGGCCAATTCCTTCTTACCCATACGCTTGTTGATCGCTTCGAAAGGCAATTCGTCTGGCAAATGTTCCGACAGGAGCACGCGACCCACAGTCGTCTCATAACGACGAGCGTTGAAACGGACGATAATGGGAGCCTGAAGACCGACTTCGTTGTGGTCATAGGCCACGCGAACTTCATCGATCGAGCCAAAGATTTTGCCTGCGCCTTTAGCGGAGATGTCTTCTTTGGTTAGGTAGTAGATCCCGAGAACGATATCCTGGGTCGGAACGATGACTGGAGAACCAGACGCTGGACTCAGAATGTTGTTGGTCGACATCATTAATACGCGTGCTTCCATCTGTGCTTCGACAGACAGGGGCACGTGAACGGCCATCTGGTCACCGTCAAAGTCCGCGTTAAAGGCGAAACAGACGAGTGGGTGCAGCTGGATCGCTTTACCTTCGATGAGAACCGGTTCAAAAGCCTGGATACCCAGACGGTGAAGAGTCGGTGCACGGTTCAGAAGGATCGGATGTTCCTTGGTCACTTCTTCCAGGATATCCCAAACTTCTGGACGTTCTTTTTCCACCAATTTCTTAGCGGATTTGATCGTCGAAACAATGCCGTGCTCTTCCAATTTGTTATAAATGAAGGGCTTGAATAGCTCGATCGCCATTTTCTTGGGCAGTCCGCACTGATGCAATTTCAGAGTAGGACCAACCACGATGACGGAACGACCGGAGTAGTCAACACGCTTACCCAAAAGGTTTTGACGGAAACGACCTTGCTTACCCTTCAGCATGTCCGACAGCGAGCGGAGAGCGCGCTTGTTAGGACCGGTGAAGACTTTACCGCGACGGCCGTTGTCAAACAGAGCATCGACCGCTTCTTGAAGCATGCGCTTCTCGTTACGGATGATGATTTCAGGAGCGTTCAATTCGATCAGACGGAGCAAACGGTTGTTCCGGTTGATCACACGACGATACAGATCGTTCAAATCTGAAGTCGCGAAACGTCCACCGTCCAGAGGCACCAGTGGGCGCAGATCAGGTGGCAGAACCGGAATAACGGACAGCATCATCCATTCCGGTTTAGCTTCGTTATTTTTGAAGGCTTCGACCACCTTCAAACGCTTTTGCAATTTCTTACGAGCCGCTTCCGAGGAAGCTTCCAGCAAGGCTTTACGAAGGTCATCACCGAGGTCTTCGATGCGCAGACCGGCCAGGAGTTCCTGGACAGCTTCAGCACCGACACCAACGTTGAATGCCCCGTTACCGTGTTCTTGCAGAAGTTGTTCGTACTCGTCTTCACTGATGACTTGACCGACGTGCAGCTTGGTCACTTCCTCGTTGCCTGGATCTAGAACAACGTAGGATTCGCTGTACAGAACGCGCTCAACATCTTTCAACGAGATGTCGAGGATGGCGCCGATACGCGAAGGCAAGGACTTGAGGAACCAAATATGAGCAACAGGAGTTGCCAAGTTGATGTGACCCAGGCGTTCCCGACGAACTTTGGAGTGGATAACTTCCACGCCGCACTTGTCACAAACGATCCCGCGGTGCTTCATACGCTTGTACTTGCCGCAGATACATTCAAAGTCACGCACAGGTCCGAAGATCTTTGCGCAGAACAAACCGTCACGTTCCGGTTTGAAAGTTCGGTAGTTAATGGTCTCGGGTTTCTTCACCTCACCGAATGACCAGCTCCGAATCTTTTCCGGCGAAGCCAGCGAGATTTTGATCGCGCTGAAACTCAAAGGATCCGTAGGCTTATCAAAAAAATTAACTAAGTCGTTCAAGTGAGTTACCTCCATGAGGACGGATGAAACCCCAGGCCAGAGGCCCGGGGTGCCATGATTCGGCGATTACTGGGTGAAGCTTTCGAGTCCAATTTCCTGATCGTCGCGGATCAGGTTCACATCCAATGCCAAGGACTGAAGTTCTTTCACGAGAACGTTGAAGCTCTCGGGTAGACCCGGCATCATCATGTTTTGGCCCTTAACGATGGACTCATACATACGAGTCCGGCCCAGCACGTCATCAGACTTAACGGTCAGGAACTCTTGCAGAGTATTCGCAGCACCGTAAGCTTCCATTGCCCACACTTCCATCTCACCCAAACGCTGACCACCGAACTGGGCTTTACCGCCGAGTGGCTGCTGAGTGACGAGCGAGTAAGGACCGATGGAACGAGCATGGATCTTTTCGTCAACCAAATGGTGAAGCTTCAGCACGTACATCACGCCAACCGTTACGCGGTTATCGAACTTGTTACCGGTTCGTCCATCGTAAAGGTCAGACTGTCCGTCTCTGTCGAGTCCAGCCAATTCCAAATAGCGCTTGATGTCTTCTTCGCCGGCCCCGTCAAAGACTGGGTTGGCTAGGTGAACACCTTCGCGGTACTTACGAACAAAGATGGCAAGATCTTCGTCGCTGCATGATTCCACGAACTTGCGGGTTTCAGCGTCGTCCCAGATTGAGTAGATGAACTTCTCGAGCTCTGGACGATTGATGCTCTGCTCAATAAAGGTTTGGAGCTTCTCGCCCAAGCCTTTAGCAGCCCAACCCAAGTGAGTTTCCAAAATCTGACCAACGTTCATACGCGAAGGAACGCCGAGGGGGTTCAACACGATATCAACGGGACGGCCATCGTTGAGGAACGGCATGTCTTCTTCAGGCAGGATCCGGGAAACAACACCTTTGTTGCCGTGACGGCCAGCCATCTTATCACCAACCTGCAGCTTACGCTTGATGGCGACATAGACTTTAACCATCTTGATCACACCAGGAGGCAGCTCATCGCCCTTGCGAACTTTCTTGATCTGCTCTTCCGTCATGAAACGGATGAGGTTGATCTTCTCGCGCAGACTTTCCACAACCTTGGTCAATGTCGAGTTCTTCTGAGCGTCTTTAACGGCCAGATGTTCCCAGTATATGTAGTCTAAACTGTTCAAGAATTCAGCGGTCATCACGGTTCCCGAAGTCGCCGTGGTGGAACCATCACGACTGCGGATTTCACCAGCCAAGGTTTCGCCTGCCACGATCTTCACGATCTTACGCGCTGCAGAGTCCTTGATGATGGAAATGCGGTCGCTCTCATCTTTACGCAAACGAGAGATTTCTTCTTCTTCAATCTGCAGACTGCGTGGGTCTTTAACTGCGCCTTCGCGAGCATAGACCTTGGCGCCGATCACTGTTCCAACAACGCCCGGTGGGACGCGAAGGGATGTATCACGGACGTCACCAGCTTTTTCACCGAAGATCGCACGGAGCAGTTTCTCTTCAGGAGTCAGCTGCGTCTCGCCTTTCGGCGTGATTTTTCCAACCAGAAGATCATTTGGTTTCACATCGGCACCGATGCGAATGATACCAGCTTCGTCGAGGTTCCGGAGAGCCTCTTCGCCGACGTTAGGGATATCGGAGGTGATCTCTTCCTGACCCAACTTGGTGTCACGAGAGATACATTCGAATTCCTGAATGTGGATACTGGTGTAAAGATCTTCCTTCACAACACGCTCAGAAATGAGGATGGAGTCCTCAAAGTTGTAACCACTCCAGGGCATGAACGCTACGACCACGTTCTGGCCCAGAGCCAACTCGCCCATTTCAGTCGCGAAACCGTCAGCGATGATATCGCCTTTTTTCACGTTCTCGCCGCGAACGACGATAGGCTTCTGGTTGATACAAGTATCAACGTTGGAACGCTTGTTCTTCTCGAGCTTATAGATATCAACTTCGGCGCCGACTTCCGTGAGGTTGTCTGCATCGCCTTCAGTTTTGATAACGATACGTTCGGCGTCAACGGCCACAACCACACCATCACGCTTGGCGACGACTGTTGCACCCGAGTCACGTGCCACGATTCTTTCCATCCCGGTTCCGACCAGCGGAGCGCGAGTTTTCAGAAGCGGAACGGCTTGACGCTGCATGTTCGAACCCATCAAAGCACGGTTCGCATCATCGTTTTGCAGGAAGGGGATCAAGTTCGCAGCGACGGACACCAACTGACTGGTGGAAACGTCCATCAAATCGGCTTCTTCAGCACGAACAATTTCGGATTCACCGGCGCGGCGTGCGTAAACGAACTCTTCTTCGGACTGGATGTTACTCGCCTGGGCGATCACATGGTCCTGATGCTCTTCAGCTGCAGAATAATAACGAACTTTACCGCGTCCACCGCTTTCCTCAGTCAAGCTGCGGAAGGGTGTTTCGATGAAGCCGTAATCGTTAACTTTAGCGTAAGACGCCAAAGACGAAATCAAACCGATGTTCGGACCTTCAGGGGTCTCGATCGGACAGATTCGACCGTAGTGAGTGGGGTGAACGTCTCGAACTTCGAAGCCCGCGCGTTCACGACTCAAACCGCCAGGTCCAAGCGCTGACAGACGACGCTTATGCGTAACTTCTGACAGTGGGTTGGTCTGGTCCATGAACTGGCTCAACTGCGAACTGCCGAAGAATTCCTTCACGACAGCCGATGCTGGCTTGTTGTTCACGAAGTCATGAGGCAAAAGGGTGTCCACGTCGCCCAACTGGAGGCGTTCACGGATCGCTCTTTCAATGCGGAGCAAACCGATGCGGTATTGGTTTTCCAGGAGCTCGCCGACAGCGCGAACGCGACGGTTACTCAGGTTATCAATATCGTCGATCTGACCTTTTTCATTTTTCAAACCAATCAGATACTCAACTGTCCGCAGAATGTCTTCTTTGGTCAGGGTTCTGGTTTCCAGAGGAATTTCCAGACCGAGTTTTTGATTGAGCTTCATCCGGCCCACGGCACTCAGGTCGTAGCGGTCGGGATTGAAGAAGAGGTTATCAAACAGCGAGGTCGCTGGTTCGATCGTTGGGGGATCACCAGGACGCATGCGTTTATATATTTCGAGGATGGCGTCCTCTTTGGTGTCGATCTTATCGGTCACCAGAGTGTTGCGGAACGAGGAGTCGGCGTTCACACCATCGATGAACAGGACCGAGAACTGCTTCACGCCATTCTTGATCATTTTCTCGAGATGGTCCAAACCCAGCTCTGTGTTCAGAGGAACCAGAGACTTATCGGACTTATCCAAGATGTCTTCGGCGGTAATTTTACCAACCAATTCATCCTGTTCCATCGCTACGTACTCAATACCCGCTTGTTCCATCTGGCGAATAGCGCCAACGGAAATACGGCGACCTTTTTTGACCAGAACCTTACCGGTTGCGGGGTCAATCAAGTCAGTCAAGGCTCTCTGACCACGAAGGATTTCGTAGTTCAGTTTTTTCTCGAGCTTACCTTCACGAATTCGAATCGACTCTTTCTTAT
Source organism: Oligoflexus sp. (assembly GCA_041736645.1). GTDB lineage: Bacteria > Bdellovibrionota_B > Oligoflexia > Oligoflexales > Oligoflexaceae > Oligoflexus. The sequence goes on along the minus strand of JBGSTF010000065.1, from coordinate 15,936 downwards.
AGAAACGATCCAGGAGCTGCTGATCGGTGTAACCCAGGGCTTTGAGCAGGATCGTTCCATGCATCTTCCGGCGACGGTCGATACGCAGATAGAGAATGTCTTTGGAGTCGAACTCGAAATCGAGCCAGCTACCGCGATAAGGAATGATACGCGCTGTGTAGAGCAATTTACCGGAAGCGCTATTACGACCTTTGTCATGGTCAAAGAATACACCAGACGAACGGTGCAACTGTGAAACCACGACACGCTCTGTTCCGTTGATGATAAAGGTACCATCATCCGTCATCAGAGGGATTTCGCCGAAGTAAACTTCCTGCTCTTTCACGTCGCGGATCGATTTGACGTTGGTCTCTTTGTCGAGATCCCAAACAACCAATCGAATCACAACCTTCAAAGGAGCCGCAAAGCTCATTCCACGTTGACGGCATTCGTCCACCGTGTACTTGGGTTCTTCGAAAGAATAGCTGACGAATTCCACTGACGCCGTCTCAGCAAAATGCGTGATCGGAAACACGGAATTAAACACTGCTTCGAGGCCGACTGCTTTCCTGTTTTGGGGAAGCTCTGTGGCCTGCAAGAACATGTTATAACTGTTCTTCTGCAGCTCGATCAGGTACGGTATGTCGATTGCTGGGGTTATTTTTTCGAATCTTTTGCGAGGACGTGTAAAACTGGAAGCGAGGGAGGTCATTTAGCACTCCTATGAAAGGAATCCCGTTTTCTTCCGTGTAAGTGCCGACTGCAGATCCGACTTCTTACATGGCATCGCAACCGCGCCATCCCATCGATGCCGCTAACAGAGACAGAGCCCCTGTTATACGCCGGATGCGGGAGAGAATCCCCGCGGCCGGGCGATCACGTATAATGTCTTGGCGAAGAAATGTTTGCTGTCCGCCATCACCCATTTCAGACGCATGACGGCCCTGCAACTACCATCCCGAACAAGTCAGGTTTCGCGCCGCAGAGCTTTCAGGCTCAAAAATGCAAAAAGCACCGCCTATCCTCAGCATTTTTACTGAGAATACCAAGTGAAAGACCAGAGCCCCTCACATACGCTGCGGTTACTATTTGCATCAAGTGTCCGATGTAACGGGCTGAAAAACTTCCGAATGACATGACTCTGCGAAGAGAGACTCCGCCGCAGGCGATGATATTCGCAAATTCCTCAACTTCACATATCCTCAAAGAAAATAGGATATATGGAATCTTAGTAATAAAAAAGCGGAAAGATATGCTAAGCCATAATCACTTAGGCCCAGCACGAGCTTTCCGATTCGTAAATTACTTGAGAGTAACTTTAGCGCCAGCTGCTTCAAGGGTAGCCTTGATTTTAGCTGCTTCTTCCTTAGGAACGTTAGCTTTAACTTCCTTAGGAGCGCCTTCCACGAGATCTTTAGCTTCTTTCAAGCCGAGACCTGTGATCGCGCGAATTTCCTTGATCACGTTGATTTTCTTGTCGCCAGCATCAGTCAACATGACTGTGAACTCGTCTTTTTCTTCGACGACTGCGGCAGCAGCAACTGGAGCAGCAAAGGCCATCGGAGCAGCAGCGCTTACGCCGAACTTGTCTTCAAGCTCTTTCACGAGCTCAGCAGCTTCCAGCAAAGTCAGATTCTCAAGAAACTCAACTACCTGTTCTTTTGTCACCTTGGACATAAAATTCTCCTCCCAAATCACATCCAGTTAGCTTCGCTTGTACCAAAGCCCTAGGATTAAGATGTTTTCTTATCTTTAATTGCGTTAATAACCTGAACCAAGTTGCGATTGACGCCGTTGAGGACGCCCAGAAGGCCTCTATGCGGAGCAACCAAGGTACCGATGATCTGCGCCAGCAACACTTCTTTGCTTGGCAGGTCAGCGATCGACTGCAGTTGCGTCTTGCTAAGAACAGCGCCTTCCATGTGACCGGCAGTAACTTTGAAGTTAGGATGATCCTTTTCAAAATTAAGAGCTGCTTTGGTCACTTGAGCCGAATCACCGTAAGCGCAGATCAGACCGACTGGTCCGACGAGGCTTTTCGAGAGACCTTCCAAATCCTGGAATTCCAGCGCGATCGACTTTTTGGCGATCCGGTTTTTCACCACGCGGAATTCAGCGCTGGCATGGCGTAAAGCCACGCGCAGTTTGGTCATCTCTTCGACAGTGAGACCACGATACTCAGCGACGATCACAGCTTTCGATTTTTTGAATCGAGCAGTTGTTTCTACGCGGAGTGATTCTTTCTTCTTACGATCCATGTGCTAGTTCCCCCTTAAACTTTAAAGGGCGTCGTATCGACGCGAACACCAGGACCCATAGTTGCTGAAAGACAGACTTTCTTAAGGAAAGTGCCTTTCGCCGTCGATGGCTTTGCGCGGAGCAAAGTATCGATGATCGTACGAGCGTTCTCTGCCAGCGCTTCCGCTGTAAAGTTGGAACGACCGATGGAGGTGTGGACGATACCGGCTTTATCAACGCGGTATTCGGCGCGACCTGCACGCAGTTCAGTTACAGCTTTTTCGAGTTCGAACGTCACTGTTCCCAGTTTTGGGTTTGGCATCAATCCGCGTGGTCCAAGAACTTTACCCAATTTACCGACAACACCCATCATATCAGGGGTTGCGATCACTTGGTCAAAGTCAAGCCAGCCTTCGGTGATACGTTTGGCAAGATCGTCGCCACCAACCGCGTCGACACCGAAACCATTGGCTTCCGTTGCCTTTTCGCCTTTAGCGAAAACGATGATGCGAACTTTTTTGCCGAGACCATTGGGGAGGACAGTTGCGCCCCGAAGGTTTTGGTCTGCGTGCCTTGGGTCTACACCCAGATTCACAGCCAAGTCGACGGAGGCATCCATTTTGGAATAGGACGTGTCCTTGACGAGTTTGCAGGCCTCGAGTAGATCGTAATCTTTCTCACGATCAACTTTGGCGAGGGCTGCGCGGTACTTCTTACCTCGCTGAGCCATAATATTCTCCGTAGTCCAATCGAGCCAGATGGCTCTCCTACTATGTCTGGGCTCTGCGGCAGTGAACAAAATCGAGACTCACAAAAGCCGACGATTCTATCGAACACCGAAATGTTCTAGCTCACTCCATCAGTCGCCGAATGCACAATACTTACTTAACTTCCAAACCCATACTACGAGCCGAACCCTTGATGATTTTCACCGCAGCGTCTTCATCGTAGGCGTTCAAGTCGTCTTTCTTGATACGGGCGATCTCGAGAACCTGAGCTTCTGTTACTGTACCAGCAACAGCTGTGCTTGGAGTCTTCGATCCGCTTTCGATCTTGGCGGCCTTCTTCAACAAATCAGAAGCCGGTGGGCTTTTGGTGATGAAGGTGAAGGATTTGTCCGCGAAAACTGTAATCACAGTTGGCAAAATCGAGCCAACTTGCTTCTGAGTTTTGGCGTTAAATTCCTTGCAAAAGGCCATAATATTGACGCCCCTCTGGCCGAGAGCTGGGCCGATGGGAGGAGCCGGGTTTGCTTTACCTGCCGGAATCTGCAGCTTGATAAATCCGACAACCTTCTTTGCCACGTTCTTCGCTCCTTCTTTTTCGCTACCCAGTAGCGATCTGAATCAAGACTTGGAAGACGGGGTTTACGCTATTTTACATGCCCCGTCAAGCATTTAATGGAACACGCACCCCATACTTGGGCTGTTTTGACCTTGTTTTTCGCAGGAAAATGCAGGTCAGCAGGAAACGACCTGCAACACAGAGTGCGGAATAACTAGATATTCAAGGATCAGCTTACGAAATCTTTTCGACCTGACCGAACTCAAGCTCAACAGGGGTCTCGCGCCCGAATATGCTAACCAACACGCGAACCTTGCCTTTGTCCGGACGAACTTCGTCAATGACGCCGTCAAAATTACTGAACGGGCCGTCCATGACTTTAACTGCCTCGCCTTTGGAAAAGCGAACTTCTTGAACAACATCCCGCTTCGCGTCCTTCACCAACTCTGGGTTGGTCAAACGAAGGACTTCATGATCGGGAAGAGCTTTCGGATGGCGGGCATTGCCGACGAATCCAGTAATTTTTGGTGTACTTTTGACCACATGCATGCTCTCGTCATCGAGGTGCATCTGAACAATGATATAGCCGGGAAACGAAGTTCTGGAGACAGCTTTTTTCTTGCCCGACTTATTCACCGTCTCACTGACTGTGTGAGGGATGTAGATATCGCCAAACTTCTCAACTTGACCTTCGCTTTTAGCTCGGTCAATGAGTCCGGATTTAGCTTTTTCTTCAAAGCCTGAGTAAGTATGGATCACATACCACTTGAGATCGTAAGCCATGCTTTCTGCCTCTAGTTTCAATGGTTTCCCCTGCTGATTGTCCGCAGCGAAACCTTACGCCGAAATGGCACATAGGACAGCTTTAAAACTGTCACAAGGCAATCGCAGCGGGTCCGCTGACGTTTGCCATATTGTATCACCCCGCTAGGGATTCGTGCTATCTGCTGGATCATGTGAGCAAAAGTCCGAAAATCTTGGCCCAGACAAAATCAAAGATAGCCAGGATCACAGCAAAAACGCCCACAACCAAGCAGACGATCATCGTCATACGACGGGTGTCAGGCATACTGGGCCAAGCAACCTTGCGGAGCTCACCAATAGCCGCTAAAAAGTACTCGTGTCGACCTTTATTGCTCATCAGTAAAAAAGCTGAGAGCAAACCAACAACAATGCTTCCGCCTGTCGAAGCGGGTTGATACCACTCATCGAAGCGGTCAGCCCAGCCGGTCTGAACACCGAGGGTTCCAAATGCTTTGTAAGCTGTTAAAGCTGTCAAAGCCGCGAAAGCGACGTAAGCTAATTTGAGCCAGTAGGAGTCGTCTTTATTCATGGTGTTCTCCCTTGGGGAACGGACCGATCACGATGGGGCTTCGGAGAATGGTCGCCGAGGCCTCACCGCACTTCGCTCTTGGACACAAGTACCTGTGAGATGGCGTCGATGTATCCAGGATAATACTAAAAAAGCAGAGCAGGCGAGGAGGGACTCGAACCCACAACAAGCGGATTTGGAATCCGCTGCTCTACCATTGGAGCTACTCGCCTACAAGATCAACAGATAAATCCGCTCGAAGCCGACCTTATCCCAAGGACAAGATCGGCATCAGCAAACGAGTTATTCTCGAGAATTAGTCGAGGATAATCTCAGCTACAACACCGGCGCCAACAGTACGGCCACCTTCGCGAATAGCGAAGCGGAGCTCTGTATCCATAGCGATCGGCTGAATCAACTCGACTTCGATGTCGATGTTGTCACCTGGCATAACCATCTCAACATTATCTGGCAATTTGATGCTACCAGTTACGTCCGTTGTGCGGAAGTAGAATTGAGGACGGTAACCCTTGAAGAACGGGGTATGACGACCGCCTTCTTCTTTGGTCAAGACGTACACAGAAGCTTTGAACTTCTTGTGAGGCTTGATGGCGCCTGGCTTCGACAACACTTGTCCACGCATAACGTCTTCACGTTTTGTACCGCGGAGAAGGATCCCGACGTTATCACCAGCGCGACCTTCGTCCAGCAACTTGCGGAACATTTCAACGCCAGTACAGGTCGTCTTAACAGTTTCTTTCAAGCCGACGATTTCCATGTCTTCGCCGACTTTGATGATACCGCGTTCGATACGACCGGTAACAACTGTCCCACGACCAGAGATCGAAAACACGTCTTCGATAGGCATCAGGAAAGGACGATCGATAGGACGCTCTGGGACTGGGATGTAATCATCGCAAGCTTGGATCAGCTCAACGATTTTCTTAGCCCATGGGTCCTGTGCGTTGGCAGCTTCCAAACCTTTCAGAGCAGAGCCCTGAATGATCGGGGTTTCGTCGCCCGGGAACTTGTACAGACTCAGGAGTTCGCGAACTTCCATCTCGACGAGTTCAAGAAGTTCTGCGTCATCAACCATGTCGCACTTGTTCATGAAGACAACGATACGAGGTACACCGACTTGGCGAGCCAAGAGGATGTGTTCACGAGTCTGCGGCATGGGGCCGTCAGCAGCGCTTACAACCAAAATCGCGCCGTCCATTTGAGCAGCACCGGTGATCATGTTCTTCACATAGTCGGCGTGACCAGGGCAGTCAACGTGAGCATAGTGTCGGTTAGCCGACGAATACTCAACGTGCGATGTGTTGATAGTGATACCGCGTGCTTTCTCCTCGGGAGCATTGTCGATCTCGGCGAAAGCTTTCGCTACCCCGCCGTACGCCAAGGACATAACCTTGGTGATGGCCGCTGTCAGGGTTGTTTTACCATGGTCGACGTGACCAATAGTACCGATGTTAACGTGGGGTTTTGAACGCTCGAACTTTTCTTTTGCCATGATTTCCTCCCGCTAAAGGCAGAAAGCGAAGTTGAATTTCTTCGTTATATAGCTTCTTGTCTATGATGATTCATCGCAGAGACCATTTTATGTCTCCCGCTTTGAGGTATGCGTGGAGCCCAGAAGGGGCTTTGAACCCCTGACCTCGTCCTTACCAAGGACGTGCTCTACCCCTGAGCTACCTGGGCTTTGTTGCGATGGCTTCAGCCCGCATTCGTCATCATAAGACTTCGAAGACTTGCTAATTCCTATAGTCGCTTGACACTTTCTGGATAAGTCCAAAAATTCCAGCTGCGCCTCTAAGACACACAACCGGCATAACATCCCGTCTGTCTGACGGTAGGGTGACGATGGCTGCGATCAATCGGGTAGTGTTTTACCCTTTTATCAAAGCCCTCGTCAACTCAAGCTTTGCCCAGAGCTTGGGTAAACTCATGGTCAGCTATCTTTACAAAGGGAACGGATGGAGCGGGAAACGGGACTCGAACCCGCGACCCTTAGCTTGGAAGGCTAATGCTCTACCAATTGAGCTACTCCCGCTTTATTCCGATATCGTGAGATGCTGTTAAGCAGTTGCCTGGACCGAATCACTTCGTTCTAGCTGGTGGAGGAAGAAGGATTCGAACCTTCGAAGGCGTACGCCGGCAGATTTACAGTCTGCTCCCTTTGGCCACTCGGGCATTCCTCCGCTTGGCACTCACTCTTCCACATCTCACATAATGCACTGGAGCTGGTGATGGGACTTGAACCCGCAACCTGCTGATTACAAGTCAGCTGCTCTACCAATTGAGCTACACCAGCACCTGGAAACTCGTGACAACAAAACAAAAAATCGTTTAGCGCCTCGAGCGTTAGAAGGAATTACACTCTCCCCTCGATTTCTGTCAAGAGAAACTACCCCTCCGGAAGAATTTTACCGCGAGCGGATTGAGCCCGTAGAGCGTGAATCAGTATTCCCGCTGCCACGGAAACGTTCAAAGATTCCAGCTTTCCGCCGTAAGAAGGAATGGAAAGGGTGAGATCACACTTGTTCAGGACCTGCGCCGAAACACCTTTATCCTCAGATCCAAGCACCAAAACAAGTTTCTCGTAGCGGGTCGGCAAAGCATCCACAGCAGTCCCGACCATATCGGCTGCCGCGATCCAATAGCCGCAGTCTTTCAGCGCGGTCAGTGTACGACCCAAATTTGTGACCTCGGTTGGCGTCACAGTTGCAAAAGCGCCCTGGGCTGCGCCCAAAGTCGCAGTCGTAATGGGAGCCTGTCGATCTTTTGGAATGAGAATCGTCGAGAGGCCAAAAAAGGCGGCTGTTCGAGCAATCGCTCCGAGATTTCTGGTGTCGGTAATATGATCACAGGCAATGATCAGATCAGTCGCACGCCCTGCTGCTTCTTCGAGGAACTTCTCCTCCTCCATATACTGCATATTGACACGAGCAAGAATACCCGTTTCCATGTCGGTATCGACTTCGCAAGCAACCTGGAGGGCATCATGTTTGGCCAGCAGTTCCCGCAAACGCTTCTCATCTCGCGGCGCATAGTAGACGCGCTGCAAGGCGTCGCGCTGGGCTCTCAGGTACTCCTCGAGCGCTGACCAGTTATTAACAAAAAGTCCTTCGCGCCCACTCTGGTGAGAACGACGGGGTTTATTGGCTGCTGGACGTTGTTGAATTTGAGGCTTTTTCACGTGACCAAATGTTGAAAGGAGCGCTTGAGCTCCCAGCCTTTACCGCCGGGAAGGAGGTCACCAATCACCTGCAGAAGAAAGAGAATTAGCCCTTGCATCTGACTGGCCATCAAATCGGCCTGGCGCGCGCTCGTTCGTGCCTTGGTATATATGCTCACGATCGCCTCCGGGGCTATCGTGCCATCCTGCAGGACAAAGACTGGAGACCGTCTGAAGCTATACTGCTGATCCAAGAAGAGTTCAACGTCCAGGACAGGAAACTCCAGCCCTTCAGACATAAATTCTTTTTTGGCGCCGTCAATAATGAGATGGTAGGCGTCAAGGAGGCTCTTGATTCCTTTCATTGACGCACCAGCATCGATGCCCTTGGTCGAAATATCAAACCCATCAACTTTAATGGCATGGTGATTGACCATATCAAATATAGCCGAGAGGCTGTTGACCTCTGTGAGTTTGGAATGGGACAAGAATTCATCCACGCCAGGGAAAGCTCTTACCAGTTCCACCGTATCACCTAAAAACGTTCCTGCGTGAGCATGTAAACGATCACATACAAAATCAACGGGCACGATCTGACAAGCTTTGTCCAACCTAGTTTTGAATTGACGATAGAGGTCTGCATAACCATGACAATCATCTATGAGCATTCCAGTTGGTTCACCCAGTGCCACGGCAGTCGGAGAAAGGTGCAAACCCGGTTCAAGCTGAACATAAACAAAGTCATAGAGAAAAGTTGACTGAAAGATGCTCGAAACCTGAAGCTTCAAAGCATCCCAAAGCTGCGAGCTACTGAAAACTCGACTCTCCAACAGAACCCGACCAAATTTCGTGGCTCTATTCACCTGAACAGCAGCTTCGGTGAGCTGATCCAGGGTAATTTGCCCGGCTCGATAGATGACCTCACCCAGGCGATCATCAATCAAATTGGAAGCCGCAAAGACCAATTCCCCTGATTTGAAATAGAGGCGCTTGATGCTGTCTCCCAGGTCAACCGAGACCAGCCCATCGAATTTCTGCATCACCAAACCAAACAGCAGCGAGACAAATACTGGATGGCTCAGCCGGCCTGCACCCGCATGGTCACCTTTCATGGCGTTGACGACGGCTTCACTCTCCACCAAAAGTCGTTGCCGACCAAGGGCGCGTACTTGCCAAGGTTGCCCCTCGGTGAATGCCGCGCTTTGAATCTGCAGAATTCCTGATCCAGCTTCGACTTTCACTCTTTGCTCGGTCGACATAGTCTTTACCCTTTGGCTTTTGGCTCGATTCCATAGAGCTTCATCTTCCGATGAAGATTACTTCGTTCAAGGCCTATGGCGTCAGCGGTCTTGGTAATATTCCACTGATTTTCTTCAAGTTTACCTAGAATGTAAGCTCTTTCAAAGTCTGTTTTTGCTTGCTTGAGGGTACTGGCTGCCAAGAATTCTTGGCTCAGGCTATCACCTGCTTTACCCGAATCACCCAAAAGTTCCCGCAAAAGCTCACCATCAATGACTTCAGAATCCGACATGATACAGACCCGTTCCAACAGATTTTTTAGCTCCCGGATATTTCCAGGCCACGGATACTCCCGCATCACTTTCTGGGCATCGATACTCAAAGATTTCTGGGGTTCCCCAAGCTCGATAGCCATCTTTGCAAGAAAGTACTGAGTCAGCTCAAAGACATCTTCCCCGCGTTCACGCAAAGGAGGCAGATGAAAGGGTACCACATTCAGTCGGTAGTAGAGATCCTCACGGAAATTCCCGACTTTTATTTGCTCTTTTAGATCCTTATTGGTTGCCGCCACAACTCGAACATCGACGGTTAAAGTATCCGTACTTCCAACTCGCTCAAAAGCCTGTTCTTGCAGTATTCGGAGGATTTTAGCCTGCGTTCTCAGCGACATATCGCCTATTTCGTCAAGGAACAGGGTACCCTGATGGGCCATCTCAAACTTGCCTTTTTTCATCGCGATCGCATTGGTGAAGGCGCCTTTGGAATGACCAAAGAGTTCTGATTCAATCAATTCTTCAGGAATTGCCGCACAGTTCACCGCCACGAAGGTCTTTGCAGCCCGCGAACTCTTGTCGTGGATATGCCGCGCAACCACTTCCTTTCCCGTTCCATTTTCACCTGTTATGAGAATCCAAGCGTTGCGAGGCGCGACCATGTTGATCTGCCTTTTGATCTGGGAGATCAGAGGAGAATTGCCAATCATTTCGGGAATCGAGGACTGCCGATTTTTTTCTTCCTGGAAGGAGCGGATCTGCTTGGCATGCTCCAAGAGCGGAAAAATCTTGTCCAGGGAGAGTGGCTTTTCCAGATAGTCGAAGGCTCCGAGCTTAGTGGCTCGTACGGCCGTTTCTATCGTTCCATGGCCACTCATAATCACGATCGGAGTCTTTGGATTCAGATGACGCATACGCTGCAGGGTTTCAATGCCGTCTAATCCCGGCATCCACACATCGAGCAGGACAAGGTCAGGTTGTTTTTTGCTAAAGAGCTGCAGCCCTATTTTGCCATTTTCAGCTGTAACTGATTGCCAGCCTTCGTCTTCAAAAACATCGGCAAGGGTCTTTCGAATATTGTCTTCATCATCAATAATCAAAGCAAGGCAGGGCTCTCCTGCCTTTGGACTTTCAGACATGATTGGGCCCCCTCTTGTTGAGAACAACTTCATTGCAGGGCAGTTCGATAATAATTACGGTTCCAATCGGCTGGTTATCTGAAATACGGAGATACCCCCCGTGATCGGAAACGATTTGATTGACGATCGCCAGTCCCAGTCCAGTTCCCTCTTTTTTGGTAGAAAAATATGGCTCCAAAACCCTTTGCTTCAGGTGTTCGGGAATACCGCAGCCGTTGTCCGCGATTTCCACGCGGATGGTGTTATAATCCTCCAACAGACGGCTGCGAAGTGAAATCATGCCTCGATCTCGCTCTTCAGGAATCGAAGCGATGGAATTGGCAATAATATTGGTAAATACCCGAAGCATTTGCTCGCGGTCCAACGGAACCAAAGGCAGTTGATCCGACAGTTCAGAGCTATCAAATTCAACCAAAGAGTAGCTCATGCTGTAGAGACCAACTACATCGCGCAAAATCGCATTCACATCCTCGGGTTTGGTTCGGATCGACGGCAATCGAGAGAACTTTGAGAATTCGTTGACCAGATCGCGCAATGCATCCACTTCTGAGATAATTGTTTCAATACAGGTGACAAACACTTGATGATCACGCCCTTCAAACTGTTCACCGAATCGACGCAAAAGGCGTTGCGCGCTAATTTTAATAGGCGTGATAGGGTTCTTGATTTCATGGGCGATACGGCGTGCAACTTCTCGCCAAGCAGCCACCCTTTGGGCCTTAATCTGCTCGCTGGCATCATCAATGACGATCACGACCCCTAAGTCTTCACCGTTTTCGTCAACGATTCTTTGACCATCAGCTAAGAGAGTCAGGTCTCTACCAATTTCCGCAAGATCGATTTCACCGCTGAAGCTACCATACTGGACTCGTTCCAGAATAGGTCGCCACAGTGCTTCCAACAGGCCCGGATCGAGAACTTCTTCAATCGGCTGCCCTAAAGCCACATCAGACCTAAGATTCAAAAGTCGTTCTGCAGCGCGATTCAATGAAGTGACCCGACCGCGAGCATCCACAGAAAAAACACCTGCGCTGATATTGCGCAGAATCACTTCCATATACTTGCGCCGTTGGTCCAATTCCTCGTTGGTTGTTTCCAGGCGAGTGGTGAAGTCCAAAACCTTATTTTCATGAGCCTTAAGGTCAGCCGTCATGCTATTGAACGAGCGAAAAAGTTGGCCCGTTTCATCATCTGATCGAACTTCCAAGGTCAGCGAATAGTTGCCCAACGCCACCTCCCGCGTTGCTTCCGCTAACCTTTGAATAGGCGCAATAATCCCTCTGGCGACATAGAATCCAAGCCACGTGGCTGAAAATACAATGATCACCACCATAAGAACCAGTAGGATGACATAACTGAGTCTGTTCAATTCAGCACTGGGCTTAAGACTCGCAAACTCCTGAATAATGGTTTCAACACTCTGTAAAATTTGAGTATCAAAACGCTCTTCCAGCACCACCATCCCCAGAAGCTCGATTCCCTCTGGGTCAAAGATGGGCGATACGCCACGAACCACATCGCGTCCATCATCAGCGTCGACAATTGCCCGGGAAGTCAGACTTGGATTCTCTTTAAACCTTTGGAGAGCATGTAAAACAAATCTTTGCTCACGCGCGGAAATAGGAAACTTGTCCGACTCATTGCGCCACAGAAGGCGAGAATCTCGATCGTAAACGCGAGCACTGCCAACTCGAAACTCTCTTGAAAAGCCTTTCAAGCGATTGGCATTGATCTCATAAATGGGCTGCACCCTTTCTCCCAAGTCCTGCCTGACTGCATCAATCCGTTGCAGAGCCAGTCTTGACAGGCTCGACAATCTCCTCTGATCTCGGTCGTAGACCATGGCGCCTGCTTCCCGAGTTCGGTGCATGGTCGCCTCGACTCGAGTGGAAAACCAAGTTTCGAAACTGTCGGTGAGGAATCGAGTGGAAATATAGAATAGCAAGGCGGTTGGAGCGACAGCGAAGAACACCAGAGCGATGACAAGTTTGGACCGAAGCTTGGAGCCAATGACGCCTCGTCTTCGGTCCAGAACGAGTTTGACGATATTGCGAAAGAGCATAAAGCTCAAAAGTAGTATGAGAACGACGTTTACATTGATTAAACCAAAATAGACGAGGGAGTTGAGAAACTCAGGGTGCCTGGACAGGTCCCGGCTCAAATCAAAAAGGCGACCCTCAAGGCGGGAAAGGGCTACAAAAAGTCCCGTCACAAGAATCATCGCTACAAGCTCATAAAGCCTCTTGCGCTCTTCGCGAGACCCAATACCCAAATGCTTCATCCAACCAAAATCCACGCTATTTTTTTCCTTTGTCTGTGAGACCTGCGTATGCTCTCATTAAGGATTGGCGGCTTGCGTTACAAGATAGATGGAAGCAAAAGCAAAGGTTCGATAGAGAATGCGCAACTCCACTCGCCCACCCGGGCTCGATCCCTCTTCCTTAAATTCCACACGCACGAGTTTATCAATGTCAGGCTTGTTGGTTTTCACATCTAGAACCTGTATAGGGTCGTCGGAATGAATGTCGAGACGATCTCCGGCTTTCAGCGAATGTTCGACTCCCTTGACCAGGATTCGCAGCGATTTCAGCTCTGGGGTGAGAACCTGAACAAAAATGTCCCCATGTATCTTGCTTCCCGTTTTCGTCTCAATCTTGTATTGCTGACCGGACTTATCTAAGGACCAGCCTTTTTTCAGCAGTTGAGTCGGAATTACTATATCCCGATCGTCATCTTTCCAACGCCTGGGACCTTCCCCGCGATAGCCAACGAAGTTCAAAATATCAGGTGCCTTTGGGCTTCCATCCAAGACTGCATGCAGAAGGGTGAGATCATCACCTCGAACCAATTCAAGCTTCTCATTGGCACGAATTTCCTTTTCCTGGCCATTGATGCGCACCATGAGCTTCGCCAGCTTAGGCGTAACGACAGCCAGAGCTAGAGGTTCGTGAGCGACCAGACCTGCGAGTATCCCCAAGAACAAACAATGCCAAAGTCTCATAGTTGTCAACAACCCCTCGCTCTGATTAAATGAGGAAGACGCAACTTATCGCCTAGATTAACATAGCCCAGAGACGAAGTCCCCATGACCTCTCATGACCCTGAACTCGTTCTGCGATTCAGTGCTGCTCTCAGGGCCAAGAATCGACAGCCAGCCACGGTGGAGTCCTACAGCCGTGATGCTCAGGATTTTTTGCGTTTTCTGGAGCACAGCCATCTCCGCTTGGATAGCGTCGAACCGCAGACACTGCTTTGGTTTCGGGATCATTTACGTGACACGGCCGGAGAGCGAGAAAACTCCGTACGGCGCAAGGTCATAGGTGTTCGGCAGTTCTTCCGTTTTCTCGCCGACGAAAAAATGATTCTTTCATCGCCTTTCGATATGATGCCGATCCCGGAGCGAGATGATTCCTTGGACGAAGGTCTCAGCGATGCGAAGCTTGAGTCTCTCTTTCGAGCTATTCCGGAGCAGGGCATCAAGCATCTCCGCGATCGAGCGATCCTGCATCTGCTCGCATTCGAAGGACTCAAAGCGAGTGAGATTATCGATTTGCAGTGGCGAGATCTGATCAGTGGAGCCAAGTTGCAAACACTCACAGTTCCTGGCCTGAAGAGTCGCACCATTTCTTTGCAGGAAGATAGTTTCGCCGGCTTGGCCGCTTACGCTCGGTCTTTTACCACCTGGCTGGATTCGCTTGCACCCGGCAGCGAGGAGCGGTACCCATGGATGTTTATAGCCTTTAAGGGCAAAGATTTACCGCTTGTTCTGCCAAAAATGACCCGACATGGCTTGAAGTTTATGCTCCATGAGGTCGGTGAAAAATCGGGGTTAAAGCATCTGCATACCGAAAGTCTTCGCCATCATGCCATGTGCTATCAGCTTGCTTTGGGTCGCGGACCGGAGGATGTTATGCACCACCTAGGTCTTCGTCGCTTGGGCAATATCGGCAAACATTTGGCCCAACATCGGAACTCTCCATGAATCAGGAAAAAAAAGATAAGAGCTGGATGCTGTTCGCGCAGTCTCTGGCTCGGCACGCTGCGTGTCGCGGCGAGGTACCAGTCGGCGCCATCCTGGTTGCTGACGATAGAATCGTGGCCACGGGGTACAACCTCCGCGAAATCACTCACCAAGCAACGGCCCATGCCGAACTTCTAGCTATTGAAAATGCGAGTCAGATTCGAGGGGCTTGGCGACTCAGTGACTGCGAGCTCTATGTCACGCTAGAACCTTGCCTCATGTGTGCAGGAGCCATCTATCAGGCTCGATTGAAGAGGGTTGTGTTTGGAGCTTATGACCCTAAAGGCGGTGCTTTAGGCAGTCTCTATCAACTGCACGAAGACCAAAGGCTCAATCACCGTTACCCTGTGACGGGTGGCGTTCTCCAAGAAGAATGCAGCAAGCTATTGAGTTCATTTTTTGCAGCCCGCCGTCGCCAAAAGGCTTTGAATCTCCCGCAGAATGGGCTTATAGCGCAAGAGGAGCAGGAGTCCGACGATTCCGAGAGCCCATAAAAAGGCCCAACAGCCCCAGAACCTTCTTAAGTGGAAAGATCCTTTTCCAACGACCCAGCTGCATAAGCGGCCTTGCCGGCCAGACTTCCAGGCAAAAAGCCAAGACTCCAAAGCCCTGTCAGATGCAAAACGAATTCGACAGGATTGGGCCCCGTTCCATAAAATCCGAATTGATAAGCGATCAAGAAGATCGGAATGAGACCTGGAGTCCGTGCAAACCAAGATATCGTACACTCCTGTTACCGAATCCTTTGCTGCGCCTGAAATCTAAACGGGGATCATCGAGATCTTATGTCTTTCGACTGGCGCGCCTCTTCATTTTCGCTTAGATTCCCCGAATTCTATCGCTGTCGAAACTGTTGGGAGATTCTATGTCCTACGATTTTTACAAAGTTATCCACTTCCTCGGTCTTTTCATGGTCTTTACCGCTCTCGGCGGTCAGTTCGTCCATGCCATAAATGGCGGCGATGCCAAACAACAGCCGGGTCGCCGCTGGATTGCTATCTTTCACGGTGTCGGTCTGCTTTTAGCATTGGTCGCAGGCTTTGGGCTCATTGCAAAACTTGGCATCGGATTCCCAGGATGGATCTACGTGAAGATTGCAATTTGGGTCGCATTGGGCGGTATTGGTGCCTTCGCAGCTCGCAAAAAACAGCTCGCAGGAACTCTTTGGATCGTGACGATCGCTCTGGGCATGCTTGCTGCTTTTGTAGCTCGTACTAAATCCTTCTGAAGCTCTGGGTCTTTCCTGAGGGGCAACAGCAGTTAAAAATAAATCT
>JBGSTF010000034.1:0-11934 GCA_041736645.1 Oligoflexus sp. | reverse complement strand
TGTTCTTTCAGGATCTTTTTAATGAGAAGCTGCAGCGTTTCACCACAGCCTATCAATGCATTGAGCCTTCGTTTCAGATGCCGACAGCGGCTGATCCTTCTTATCATATCCTGGCCGAACTCTCTTTTAGCGAGCTGGTGGGACGTGAGCGAATCAACCATGCCGCTTATGCGCAGCTCCTAAAATTTTCAAATGATCTGGAATTTTTGCTCGAAGGGCAGATTCGCGAAGGCGAAAGCTACGGGGCATTCCGCGAGCGGATGAGAAACCGCCTGAATCTCGCCTCGCCTGCCGGATCCACAGCCATGTATAGAGCGCTGACCTTCCTTTATGGGGAAGCTTCTATCACTAAGGATCAAAAGACCTTCGCCTCATCCGTCAGTGATGCTTTCGTGGATTCTGTGCAGGGTGATCTCATCATCTACGTTCTTATGGGCACCGATGATCCAGATCTAAAGATAGCTATTCTGGCTAAGTTGAGAGACTCCTTTCAAAAGGAGACCGTGACGCCTGCTCTCGACAAGGTCTCGTTTCTTGAAGCCAAGAGCACGCCCTTTACGATTTCCGGCACCATTCTTTTGAAACCCGGATATGCGATCACCTACCGGGCTGACATCGAGAAGAATTTTCGGGCAAAATTTCAGGCCGAAAAGCGCCTCGGGTGGGGACCATCGACGAGCTGGATTGTAAAGGAGCTTCACCAGGACGGTGTGCAATCGGTAACGCTTCGCTCACCCGGAACGGATATTTCGGTGATTCCATCGAAGTATGCTGCCATTGCGAGTCTTGACCTTACGGTGGAGGTGGCCAAATGATCGAAACCATCATCCGTGAATTCTTTCCCAAATTTGACCCTTCGCCCATTCTGACAGTTCGCCTGTTGCCCGGGCTAGACATCAGGGACGCGATCCTTTGGGAATATGGCCTTAGTGAGCTTTTGCCCTTTGCAATTGATCCGGCTCTTCTAGACCGTCAGGCCACTGATTTTATCAGAAGGCGCGGCACCATTTATAGCATTCGCATGGCCCTTCGGTGGGTTGGTTTCCCAAACATTACTGTTAATCGGATTTCCTCCTTTGAATATGAGGTAGATCCGGGCCGGGTGCCAACGGCATCTGAAATAAGCGCAATCCGCGCTGCATTGTCAGTGTCGGTGCAGGCTCGTGGAAAGCTTAAACGAATTTATAACGGAAATTATGAGGTAAGATTTGGCTGACACTTATGTGCATGGAATTGTGTTCGACAGTAAGTCCGGATCGTCGCGAAGGATTGTCTCTCCCAGTAGCTCCGTGATTGGAATTGTCGGAACGGCGCCATCGTCGGTAGCCACTTTTTTGGCTGAAGCTCCCACAGTCTTCTTCAAGGAAAAATCGGCGCTACTAGCGGCATACCCTTCGGATGCCAAGGGTGACAAGGGCACTCTTCCCGATGCCATTAAAGGAGCATTCTCCAAGGGCGACGTCACGGTGGTCCTTATTAAAGCCAAAACTGGATCGGATACAGATATCGGTGCTGCAATCGAGAAGCTCTCAGAAGCGGAATCGATCACTGGCTACAAGCCAAAGATTCTATGTATTCCCGGATTTGGTAACACTAACCCTACCGCTCCAAAAGTTGTGTCGCCAGCACCTGATCCGGTAGCTGCGCCCGTAACGGAAGCGTTGGTTACCAATTCACCCAAAACCCTAGGAAAATAGTCATGGCCGATACTCTTTCAAATCCTACCGTGGTCAAGCTAAAAGCAATCGCCAAAAGACTCTCTGCGGTTGCCATTGTTGATGCCCCCGAATCATTTGATGAAGCTAAGAAGTTTCGCGCAGCCAACGGCGATGAACGAATTTACCTTATCTCACCGGGAGTCAAAGTTTCCGATGGCGATACGTTAAAAAGCACCCCGGCCAGCGCCTATGCTGCCGCTATTTTTGCACGCATCAACTTCTGGCAATCGCCTTCGAATCAGGAGCTGGAGGGAATTCTTGGTTCATCGGTGCCCGTTTCCTTTGCGCTTGATGATCCGGCATCACAAGGCCAGCTGCTCAACGGGAGCCAGATTGCAACGATAGTAAGGCAGGACGGGCTGAGGCTTTGGGGCGTCAACGGCAGCGGCGATCAGACTGATCTTACCTCCAACCAAATTCAAAAAGTAAGGATAAGAGATGCCATCAAAGAGGCACTTTTATCTTCGATTCGCTGGGCAATCGCCCTTGGCATTACCAAGGACTTTTTCACGGCGGTGTCTTCAAAAGTTAACGAGTTTCTTGGTGATCTGCAGCGCAAGGGAGCCATCCTTGGTGGCGAATGTTTTCCTGACGATGATCAAAACACACCCGGCAACCTTAGTTCTGGCAAAGCATTCTTTGTTTACCGCTTCACGCCTATTTCTGTAGCTGAAACCCTGACGTTCACTGAGGACGTTACGGATGAATATTTTAGGAAACTTGGAGTCTAATTTGAAATTTATGAGTCTTTTGTCCGTTGGCTCTCTACTTTGCTTTTCTTTCCCGCTTCGTGCGGATCCTCCTATCTTTGCTGATGACAAGGATCCGACGTCTAACATCTACGATGTCGACGGCCTTGTGACGAGCACCTGGGGCAGTGATTTTCGGATCCGGCGAAACCTCAACGCCCCCTTTCCTTGCAAGACTATGGTGCAGTGTCCGAGTTCTATCATCATCGAAAACAAAACGGGGACGGTAAATCTCCCTGTTGATGTCAATATTGGCACGCTATATGTGGCGAAAACCCAGGTGATAGATAGCACTGGAAAATGGGTGGGCTCTCCCACGGGTCTTATCGGACCAAAGGGGGATACCGGACCCCAGGGGCTCAAAGGTGCTGCAGGTGTTCAAGGTCCAATAGGATCCAAAGGTGATACGGGTCTAACTGGAGCTCAAGGTTTAACAGGGCCTAAAGGTGATACTGGGCTAGCGGGTGCTCAAGGTTTAACGGGACCCAAAGGTGATACTGGACTAGCGGGTGCCCAGGGTTTAACTGGGCCCAAGGGAGACACTGGACTAACCGGCGCTCAAGGATTAACGGGGCCAGCAGGGCCGATTGGTCCAGGAGGTCCAAAGGGTGACACAGGCATTGGCCTTCAAGGTCCAAAAGGTGAAAAAGGAGATGGCTGCACAATCTCTGATTTTGGAGATGTCGTTTGCGGATCGTCCGCGCCGATAAATGTCATAGGTCCTCAGGGTCCAAAGGGTTCACTTTCATCTTGCGCCATTCGCTATTCAGAAAAGACCAGCATCTTTGGCAATCGCTATTCGGCGGCATCCTCATGTTTTGACTCAGAGCTCATGACGGGAGGTGGATGCAGCGTGTCAAACCTAGAGCTTGATTATTCTGCGCCCCTAAATACAGGCAAAGCCTATAGCTGCACGGGAAATCAAAAGGACTCATCGAAACCTTCAACAAGCACGGCGATAGCTATTTGCTGCACAAGATAGGAGATTAAGATGCTGCTTCCTGCGCTACTAAAAAACATGAACGTGAAATTCTCAGGGGCCGATTTTACCGGCAAGGTCGAGGAGGTCACTCCTCCCAAGATTTCATATAAGACCGAGGAAGTAAGACTTTCGGGAATGCTTGCACCGCTTGAAGTGGACGTTGGACTTGAGAAGCTCGAGGCTAGCTTCAAAATGCTCGAGCAGACCTATGAGGCTTACCTTGCGGCTGGTCTCAATCCCACCGGATTTGTCACCGCTATCGTTCTAGGCAATCTTGAGAGGCAGGGCGGCCCCCGAGAATCGGTGGAATGCGTGATTCGTGGTTGGATCAAAAAAATCGAGCCAGGAACCTGGAAAGCTGGGGATGTTAAGTCGGCCACCCAAACTGTTGAGATGGCCGTCTATGGCTTCACCCTGGCCAGAAACAAAATTCCCATGGCCACAGTCGATGTCGAGGCCAATATCTTTCAGCTAGGCGTCACCGATCAATACGATGCCGTTCGTAGAAACCTTCTCCTAAACTAAATTGGAGCGATACATGCTTTATACCCTGCAACATCCCATTAAGTATGACGACAAAGTCTATAAGACTATTGAACTATCTGATTATCTGACCGCTACGCACCAGCTAGCTTTCGGCGAGGCCCAAAGCCAATCCGAGGTCGTCGGATCGATCACTCTTACGGAGTCTTTTTGCGAGGGATTGCCTGAGGGGGCTGTACGGCGATTATCGCTCGATGACCTCGAGCAAATCGGCGCTCATATCACCCGCGTGACCGAAGAGTTCACAAGAAAAAAGCGCAAAAAGATCCTGACTCCTCGCGTGTCATAAGAAAGGCCGTCTCCGTCATGCACAAGGAATATGGGTTTTCCGCCATGGAAACCCTCCGCATGAGCATGCGGGAGCTGAATGATTGGCTCGCAGCCCTAACTGAAGATACCGAAACCGAAGAACCTGAAGTGTGGGAGAACGTCGACTAGATGGGAAAGCGTGAAGTCAGCGTCATGATCCGGGCCGCGTTTGATAGCGCGTTCAAGGCGACATTTGAGACTGCCGACGAAAAAGTCAAAGGTCTCAAAGACTCCTTGCGCCAATTGAAGTCTGCTGACCAAGAGATTAAAAACCTTCGGCAAACGCGCGAGGAAGTGACCAAGCTTTCCTTGTCCATCTCATCCCAGAAATCAGCAATTGATCAAGCAAAAGAGGCAAGAAAAAGTGCCTCGACTGAACTCAAGACATTTGAAGCAGCCCTTGAATCGTCCACGGATGCTTCCCGAAAATCTTTCCAAGCCTATAAGAATTTGCGTGATGAATACCATAAGCAAAAGACGGCGCTGGAAGCGGTCAAAAAGCCGACTAAGGACCAGATCCTGGCTCAAAAGGATCTGAAAAAAGCCGTGCAGGACGCCAAGGATTCACACGCTGCAGCAAAAATCGAAGCGCTAAACTCTGCCAAAGCCCTGAAATCGTATCGGGACAAAGCGGCAGAGGCTGGCACGAGCGTTGAAGCGATGTCGAGAAAAGAAAAGGAGCTGACGGCTTCCCTCAAGGTCAGCGAAACACAGTTCAAACGTGCTGATGAAAACGCCAAAAAATATGAAGCGTCTCTTCAGAAAGTCGGCCATGGAGTCACTGATCTCGATATGGCTGAGAGAAAACTCTTTGATACCATGTCCCGGCAATCGAAGACCAAGGCTCTCTATGAGCGGGAAAAGATGGTCTCGGAGAAGGCCCGGGATCTGCGATCCGGGGCCATGACCAATTTTTACACGGCCCTTGGTGCTGGCTATGCCTTCCTAAAACCCGTGAAAATTGCAGCAGAGTTTGAGCAAGCCATGGTTCGCGTGGGAGCAATGTCGGGATCCACGGCGGATGAACTGAGAAAGTTGACGACGGAAGCCAGACGCCTCGGCGCTGAGACGGTTTACTCAGCCAAGGAAGTGGCCAGCGCTCAGAATAACCTAGCTACTGCCGGATTCAAGGCCAATGAAATCGTCGACGTGATGCCTGGGCTCCTTGGACTTGCAGATGCCGGCATGAGCGATCTTTCGGCCACATCTGAGATCGCAGCAGCGATTCTTAGGGGATTTTCCTTCGATGCCTCTGAGATGGGCCATGTTGCCGATGCTCTGACGGCTGCCTTCACTGCATCCAGCTCTTCTCTTGAAAGCCTCGGTGAGACGATGAAGTATATCGCTCCGGTGGCTTCAGCCATTGGTTCCAGTCTTGAGGAATCTTTGGGTGCTGCAGCGCTCCTGAGTAACGTCGGGATCCAAGGCAGCATGGCCGGAACTAGCCTTCGCTCCCTTTATCTGAGGCTGGCTTCGCCTCCCTCAGAAGCGAAAAAAGTATTCAAGGAAATGGGCATTGATACCAAAGACGCTGCCGGCAATATGCGAAACCTCATCGATATCATCCACGACGTAAATAGGGCTTTGGAGGGAGTTGGAACAGCCAGGCGGGCCGAAGTGATGAAAAAGATCGGTGGGGAAGAGGCAGCTGCAGCGACCACGCAGCTTTTTAGATCTGAAAAGAGCGGAGCCTTCCGCTTTGAAGTGAAAAAGTATAGGCTCGCTCCCACTTTCAATGAACTCGGTCGAAACCTGACCAAAATTCCCGATGCTGATCTCAATGGAATGGCTGAAAAATACGACCTAAAATTCAATCGTGCCCTGTCCGAGGGAGGCATGGTCGGGATGCTTGGCAAAGCCTTCACGGGGCTGAAGGGAAAGGCCTTCGAGGGCCGTTTTCAGAGTGTGCTGGGTGATATGAAACTCAGGCCATCAATTGCCGATATCAAGCCCTCCGAGCTGAATTATTCATCGAAAGAGAGCGAGGCGGCCATGAGAAAGCTGAACGTTAGCCCTATCGGCTACTATGGGGATGCGAAGACGCCAAAGGAAATCTCTAAGGAACTGCAAACCGCTATCCAGACGCTACCCGAGGCTGAGCGGATGAAATATATTGAAATCCTTTTCTCAAGGACTCGAAACAATGTTCATGAACTCGCGCTTGAATTCTCCAAAGCCGGAGCCCACGGCGATGAGCTGGTTCAGGCGCTTTCGCGCATCAACTCGGTCGATAAGACTAGAAAGCAGCTTAGTGGCACAGCGATCAAGGCCTGGAAAGACTTTCAGGGGGATATCGAAGACGCAGCGATTACGCTTGGCAACGCTGTCCTTCCTATGCTGCAGGATTTTGGCAAATGGCTCAAACCCATCTCCGAGGGCTTTGGCCTATGGCTCAGCAAAAATAAGGATCTGGCCAAAAGCATCATGGTGGCCGTGGGAAGCGTATTTGCATTCAATGCCGGCATGGCCATTCTTAAGCTAAGTCTTTCCGGTGTTTTGAGCCTTTATGCAGGCTGGCTCAAGCTAAGAAAAGCCGGCAATTTTGTCACAAATCAGCTGCTGAATAAAGAGAGCCTGACGCGGAAAGTGGTGAGAGTTTCAGCGCGAGGAATCGGCGCCACCGTCTCTGGACTTTGGCGAGTCACAAGGGCCATCTTCTCATTAAAAAATGCGAAGACTCTCTTAGGCGCAGCTTCGGGCGGCTTTTCCAAGATCTGGTCTGTGATGAGTAGCGGCTGGTCCCTGATCATCTCCCTTGGACCGAGGCTCAGAGCGGCATTCATGCTGGCAAGTGCCGGAGTGCAAATCCTGGGGGCGGCTATCATGTCAACGCCTGTTGGCTGGATCCTGGCCATCGGTGCTGCAATCGTGGCGATCGGAGTTGGTGCCTATCAAGTCTATAAACATTGGGACACAATCAAGCCAAAACTCCTGAAACTTTGGGGCGGCATCAAAAGCTTTTTCACTGGCGTCTGGCTGAAAATGAAAGAGGTTTTCAGCAGCGTATGGGAATGGATCAAGGAGAAATTGGGATGGGATCCCCTTGAGGCAATTGCAAAGAAATGGGACCAAGTGGCCGCATATTTAAAAGGTTGGTATGAGAAGGTAAGGCCTTATCTATCGATGCTCAATCCCTTCACGGGCGAGACTTTTGGCGAGATATCCATCGATCAGAAAGAGCAGAAAAATCGCAAGGATAGTGGCTGGTTTTCAGACCTTTTCGGTTCACCCGAACTAACTGAAAAACTGAATGCTCCCGATCTGCCAACCGCGACTAAACTGGCCGGCAAATCCGCCAGCTATTCGCAGCGAAATACCATCACCGTCAACGCTGAAATTATTGTCCAGGGAGGCGCTGAAGCTCCACTGAAAGTGGCTGAAAAGATCAAAAATGAAATCCGCGTGGCCTTCCAAAAGATGCCATCGTTTAGTCTTTTTGACCCTGCAGAGGTGAGCTGATGCTGGATCTGCCGTTCATCCGTAAGAGAACCTTTGCAAAGCTCGGTGATTTCACTTTCGAGCTTAAATCCCTTGTGCCGGATAAGCTTGAGCGAGAATCACAATACCGTTGGGTGAGGCAAGAGCCGCTGAAAGCGCACCCCGTTTTTCAGTTTCTTGGCACGGGAACTGAAAAATTCATTCTTACCGGGGTCTCTTATCCGGCCTATGCGGGTGGCCTGTCGCAACTTCAAAAGCTCAGAGAAATGGCCTCCAAAGGTCAGCCCCTGCGTCTTTCCATGGCCGATGTGAAGCTAGGCCAGAACCTTGGCCGCTGGATCATCCTTTCCATCAAGGAAACCAGAACCATCATGTTCGGCGACGGTCTTCCCAGAAAAATCGAATTCACGATTGAGATGGAAACCTATGAACCAATACCCGCTCCGTGACGGCGATGAGATCGATCGCATTGCTTTTGAGCAATATGGGGAGCTGCCTGGTGCTGTGGAAGCACTGCTCCGGGCGAATTGGGATCTGCTTCCCTATATCGATAATCTCGGACGCGTTGGTCCAATGCCGAGGCCCTTGATGCTCAAACTTCCAGATCTGAAAAAGCCAACTGAAATAACTCAAACTGTGAGGCTCTTTGATTGATTCCAAATTTCCGGATCAAAACAGCTGAAAAAGATCTGACCAATGCCATCCAATCAAGGCTCATCAGCCTTTCCATGAGGGACGAAGCCGGACTGAAAAGTGACAGCATGACCCTCATGCTCGCAGATGAACCTGCAATTCAGTGGCCAAAAGACGGCCAAATTTTCAACGTCGCCATTGGCTACGAGGACCGCCTAATCGATGTTGGGAGCTATGCCGTCCAGCATATTGCTGTCTCTGGTCCTCCGAGGGTTCTTAAAATTGAAGCCACGGCCCTTCAGCAAAGTAAATCGCTGAAAAGCCAGCGTGAAGAGTCTTGGGACTCGGTAACGTTAGGCTCAATAGCCCAGGACATAGCAAGGCGCAATGGTCTGAAAGCTGCAGTGGCCCTTGATCTTCAGAATATTCTGATCGATCACGAGGATCAGACTGAAAGTGATATCGCGTTTCTGACGAGACTTGGACGCCGCTACGATGTGGTGATCAAATTATCATCTGGCAATCTAATAGCCGTGAGGACCGGCATAGCCAAAACTGCCAGCGGTAAAGATTTACCTGCCGTGAGTGTTACAAACCCTATCAGCTTTGAATATTCAGGCGATCAAACCAAAGGCTACACCGGAGTCCGTGCCTTTTGGTACGACTCTGGCGCTGCCCAAAAGAGGACAGTTTTAGTTGGAAAGGAGGGAGTTGTCATGGAGCTCAACTTCAACAAAGTAACGGAGGATGGTGCCCGGAAGGCAGCCGAGAGGAAGTTTCGTGAAGTTGCCCGAAAGGGAAAGACCCTATCATTGACACTTAGCGGCAATCCCGAGCTGTCTGCAGAACGAAAGTGCTTAGTTTCAGGCATCCGGGAAGGTTTGGACGGTGAGTGGGTGATCAAATCCGTTGAGCATTCGATCGACGGGTCGGGGTACCTGTCCAAAGTTGAATGTGAAGTGGATGGGTATCACGAAGAAAATTCACATGATGGACAGGATAGCGACGATCATTCCAATGAATAACATAATTAGTTAAGACACTTACAAGAAATTAAATTCTAAAGGGTTGAATTTGAAAACTATTGAAAGCGCAACCAAATCCAGTCTACGTACCTTTGAAAAAAATCCGTTGAACTCTCGACAAGTAAAGAGCGAAGGTAAGAGATCTGCTTTGCTCTTTGACAATTTAGAGAACGAACAACTACTCACTGCTGAACAATTGGCCGAAAGACTGAATATTGCAGTGAAAACAGTTAGAAAATGGAGATATGAGAAGGTATTACCTGCGGATTCGATGGTGAAACTTCATCATCAGGTTCGATATAGGTGGGGAGCGGTCTTGGGGTGGCTCAGTGCGAAAGGAATGCAATGAGTATTCATAAGACTGAATCAGGCACATTTGAAGTCAAGTGGAGAGAAAATGGCAAACAGCGATCACAAACTTTCAAAAGAAAAGTCGATGCCAATAGTTTTGATGCTCTGAAGAAACTGGGCATAGACACAGAGGAGGCATTGGGCAGAATTGGGCTTGGTCCTGTCATTGAAAAGGCGCTTTGCAAAGATGAAATGACATTTGCTCAGCTATCGAATATTTGGCTTGTTGATCATGCAGAAGTTCATAAGTCTCCAAGTTCTGTGATTCGTGATAGGCAAATGCTGAAGGACTTTCTCCTTCCGACATTTGGCTTAACAAAGCTTTCACAGATTCAAAAGCACGACGTTGTGCGGCTACAAGCCAGTCTGCATGCAGAAGGCCGTCTTAAGCCAAAATCGATTAATAATGTCATTGGGCTCTTGCACAAGATCTTCGATGATGGTGTTGGCTGGGGGCACATCAAGCATAATCCAGTGGAATATGTGAAGAATATTAGGCTCAATGAAACTGAATATAGGTTTTGGAACTTTTCACAAAAAGACAAGTTTCTTGCCCATATTAAAAAGACTGATTTGGAGACCTTTCGAGTTGTGTGCTTTACGGTCAACACCGGACTGCGGAAGGGCGAAGTTGATGGTCTGCTGAGAGACTGCCTTGATTTTGATCGGAGAGAAATCACTGTAAAACGGAGCTTCTGCGACAAGACCAAAGAACTGAATGAATATACCAAGGGTAAGAATATACGAAGAGTCCCGATGAATGACGATGTGTTGGAGGTCCTTGAATTTTGCAGACATTATCGACCAAGTCAAAAAGTATTCAACTTGGATTTCCATAACTTTTCAGATGTTTTTTATCCTTCGCAAAAGCGAGCAGGAGTCCCCCGGATCTCATTTCATGATTTGCGTCATACGTTCGCATCTTTGCTGGCGATGTCAGGAGTTAGCGTGTTTTTGATTCAGAAACTGTTGGGCCATTCTGATCTTAAAACAACCATGCGCTATATGCATATGGCTCCAGACCATCTCAAAGGCGTTACTGACGTACTCCGGCAAGTTGTTGATGAAAAAAAATTACCAGATTCTAAGACTGATTTTGACATGCCTGCTTTGAAAAAAGTTGCGTTAGGTCAATAGCGATCCAAGGGAGGTTCATAGGCATAGAAAGAGCGAGGTTTTAAATGTTCGGGAAATGTTCGGGCGAGAATGATAAGCCGGATAAGCAAAAACCCAGAAGCCTTGCAGCATCTGGGTTTGATCTTGTAGACGAATGGTGCTCAGGGCGGGACTTGAACCCGCACGCCTTTCGGCACATGCCCCTCAAACATGCGTGTCTACCAATTCCACCACCTGAGCGTTGGGATCAGGGCTTCGGTGTGGTCGCGGGTGCTTCACCAGCTGCTGGAGTCGGAGCAGGTGCTGCCGGTTGTTCCGTTGAGGCTGGTGTGGTTTGCTCAGTCTTCGTTCCCGCTTTTTGAAGGCGTTCTGTCAGACCAGTTTTACCGGAGCTCCCTTTAAGCATCGTCAGTGAGATACTTGTTGCCATGAATACGCCGGCCATCACGTATGTCAACTTACCTAGAAAGGAAGTTGCGCCAGCAGCGCCAAACATACCAGAAGAATTTCCGCCGCCAAAGGCCGCGCCAACCCCGCCAGAATTACCGCCTTGCACGATGATGACGATAATCATAAAAATAGCGGCTGCGATGTGAACGACTGTCAAAAAAATATCCATGTTACCACCGAAGGAAACATAATGGTGGCTTCTCCCAGAATCGAACTGGGGACACGTGGATTTTCAATCCACTGCTCTACCAGCTGAGCTAAGGCGCCGAGCTCCCGCCAAGTGTCTTTGGCCAAAGGAAGTACTTATGTATAGCCCGCAGACCGCCTTCGTCAAGGCCCGTTCGGGGTCGGGGGCTGGCTGGTTGTCGGCGGGCCGACGGGAGTGTTATCCCAGGGTTGACCTGTTTCAGCGCGTGCCCCTCGCAAGGAGTCTCCCATGACCGACTCGGCCCGACCGCTCGTCATCGCCGGACCTTGCGTGCTGGAGAACGAAAGCCTCGCGCTCTCGATCGCCGAACGGCTGCGCACGATCTGCGAACGCCTTCCCGTGCAATTGGTGTTCAAGGCCTCGTTCGACAAAGCGAACCGCACCAGTCTCGACTCGTTTCGCGGCCTGGGGA
>JBGSTF010000004.1:0-12326 GCA_041736645.1 Oligoflexus sp. | reverse complement strand
GCAGTACAGCAAATCAGAGAAAAACGGCGCGATCGATGCCAATTGGTTGATGCATGTGCCGCGAGGTATTTGGGATATCGTGCGCGATACCATCTTACGCTGCTAAGGAGACAAACTTTGACCGTTTATATTATAGGTGCCGGACCTGGTGCCGCAGACCTCATCACAGTACGCGGACGCACATTGATTCAGCGCTGCCCTGTGATTCTCTACACAGGATCTCTGGTGCCGCGCGAACTTTTGCAAGACACGGCGCAAGGAGCTTTCATCGCTGACAGCTCGGGCATGACTTTGGACGAGATCATGCAACACATCCAGGAGGCGCATAACAAAGGGCAGGATGTGGCTCGAGTGCATACGGGTGATCCCCTCATCTATGGCTCGACTGCCGAGCAGATGCGGCGCCTGGATCAGCTGTCCATTCCCTACCAGGTGGTTCCTGGGGTCTCTTCATATTCTGCTGCTGCAGCGGCTCTTTCCCAGGAGCTGACCCTCCCCGAGCTGTCGCAGACGATTATTATCAGCCGTTGCGAGGGACGTACGCCGATGCCGGAGGGCGAAGACCTCCTGGCCTTGGCGCAGCACAAAGCGACTTTGGTGCTATTTCTAAGCATTGCCATGATCAAAAAAATTACCCGGCAACTGCGTCCTCTGCTTGGTGATGATTGTCCTGCAGCGGTGGTTTATAAAGCCTCATGGCCCGATCAGCTGATCTTAAGGGGAAGCTTGGAAACGATATCGTCGCAGGTGACCGAAGCTCGTATCACCAGTCATGCCATCATCATCATCGGACGCGTTCTCGGTGCCACAGACTTTGCAGAATCCAGGCTTTATGCGGCTGACTTTTCGCATGGCTTTCGCAAGTCAAAAACAGAGGATGTACGAGCATGAAAGAGGGGGCTGGTTTGGTTCATTTCGTGGGGGCTGGACCGGGGCCTTTGGATTTGCTGACCCTCCGGGCCGAAAGATTGATCAGGCAAGCTGATCTCGTGGCCTATGATGAACTGGTCGAGCCTGAGCTTTTGGCTCTGACGGATTCGAATTGTGAGCGATTGGCGATTGGTTACCGGGCCCGAAGCAAAGGGGCCAAGCATCCCATTTTGCATCCGAGAGTCTGTGAAGCGGCGAAAGCGGGAGCTTTGGTGGTCAGACTCAAATCGGGTGATCCACTAATATTTGGTCGAGCGGCAGAAGAGATGCAACGGCTCGATGCCGAAGGCATTGGCTATCACATCGTGCCGGGCATCACAGCAGCCTTGGCAGCGGCGAGTGCGGGGGCTTGGCCTTTGACGCAAAAAGGTAAGTCCTGCTCGCTCCGATTGATGACCTGGACAGCCGGCATGATGTCATCTGTGCAGGCAGAAACCCTGGCGATCTATATGCCTCGCCATGGACTCGCGGAGCTCGCCGGACAGCTTTTGAGTCAAGGCTGGGACTCGTCCACTCCGGCGGCTTATATTCAATCTGCACTCCGGGCCGAGCAATCGATTACCCAAGCCCGGCTGGGAACTCTAGTTGAAACCGTCGACAGAGTTTGTGATAGTCGTCCCGGAATCTGCCTTATCGGCGATACGATTCAGCATTCCCATCAAGATGGGTTCACAAGGAAGGATTCCTATCATGGCGCAAGGACAGATTTTGGTTTACACCGGATTGGGCAAAGGCAAGACCACGGCAGCCTTAGGCTTGGCCTTTCGAGCTTTGGGTCGTCGCCAGAAAGTGGGGATCGTGCAGTTCATCAAAGGCAAATGGATGACTGGCGAGCGTGAGCAGGCCACTCGAACGGACGGCCTGGATTTTCACGTCATGGGCGAAGGGTTCACTTGGGAAAGTGAAGACCTCAGCCGTGATCAAAAAGCTGCACAAATCGCCTGGGAAAGGGGCCAAAAAATGATCTTGGGTGACGAGCATCGGGTGGTTATTTTAGACGAAATCACCTATGCCTTGAATTATAACTGGATCTCTTTGGATGATGTTCTTCAAACCTTGGCGCAACGACCTTCATCCAAAAGTGTGGTACTGACAGGACGTCATGCCCCTCCGAGGCTGATTGAAGCGGCGGATTGCGTTACAGAGATGAATAAGGTTAAGCATCCCTTTGATCAGGGACAAAAGGCTTTAATTGGAGTCGACTTTTGAAGACACATATTCCGCGTCTCGTCATAGCAGGCAGTGGCAGTGGAGTGGGTAAGACCACGATGATGGCTGTGCTAACCCTGGCGCTTCGCTCTCGGGGCCTGGTTGTGCAGTGCTTCAAATGTGGTCCTGACTACCTGGACCCCACTTGGCATAAAAAAGCCAGTGGGCGCGAGCCACAGAATCTGGACAGTTGGATGATGGGGCGGGATGCAGTCCTGCAAACTTTTTTGGAAGCTAGTCAGGATGCGGATATCGCTTTGATTGAAGGAGTTATGGGCCTCTTCGATGGAGCTGATGCGAAGAGCAATAGCGGATCGACGGCTGAGATTGCCAAGATTCTTAAAGCTCCGGTGATCTGTGCACTGGATGCCAAAGCAGTGGCGAGAACGCTCTTGGCTCTTTATCAGGGCCTGAAGAACTTTGATGAAGACTTGCAAGTGAAGGGTCTCCTGGCCAATCGAGTCGGGTCGAGGGGGCATCTGGATTTACTCAAGGAAGCTTGTGGTGACGAACTCTTGGGTGGACTGCCGAGAGGCGACGAGCTCAGGATTCCCGAACGCCACTTAGGGCTGCATGCCGCCCATCAAGATGAGTGGCCACCCGATCGTTCGGAAGCATGGGCCGCAATCGGCGATGAATGGCTGGAGATTGATCGTCTTTTGCAAATTGCGGGGGAAGCTCCCACGCTCGCCCTGGAAGACAGCGCTTCATCCATGCAGAAAGCAACCAGGCCCTGCCGTATCGCAGTTGCTTTCGATGAAGCTTTTCACTTCTATTACAATTATAATTTCCAGCTTCTGCAAAGAGCAGGAGCCGAACTTGTGCAGTTTTCACCTCTGATAGATACGCAGCTCCCCCAGAACATCGACGGCATCATGCTGGGCGGGGGTTATCCTGAACTGTATGCAGCCCAACTTGCAGAACAGACCCAAATGCGTCAATCCATACGAAATTTTGTGGATCAGGGTAGGTCTATTTTTGCTGAATGCGGTGGACTTATGTATCTCTGCCGAAGCATTCGAACCCTGGATGGTCGTGACTACCCCATGTTGGATCTTTTGCCTGCGCAAGCCATGATGCAAGATAAGATTCAAGCGTTAGGTTACACCGAGGTCGAGCAAACGGAAGAGACGATGCTGGGACCTGCAGGCCTGCGGTTAAGAGCCCACCAATTTCGTTATTCTCGATTGGAAGGCGAGCTGCCGATGAAAACGGTTTGGCGCTTGCGAAGTAAACGGCAGAATAAGGTGAGCATCGAAGGCTATGCGCAAGGACGGATTTTGGCCAGCTATGCTCATAGCCACTGGGCCTCCAACCCTGCTGTTGCGCAGAATTTTGTTGATTTTCTGCTGAAGTCGCGGGATTAATTCGCTGTCAATGCTTCCCCCCCCCCAAAGCACAAGATTTACATTGAGTATACACATTTGCCTTATCAGTCGGCACGATTGGGTGTATACTCATAAGCACTCGCGAGAGACTTCTTTTAGGTTTACCATATTTCAAAATAGCATAATTCGACCATTGTCCGGAGAATCCATGCGATTGATACGGATTGCCGTTTCGGTTTTTAGTCTTTTTTGGGGGGTGAGTGGAGCAGCGGCCTTAAAAACACTTAAAGTCGGCTTTGCAGACGCTCCGCCCTACGCCGATGAAAAGACCAAAGATGGCTTTGAAATCGAATTGATGCGCGAGACTCTGAAACTCATGGATTACGACATCGAAGTTCAGATATTTTCCCGTGCGAGAAACGCATCCATGTTAAAGAAGAAGCTGATCGACGCCTCATCGGTGGGTGATTCCAGTCTTGTCGATGAAGTTGATGGCTTTTATGCCCAACGTTGCGTTCCCTATTATGATTTTTTCCTGTCGAAAAAATCCAGAGGCCTTAAATTGGCTCGATGG
The DNA here is from genome assembly GCA_041736645.1 of Oligoflexus sp. Taxonomy (GTDB): domain Bacteria; phylum Bdellovibrionota_B; class Oligoflexia; order Oligoflexales; family Oligoflexaceae; genus Oligoflexus. The sequence goes on along the minus strand of JBGSTF010000004.1, from coordinate 8,285 downwards.
GAAGATTTGCAGAAGCTTAGAATCATTGGCTTTCAATCAGCAAAGAATATTGCTGGACCACAATTTAAGAAATACGCCGTTGAGGGCAATCCAAATTATTTGGAGCGTCCTGATCAAATAAATCAGCCACTCATGCTCTACTCAGATCGCGTTGATTTATCCTTTGGCGATGCCAATATTTTCAATTTTCTCGCCCAAAGAGTTAAACATATTGTCGATATCTCCCCAGAACTTGTTTATACCGACTTATCAGTCGACATAAAAAATTATCAGTACAGTCGCCCTATATTTCTCGATAAGGCCATTCGCGACAAGTTTAACAACAAACTGCATGAGTTTAAGAAATCAGGGAGATATCAGGAGCTTTTTGCCAAGTGGCACCTGCGGAAAGCACCTGTCGATAGCAAGAATGGAAGTGGCTACCCGTTTTAACGGTTTTGTCTTAAAGTTATAGGGTGATCCTCGATAAGAAATGGAGTGAGAATTGTCTTCTCTGAAGGATTTCTCCATACGGAAAGCTGTGATGTCGGATCTGGAAGCACTCGTGGGACTTGAAAAGCAGTGTTTTGACCCAGATCTGTGTTTTTGTAGGAGGCAGATAAGGCGCCTTATCGCCAAAGTTTGTACAATGGTTGCAATTGATGAAGCTGGGCAGATAGTTGCCCAGGTAAGTTTTCTAAGGCGGCTAAGCCCATCGGCTTGCGTTTCGGTACGGCTCTACAGCCTTGCAGTGGCTCCTCAAGTGCGTGGCAGAGGAGTTGCCCGAACGATCCTGTCGGAAGCTCTGCAGCACTTTGTAGATAAGCAAACCATACGGGTGTCTCTCGAAGTCGAGGCTGGAAATCCCGTCGCGAGGCTCTATCGAAGCGTGGGATTCAAGGAAGAAAAGATCCTGCCCCATTACTACGGACAGAATCGCGATGGCGTGCGCATGGTCATTGATAAGACTCTAGGTTCGAGCGTCCCCGAAATATTCGCATGATATCCGAGGATTTGCCAATTTCACGTCTAGCTCGCTCGTTCTTGAATGGCCAAGGGCATCATCTCTTCAGCCAATTTATCAGCATCTTTGCTGCTAAGATGGAACCTGTGCAGCAACTTTGCAAATAGCTCTCGATCCATCTGATGAGGTTGAAGCCAGATCCAGTGGGCGAATTGATTGGCGAGTCCGATCAGTTCAAATAGTTTGGGATCGGAATTTGGATGTGACTCATCAATGCTGTGATGCGATTGAATAGCCTCAGTAGAAGCTTCGGATAAGCCCCACAACGCAGCACCAATCTCACCAACGATTGTGTGTTGGTATCCGGTATGGCGATTCTCGGCTTCAGTCCATGGACCCAGTGTGTGAAAATCATCGACTTCGGTTTGGAAACGATCGGCAATATCAGGTCGACAGATTGCCAAGATCAGTTTGCCCAGATTACAAACGCTGCCTGTGATGTAGGCTTCTTCGTCGGCAAAGATGGGGGCAAAATGCTTAGTTAGATGTTCGGCAATTCGCCCGATGGTGAGGGAATGATCCCAGAAGACATCGGTGCTAAACACTCGGGTTTTAGTCTCGACGCTGCTGATGGCAGCTATGAGTGTTATTTCCTTCAGGTGATTCCGTCCAACCAACGAAATAGCATGGGCCAAGGACTTTAATTTGCCTTGATTACGTATGCTTTGATTCTCGGCTATCCGCAGGATGCGAGCGGAGAGTAAAGGATCCTGGCGCGCTACCTGGGCTAAAGTCTGTGAGCTGGCATTTTCGTCGTCGATCAGCTGCAAGAGTTCCATGACCGATGTGGGTAGGCGTGGCAGTTCGCTGAGACTTGGAATCTGATTGAAAATGGACTCAGCCCCCTGACTAAGATGGGCAAAGGGTTGATACCAATCATGTTTTCCCTTGAGAATGACATTGGTCGACTCACAAGCACAATTGAACCAAAGGTGACCTTCGGTGCAGACTCGCCAACGGCTGGTATGAGCAAGGAAGTCTTCGGTATTGAAGTAGCGTCGACCGCAGTTTTTGCAATCCATGATGGCCTGCGAAGTGTCTTCCATTGCCGACCTTTCCCAAATTGACCAAGTCGAGAATCAGCTGCTTGTCCATTATAGGTCCCGACTCACCTCTTGGGCAACGAGGCCTTTGTGATTCTGAACCAGGCTCGTTAGTAATTGATCGTCAATTGCACGCTGATAAAGTATTTCGGGCTGGCCTTTAAGGTAAAATTCTGCTCATTGGTTTCCCGGGTTGGAAGATCGACAAAGACCCATTTATCCAAGATCCCATTGGGATCCGGATCCATTCCGAGCAGACGCGTGAACTCAGATTCATTGATAATCAGAAGGTTTGGATAAGTTCCCTCAGCTTCGTCGCCGTGATGCAATCCTATCACCTGTGCTCTGCCGCGAGGGGTGAGCAGTTCGATTTCGTCAGGCCCCACATACAAGATAGCCCAGTATTCGGTGTAGGTTTCGGCTTCCAAGGCCACGTCCATGGTATTGAATCCGGAGCGCATCAGTTCCCATGACACTTGAAAGCGAAAGTAAATGGACCCAGGCCTTGTGACATTAGGCTCCACAGGACTCGGAAGAGTTGCCGCCGATAAAGATGCGCCTAGGCAGCTGCTGAAGCAGAGACTGACGAGGATCCAGCGTCTGATGAATTCCAGGTGGAAGTCGATGAAAAGGCCCATCTAATCTCTCGGGATTGGTGAAGTTGATCAAACCGAGGCCATTGTATGTTAAAATACGTCCTGATTCCATGGTTCAAATCCCAGAGCCAGGCGCGTGCATTCAGACGGAGAGAGGGTCAAAGATGGCATTACTGAATCGGGCTCAGCGAATGGCGACGACTAGGTGTGCCTGCCTTTTGCTTTATAGCCGATGGCTCAGTCTCTGGCCCCTTCTGCTGGCGATCTTGGCCTTGACGCAGAGTTTGGAAGCCGGGATTCACAGGGCTCCCATCATTGTTCCTGCCAATAAAATCCGAGCTATTGCCCAATATCCTATAAAAACCTATCGCATGTTTCGCACGGACGCGAGTGGGGAAGCGATTCCTATTCCTTTCCAAATTGATGAGATCAACAAGATCGGCGATTACGTGATGAACGAGGGTCCCCATCCCAACGCGCAGACGGGCGATGGGATCTTTAGCGAGCTCGATGAGTTGAGTTTTATGGGCGATGACGTGGGTCCGGTCGTGACTCCCACCCGCTGGCAGAATGGTCGTCAGCCGCATGCCGTCTTTGAAATTAAGATATCACCACCGGCTGGAACACCGGAAGGTACTGAAGGGGCGGTCTATGTGGGGGTGTTTCTGCAGAATCCGCCAGCACTGGTCGATCAAAAGTACGTGGTTTTTAATCTTGGAGCTGGGGAAGTTATCACCTCTCGCTATCGCTATCTGTTCGATCAAAAGAACTACATGGTCGTTAACGGCGTTGAGATGATCAAGCCTGGTGCGACCTCAGGGCCTGGAAATGTGCCGCTCATCGACTCGTCCACCTTCTATGCCAAAGCTGATTTGAAGTATTTTCTGACCCTTCAAGTGAATCATCGATCCGTCAACAGTCGGCTGGAAGCTTTTCGAACAGGCCCGGTGCGGACCATCGTTCGGGTGACTTTTCTCTACCAATTTCTCAAGCTGAATTTTGAAGTGGGCATGTATACCGAAGTCAGCTTTTTTAGTAATTCCGTGATCCTTCCGGCGATCATTTACAATCCTTTGGATGGCATCAAAAGTTTGAACAAAGGCAGTGGCTTTTACTATGGATTTGCCCTGCGTGATAGTCCTTCGCGCTTTGAATTCAATACCAATATGAAACCCTTTGCTGACGCGGGTCAAGGCGGAGGCCTCTTGAGTTTTCTGAAGAAAGACGAGGCCCTGGAAAAAGAATATTGGGCCAGTCTGATCGGCGAAGATCGTATGATTTATGTTCTGATGCGTCCATCCCAGCAAATGCTTCAAGACGGCAATGTTCCCTACTACTACCTGAAGGATATCAAGGGCGAGGAACTGAGGAAGCGGAATAACAATGAAACGAGGCCTTTGCTCGAGAGTCCAGTGAATCTGGGTCTCTATTTCGATTTGACCCGATTTCGTGAGGGCGAGCACTTCATGTCATTCCAGCTTTTCTTCGAGAACAAGAAGGACTATAAAAATATTGAGCTGTTTAAATCTTTGGATCGCTGGATGATCAAAGCGCTTCGCATATTTTGAAGGATTGAAGGCTATGGAATTTGATATCCCGCTCTCGCAGAAAGATCCTAAGTTGCCCATGATCATCAATCTCCGCGGCGATGAAGATCTGGTCGAGGAATTTGTTTGGGATGCCGAGCAAGCTATGGAATTTCTTGGGATTAAGCGCTCCCGCTTGACCCAAATATCCGGCAAAGAATTGCGCGTGGGTCGGATTCGTCGTGATCGTTATCTCAGGCCGGTCTATCGCGAGTCTGATCTGAAAGACTATCAAGAATGGACCAGAGCCACAGCTACCCATCAAAGCTCATCCCGAGCGATCGAGCAGGCCATCGATAGTTTGGATGATCGATTCAGCGATTTGTTTGTGGTCATTCATGAAAAATTCGAGCAATTCGAAAGTCGCTCGGCCCAACTCCTACGTCAGCAGTTGCAGAACTTGGATCACAGTCAGAATCAGCGCCAAAGGCTCATGGCGGCGGAATACGATCAGGATCAGCAGCTTCTTACGCAAAGGCTGATGGCGGAACTGCATAAGGCGCAAAGTTTCCAGAACCAGCAAAGAGAGCAGATTCGAAGTCTAGAGACCGAGCTGCAGCAAGTTCGAGGCCTCTTTGGGCATTTTCATCAGGATCTTCGTTCCTTGCTCGTTCAGCAAAATCAGTTTCGAAAGGACATGGCCAGTTTTCAGGAGGCGCAGCTTGAGCAGCAGGCCGCCTTAGAAAAACTGAGAATGCAGCAATGGCAAGTCATGCAAGCGGAAGTTCAGCTTCTGCAGAAAACCTGTCAATCCTTGCTGGAAAAAGAGCGCGAGGTGGAGCCGGCTGCAGAGGCGCCAAGCCTTCGTCCAAGTTTGCTTCGTCATAGAAAGAAGAGCCTGCGTCCCAGGTCGGGAGCCGAAGCCGGGCCTCGGCTTGCTCAAGATGAGACCTACAAAGAGACCTTTGATTGAATCAGGCGAGTCATGCCTTCGATGGCCCCTTCAATATCGACATCACTGGTATCAAAAACGATGGCGTCAGCAGCCTGTATCAAGGGCGCTGTGCCTCGTTTGGCATCCTGCTGATCCCTTTGCAAAATGCTGCTCTTGATGGCTTCCAATTCCGCGGTATCAGGCACTTGGCCTTCCTGCAGCTGACCAATGCGCCGTAACGCGCGGACTTCCAGCGAGGCAGTCATGAAGATCTTCAGATCAGCATCAGGAAAGACAACCGTGCCTATATCTCTGCCGTCGACGATAGCTCCGATGGGTGACTGCAGAGTCAGCTTGCGCTGAAGAGGCAAAAGCAGCTCACGCACCAGTGGATTTTTGGCTATGGTGCTGGCATCTTTTCCAGCCTGATCGGTATACAGCAGGGGAGTCAGGTTCTGTCCATGAAACCCAACAGCTTGGGTGATAGGATCCCATCTGAGCTCTTCGCAGAACTCATTGATGATACCGCGAAGGGCTTCGCTGTGATCAAACTCTTGGTTTCTTTGCCTAGCGATCAAAGCGATCGAGCGATAGAGGAAACCAGTGTTGACATAGGTCCAGCCTAAACGGCGACAGACTTCGGAACATACGCTGCTTTTGCCGGATCCAGCGGGTCCATCAACAGCCACGATCTTACAAGCTCGGGATGAAGGGGCAGAGGGAATCATGCAGTCTCCCAAGAAAATGTAAAGCCGAGAGCTCTGGTCAATGAATAGTGTCCAGCACTTCATAAAAGTCAGGAAAGCTAACACCTACACATTCCGAATCCAAAATACAACAGGGCTTTTTGCTTTGACGAGCCATAACTGCAGCAGCCATGGCCAGTCGATGATCACCTACGGAATCATAGGTAAAGCCCTTGACCTCGCGCAAGCGGCCAGCGATTCTGAGCGAGTCACCCTGAACAGAAACCTCAGCTCCGGCAAGTTGCAAGAGCTCTGCTGTTTTACTCAGTCGATCGCTTTCTTTGACACGGAGTTCTTCGAGTCCATGGAATACCGAGGGTCCATCTGCAAAAGCTGCAGCGACAGCCAGAATCGGAATCTCATCGACCAGCGTTGGCACTTCGCTGCTGGCGATATCGGTAGCCTTTAAGGTTTTTCCAGCTTGAATCTGCAGCTGCATGATGGGTTCTACGAATCTTTGATCGGAGACCGCTTCAGTTTGAAGAGCCGAACTCATACGAGCGAGGACCCGTAAAAATCCGGTCCGCGTGGGATTGTCGAGAACTTCGGGAAGGAGGAGCGTGCCGCCCTTGCGCAAAAGACCCAAGACGCAAAAAAATGCGGCGGAAGATGGATCGACCGGAATCATATATTGACCTGGAGGTGGCGCAAAGGGACCTTGAATGGAAACTTTTTCCCAGCCTCCGTCCTGCTGGCTTGTGAGTTGGGCTCCCATACGTTGGAGCATTCTTTCGGTGTGATCGCGGGATCCAGCGGGGAGGTGCACACTCGTTGTCCCCTTACAGAATAATCCCGCCAGCAGCAGAGCTGATTTGACCTGAGCGCTGGCCTTATCGACTTCATGAGCCGCCGCTTCTAGGTTCTGCCCTATGATAGAGAGGGGCAGGAAATTGCCTTGATCCTTGCCTTCGATATGAGCGCCCATTTTTTTCAAAGGATCCACCACCCGCCGCATGGGGCGCGTGGATAGACTGCTGTCGCCGATCAAGCGCAGTTTGAGGCCGGGTTGGGCGGCGAGTATGCCCGAGATAAGACGAGCTGTAGTCCCACTATTGCCGCAATCCAAATCGACTGTGGGACTGCGAAAAGCAGCAAATCCGTCTGATTTGACTCGAATAGTCTTGGCATCGATCGCATCGATCTGTACTCCCAGCGCTCGAAAGCAACTCATGGTCGACAGGCAATCAGCGCCCAATAAGGGTTCGCGGATGATGGTTTCACCCTTGGCAAGAGCAGCGAACATCACCGCCCGGTGGGTGAGTGATTTATCTCGACCACACAAAACTTTCGCATCGTTGGCTGTGGTATGAGAAGAAGACTGAATCGTTCGCGATGGGGTGTTATGAGGACTCGACATGATTGGACCTAAACCTCCCGAGAGTAGGGCTGCGCTTATGCGGGTCAGTATGGCGAGAGATCCGGAGCTTGTCCAGAAGCCAAAAAAAGGCTTCGACCAAGCTGTTGCTAAGGTGACACCCGCCAAAGGCCATGAAGTCTGGCTAAGTTTCAGTATCCACTGCTAATAGTTGCTTCTCATCACAAGGTCTTGATAGAATAGGTCTTGGGCTTGAGTTTCTAACAAGGGGAAATCAATGGTAAAGTCTGAGCTGATCGAGAGTCTGGCGGAGCGAGCTGACATAACACTGGCCAAGGCTGAGGAAGTCGTCGACCTGTTTTTCAACAGCATAACAGAGACACTCGCCACGGGTGATCGGGTTGAAATTCGTGGATTCGGTGCCTTCACTGTTCGCGACTATAAATCTTACAAAGGCCGCAATCCTAAAACGGGCGAGCAGATCACCGTTCCTCCCAAGCGTTTGCCTTTCTGGAAAACTGGACAGGAACTGAAGCAACGCGTGGATTCTGCTTTCATGGACAAGATCAAGCGAGGCGAAGCCTGATTCCGCTGGTTTTCACCTTTGGAGAAGCCTGCCTTAACGGCCCGTAACTGTGTCCCAAAATTATCCCACCCCTGCGGGACCATAGAGTCCTGTTCGGGGTTTTTGCTGAGAATGATTCGCAGCTTTCCAAAAAATTTATTGCTCGCCATCCCATCCTCCCTTGACATTGGCCTCTTGAGACTCAATGTAGCTACGAATCTATTGCCAATAAGCGGGTTCAAAAGAACTGAAATCTGTGAGACAGAGACGAGGAGAATTGGGATGCCACTTTATGAATTTCGCTGTGAGCAATGTGATAAGATTGCAGAATTTCAGCTGAAAATGTCTGACGCCTATCCGACTTCATGCCCAGCTTGTGGCCAGGAAGGACTGAAAAAAATTATGAGTCTGCCGGCTTTTCAATTGAAGGGCAGTGGCTGGTATAAAGATGCTTATGATGGCAAGTCCAATAAAAGACCTGAAGCCACCAAGCCAGAAGGATCGTCCACGACCCCGGAGACAGCGGCACCGGCCGCTGCTGCCGCTGCACCCGCGAC
>JBGSTF010000320.1:0-6937 GCA_041736645.1 Oligoflexus sp. | reverse complement strand
ACCCCATGCAGAAGTCTTGAAAAGCAGATTGCAAAATATGAACAGCCGGCTGCCCCAGTTGAAAAAAGTCAAAGCCATGACTATGGTTGAGTTTCTCGATCAGCTCGAAACCGCTATCAATCAGACCACAGAAGAGCATTTTCAAGAACAGCTCAGCCCATTGATGCCACGAGCGAAGATCGAGGGGCTCTTTCCAGTCTTTCAAGTGCAAATGAGAGTGTTGGTAGGGGAACTTAGACGATCGCAAAGCTGAAATCCTACACATATACCTGCATAATATCCTTGCTACGTTGAATGAAATCAACGATTCGATTCCGGCTGCACGATAACGGTTTTTAGAACGAATCCTTATCACCGCCATTCCAGACCATCCTAGCATAAAAAACATATAAAAATTGCTGTCCAAAGCCTCGGCATGTTCTGTCCAAAGATCAAGCACTCGTCCGTCTGCTACGCCGTAGCCTCGCAAACGCTTGGGCCGAGGGCGCCTCTTCTGTGCCAGCATAACACACTATAATTTCTCTCATATTTATCAAAGACGCGGTCCTGGTGAGCGAACCAGTCGCAAACTTTGGCCTCCCAGAGCCTCGATAGAAAATTCCACTGGATTTGGCTCATTTATTGTAATAATAATCATTATCATTTTCAAGTGGCCCGTGGAAGCCCTCGTCCCAGGCCCCAGCCAGATCGAATTCGAGTGAAAGGAAAGAAATCTATGCGTTTGACGTCCATTGTTCTGCCTCTAGCTTTTGTACAATGGACGGCGCCTCAACTCTATGCCCAGGCCGCCGAGACCAGAGCAAATGTGTCCGCATTGAAATTCTCGGGTTATGGCGATCTGGTTTTCACTCATGCAAATTATGGTGAAGACCCGAAAGCCAGTTCCCGCGGTTCCAAAAAAGACAGCCGCTGGCTCTTTGACACCAAGCGTTTCACCCTGGAATTGGAACAAAAACTCACCCGTGGATTTAGCTTCGAAGCTGAATTGGAAATTGAGCATGGCGGAACAGGTGCGACCCAGGAGCTTGAGTACGAAGAAGCCGGCGAATATGAAATCGAAGTCGAGAAAGGCGGAGAAGTTCAGCTCGAAGAAATATACCTTCAAAAGCAATTTGATGCGGGTCGATTACGGATAGGCCGAGTGCCGGTTGCTTTTGGAATGCTACCGCTTTATCACCAACCGTTCGACTACCTTGGAACCGTTCGCGCTGAAAGTGAAGAGCATCTGATTCCCTCCGGTTGGAGTGAAATCGGCGTTGAATATATGGGGCAAGCCTGGAAACAAATGCTCCATGTCCAGATGATCAACGGCCTCGATTCCTCTGGCTTTAGCTCGCAGTTCTTTGTCAGAGGTGGCCAGCAAAGAATGTTTGAAACGAACAAAGCCAACGATCCTGCTTTGGTTCTGCGCTGGACGAACTACAATATTCCAAATATAGAAACCGGCTTTTCCTACTATTACGGTGATTCCAGTGCGAATCGCCCTCAGCCAGATTTAACCAAAACCTGTACCGGTACGAGTGATGCTCAAAAAGTTGCTCCCTGCGGTTATGTAAAAACGCCTCTCACCCTGCTCTCCTGGTTTGCGCGTGCCCAATGGGACAGAGTCGTGGCGCAAGCTTCGGTAATTCAGGGCAAGATTCATAATGCTGACGAAATCAATCGACGCAACGCTGGACTTTCACAAAAGTACCAGGGAATTCTGCGCAGCCCGGTTGGCAAAGAAGCCTATTCCGCCTGGACGGAATGGGGCTATCGATTCGATGGCTTCGAACCGGAAGACTCGCTGATTCCTTTTGTTCGCTGGGAGGCCTACGACACTGTTTATAAGGCGGCTGATGGTCAGCTGGATCAGGATCGTTTTTCCCGCCATGTTGTAAGTTTAGGAGCCAGCTACCAAGTCGAGTCCATGTTGAATTTCAAACTGGCCCTGGTCGAACGAAAATTCGGATCAGCGCGATTACGCACCGAACAAGAGCTCCAATTTGCTTTGCAGTTTGTTTACTGAACTTTCAACCCAAAGGGGAGGATCGTCTATGAAATGCTTGTCCAAATTTGGCCGAAGTCTTTGCAGTGTCTCACTTCTATTCAGCCTGAGCGCTTGCCAAAAGGCCGACTCGAGCGGCACGGAGCCCGTGAGCACGACTGAATCCGATCGGGACATTCTTGCTAGCTTTGTCGATTCTGTGGTTCTGGAAACCTATCAGGAACTTGCCAATCGCTCGGCTGAATTGGATACTGCCGTCGCTCAACTGGTGACCGCACCATCCGAAGCCTCATTTCAAGCAGCACGTGGTGCTTGGGTCGCGGCTCGAATTCCTTGGGAACAAAGTGAAGCCTTTCTCTATGGGCCTGTTGATACCTTTGGCTATGACCCGGCCATGGATAGTTGGCCGTTGGATCATGCCGGCCTCGATGCCGCGATCGCAGCCTATGCGAATATTGATGTCGATACGGTGGATCCATCCCTGAAAGGTTTTCACGCCATTGAATTTATTCTGTTCGGCTACGAAAAGGCTAAAACCCTAGCCGGCCTCAGCAGCCAAGAAAAATCTTATCTCAGAGCTTTGACTCTGAATCATAAGGCCGTGACAGGACGCCTTCTCAAAGCTTGGAAGGAAGGCATCGCAGGCAAATCTGCCTTTGCATTAGCCTTGAAAAATGCTGGTGAATCTGGCAACGACTTCTATCCCACCACCCAAGCAGCTATTCAGGAATTGTTGGAAGGAATGGTCGGGATCGCCGATGAGGTGGCCAACAACAAAATCGCCCAACCGTTCGATCAGCAGGATCCTAATTTGGTCGAAAGCCAGTTTTCCTTCAACTCCTTGGATGATTTCCAAAACAATATTCGCAGCATTCGCTTTACCTACCAAGGCAGCCGAACTGGAACCGCAGCCCCCGAAAGCATCAGCAGCCGAGTCTCGGCCCAAGATCCTGACTTGAATCAAAAGGTCGAAGCTGCTATCGACAATGCTCTCGGCGCGCTCCAAGCGATTCCGGATCCCTTCCGAAAATCTATTATCGATCCTGCATCAAGACCTAAGGTACTCGCTGCACAAGAAGCCATCCGCTCCTTGCAAGAGATTCTGGATCAAAACGTACGAAAACTTTTGCTCCCGTAATCAGCCGACAAAGGAGAATGCTGTATGGCAAAGAAATGGATCGTTTTACTCTTATCCCTATCGAGTGCACTGGCTTGTGGACCCAAGGACAGGGACGAGACAGTTAGCCTTAGATCGACTGTCAGAGCAGGCGGTGAAACTACGATCAATAATCGCAGTTCGGGGGCTTTCACAGTCCCTGCGCCCAATCTTGATAGTGAAGAATTTAAATTGCACGGCGATGGGGACGTCCTCTTCGAAGCTGAATTTGTCAATGCTCCGGCAAAGGTTCATCCTGGGCTAGGACCGACCTTCAACAATACCAGCTGTCGAGGCTGTCACGTTCGCAATGGTCGTGGCATGCCTGTCCTGGGCGAACCAGGAACTCTCCGATCACCCATGCTGGTCAGAGTGAGCCTTGATCCCGCAGCTTTGAATCGTTTTCCTGAAGCCTTGGGGACGCAAGTCCCCGGCAATGGACCCTATCCGGTTCCAGGCTTTGGCACCCAGATTCAGGATCAAGCTGTATTTGGACAAGAAGCTGAAATTACACTCAGCATCACTTGGGAAGAGATCAAAGGTCTGTTTGCAGACGGCAGTGAGTATACCTTACGTAAACCCAAACTCACCGCTTCAGGAAACCCCGATCAGGTCAAACGCGTCAATGACCCTGCGGTTCTCCGTTCTATAAGACAAACCCCACCTGTTGTTGGCCTGGGACTTCTGGAAGCTGTAGCGGAACAAACGCTATTGGATTTGGAAGATCCATTCGATCGGGATGGTGATGGCATTTCCGGAACTTTGAATCGCGTGTGGGATCCTGTTCATCAAAAGGTCGCCATCGGCCGATTCGGTTGGAAAGCTTCAGCCCCTAGCCTTATCGTTCAAGCAGGTGGAGCCTTCGCCGAAGATATGGGCGTGAAAAATCCCATAGCCCCCGATCTCGATGGAAGTATAGAAATCGATTTGGATCTGGTTAAAAAGACCGCCTACTACACGCAAACCCTGGCGGTACCGGATCGAGTCAAAGAACTCAGTCGGGCAGCCCTGCGTGGTGAACAGTTGTTTGAGCAACTCGCCTGTGCTGCCTGCCATCGTCCGACCTTAAGCACAGATGACAAGAGTTCCATCGTCGCCTTGCGTAATCAAACTTTTGCTGCCTACACAGACCTATTGCTGCACGATATGGGCGAGGGGCTTGCAGATCATCGACCCGACTTTGCGGCCTCGGGAAGCGAATGGCGAACGTCACCTCTTTGGGGACTGGGTCTGGCTTCGACTATCCTCCCCTACAGTGCCTACCTGCATGACGGCAGGGCGCGCACCTTAGAGGAAGCCATCCTGTGGCATGGCGGGGAAGCCGAGAACTCCCAAAAGGCCTACAAGGCATTGGATTCAGTGAAAAGGAACGAAGTTCTGGAATTCCTGAAGTCGCTGTGAAGCTGAAAAATACCTTGGAGGATTGGGCTGATAAGCCCAATCATTTCAGGTGTTTAATGAGTATTGAAAATAGTTCTCAATATCCTTATCACAAAGACCGATAAGTATATATCTTTGGAGGAACTCATGATCGTCTGTCTTTGCTTCGGCATCAATCAACAAGCTTTGGAACAACTGAAAGATCAAGGTTGCGACAGTCTCCGTAAAATCCAAAAGACTTGTCAAGCCGGCAGCAGCTGCGGAGCTTGCATCCCTGAATTGAAAAAATCACTCCAAGAATCGGGCTGCCAAAGCTATCAAGACTCTGAGCGCAATTGCTGAGCGAGATAATGAGCAACGCCCAACTCTTCGATCAGGTGCAGTTGAGTTTCAAGCCAATCTATATGCTGCTCTTCATCTTCCAAAATGTGCTCAAAGAGTTCACGCGATGTGTGGTCTTTAAGATCTTCACAAATCTGAATGCCTTTCTTCAAACGCTCAACAGCGTCATACTCCAATTTCAAGTCGCTTTCATATTGCTCTTTGACAGTTTCGCCAATATTGATCTTGAGCAGTCGCTGAACATTCGGCACTCCTTCCAGAAAAAGGACCCGATCTATAAGTTTTTCTGCGTGCTTCATCTCATCAATCGACTCATGCCTGACTTTGGCGGCGATGCGGTCATATCCCCAGTCTTTTAACATTCTGGCATGCAAGAAATACTGATTGATGGCAGAGAGCTCTCCCGTCAAGACATCATTTAAGGCCTCTATGACCTTTGCTTCGCCTTTCATGCACGGCTCCTTTTCCAAGTGAGATGAGTTTTCAGCAATCTCTCATGGATAAGTGAAATAGGCGAGGAGTTCAATTCATTTCAAAACCGCGTGTCTTGTGTCCATTCGCTAGTGGCCGCAGTCCTCCGCCTCGCACTCCGACTCTTGTAGTATTGGTGGCTCAAAGCGTTGCGTCGGGCGCGGAGTAGGCTTGGGTGCTTTCATGACGTCTTCCGAAGCAGCTTCAGTAAACCGCGATGCCCCCCCAAGAATGGTCGCGGGATTCTCCAGACTTTCCGTTGCAATCACCTCTTCGCTACTTTCAACTGCATCGGGAGTTTCAGAACTCGCCACACTCGCCTCTGAAGTTTCTGGCTGATTTTCGACTCGCAATATAAATTGCTGCGTGCCACGAACCAGCGTGATCTTTTGGGGAGCCAAGTCTCGAAGCTCGAGATCAGCCTCCATAATCATGTCACCTTTATGCATGATCAGTGTTCGACCGCTGGCTTTTTCGCGAAGGACAGCCACAGACTGTCCCTTGGTCTTGTTTCCTTCGACATGGATAACGCCGATCAGCGTCAAATTTTTGACGAAGGGATCCGTCACAGGTGCGGCCCTAAGCCAAGGACTCAGACTGAGTCCGATGAGAAAGATCCACTTTTTAGCCATATGCCCCTCCAAGCGCCAAGCCGGCCCCTCATAGCTTTTCGGTGCGGCAGGCAAAATCTTGACTGCAGCAGCCGATGACGACCATTATGGAAAGCGAAGAGGCCATTGCTAATGTCATGGGAGCTGAACGATGACGCTTCAAGATCGAACAATCCGCAATTACTTCTTGGGACTGCTGGGAACTTACTGCTTGATTGGATTCTACGGTACCCTTTGGGTTTCTGACGAATTTGATCGAGAAAGGAGCCTTTTCTATGCGTTTGCGGCGGTACCGGGCTTGATAGCGTTCTTTATACGCAACATAGTCCGGCCACATTGGTTGGATGACTTTCCCGTAAGCTACTGGACCTCGGTGATCATCCTGGTGCTGTCTTTTTCCTGGGGCAATTTTCTATGGCTGAATGCCGTATCTAGTCAGGAAAAGGCTCTCGTCAACATCACCCTCAATGAGGGTGTGTATGCTATGACTCATCAGCGCGGTGGATTGGGTTGGATTTACAAGCCCCGCTGGTAGGCGGGCTCTGTCGATCAAGGAGTCAATTGGCAGGAACCGGCAGGCAGATAAGCCCAGAGATCATGGACGATCTCAACTAAGTGCTTCAGTCCTTCTTCATCTTTGGCGCCTAGCACGCAGTATTTCGTACCCTTGCCACTCTGCTCGTCCAGGAGAGTCATTTCCCCTTGGCCCTTCTTGTAAGTGAGGCTTGTCACAAATTCAGGCTTTGCTTCGTTTTGCTGACGAAAAAGAGCAACCTGCCCATCACCGTTGGCCTCGATCTTAACGACGACTTGATGCGAGGCCGAAACTCCCTCTTGCAAAGCCGTTAAGCTCCCATCTGCAGCTTTCTCGTAAATCTTAATTGTTGCTGAAAATCCAGCATCTCCGCCTCGTACCTGGGTGACATCTTGCTGGATAGGTTTGACATTCAAAAACAACAGCATGGCAGCAGCCAATCCCATCAAACCGCC
>JBGSTF010000352.1:0-81928 GCA_041736645.1 Oligoflexus sp. | reverse complement strand
ACATTTTTCCCTGGGAAACGGCGTAATCCACCATAGCTTTGTTCCAGAAATTCCACTGAGATGTTTCAGTTCCCCGGGTATGCTGACTATGAAACTCTCACGTCGCCAATTGATCACTGGTTCAGCAGCCCTTGCTGGCGTCGGGCTCAGCTCTCGACTTGCGGCCACACAGGAGTCAGGAGCGCTGCCACATTTCTTCATTCATATCGTAGTGCTTCCGGGAGCTGACACGCTTTACTCTTTCGATGCCCGACCTTTAAGTTTCAAGGCAGCGGGAAAAGTCGCCAACTTCGCTGACGAGGACCCTTTTCTTTGGCAAGGCCGTTTTGGTGGCCAATGTTTGGCCGCACCTTTTACCAAAGCGCTGCTTCCTTACAAGGACAGGCTGGCGATCATTAATGGCATTCATATGACACCGGGCTTTGAAGGACATTTTGAAAACGAGCACGTCGTGTATTCGGCCAACCCCTTTAGCGGAACCTATTTCGGTCCTCTGCTGACTCGGGCTCAGACGCCTTTGGCTTTTGTAGGTCTTGGCTCATCGTTTGATTTTTCAGTTAGCAATAAAGAACGCAGCCTGATTCTTGACCAAAAGCTTGTGAACCTCCTGGCTGCCAAAGCCGCCTTGATTGACGCCCAAAACGGTGCAAGCTCCCCGGCTAGGGCATGGGTTGCGAGTCGGACCGCGTCCTGTTCAGAAGGTGCGGGCATGTTCGGTGAAGGCTGCCGCTCCTATCAAACGGGAATGGATCAGGCTCGTCCACTATCGACAAAATTGGCCAAGGCTCAGGTGTCCTACGAAACGGGCGATCCCAACCTGGTCAAAGGGGTACGCGTGGCGCTGAAGTATTTCAGTGAATCCATCGCTGATGTGGCTCTGCTGGTCGACAGCAGCAATGATTTTGATACCCACGCAGCGACCGATGCTGCGGCTTCCCCAGTGACATTCACTCAGTTCATGGCTGATATTGCAGAGGTTCTCAAGCTTCTGATCGAGACTCCCTATGATGCAGTGCGCGGCCTGAGCATGCTCGACGTCACCACTGTTATGATCAACTCCGAATTTTCCCGCACCAATCGCCAACTCAGATTGCCCATAGAAGAGAGTGGAACAGACCATAATCCGCAGGGAAACATGGCTCTTCTTGCAGGCAAGAACATTAGGGGCGATTTGGTGGTCGGTGCCACTGATCTTGATGCCTTGGATAGCGACGGTGAATTCGCCCAGGTCTCAGATCTCCACCGAAGCTTGGACGCCGATCTGCTCAAACGCATGGGCAAGCCCTACGATTTCGCGCGAGGCGAAACGTCCCAGGACAATCCTGAGGTTTTTAGCCTGGATAACTATATCTCGATGGCTTCCGTCATCAACACCATACTCGCGGGCTTTTCTGTGCCACAGAGCGCTTGGCTCAAAAATAATGCGTCCAATCAAGGGTCATCGATGAAGCCAGCAAGCTTATTGACTCGAGTTTTGCAAGGCTGAAATGGCTCCGTAGCTCTGAGCTCGATGCTATCGGAAGGTTTTCTTGCATCTCTCAGGTTGCTCGAGGCAGATAGCCTCTGCACTTTGCCGGATCGAGATTTTCGCCAAAATAGTCTTGATTGATGCCGAAGGTTTTTTGCACACTGTTGAGCACGACGTTGCTGGCGACCTGGCATCGGTCTGCCCAAAGATCATTTATGCCTTTGATGCTGTTGGGAGCGAAATCCAGATAACGTCCCATCCTAAAAGTGCCCATCTTTTCACCTAGACCACCAGCCAGGACGTAAGGCAGGCGTCCGCTCAAGTGGGAGGCCTGATCGCCCAATTGAGTTGTCCAAACCACCAATGTATTGTCGAGAACGGATGTTCCGTCGCGATCGCGACTCGTATCCAATCTCTGCAAGAATCTCGCGATGATTTTAGATTGAGCGTTATGCACATCTCGACAGTGAAGATTTGGTGTCAAGTTTGCGAACTGATCGCCCACGCCCTGTGCATGAGCCACATTCTGGTGAAAGTCAGTGATTGGAATTTGTCCAGTTCTTTGCCCCGAGCTGTTAAAGGTATCGATCATCTGACCATTGAAGCTGTCTTCGATGATGCCGTGATGAAGCCGTATACAGGCAACTTGAGTAACGCCGAGAGCCAGTCCGTCAGCAACCAAATCAAGCTCTCGATTGTAGGTATCATAGGGCCCCATAACCGGAACTGTTTTTGAATAGTCTGGATTTCCTGCTGGCTTATTTGGGAAACCAATTTGATTGGCGGGAGTTCCGGAAACATCTTTGAGTTTTTCTTGTAGGGTGGTCAAGTACTCGTCCAGCTTAAGGCGAGCATCCGGGCCTAATCTTGATCGAAGCACAGTGGCGTCCGCAAGTTGCTGATCATAATATTTCTTGCGCAATGCTTGCGAAGAATCAGGAGACCCACCCGAAGGCAATTGACCTGGAAGATTAGCAAATAGCGCATCATAGATTCCGCTGAGTGTTCCCACCCCACTTATAGGATATCCAGCTTGTGCATAGTAATATTCGCTGCCGAATCCAGACACGGGGCTGGCAATGCTAGCATAAAGGGGCCTGGGCTCTCGAAGCTTTTCAATGATGCCTCGATCCACAGAAGGTCCGCGAGCATAGCTTGGATCGCCCGGTTTTGAATTGGCCCATGCCGTGAAAGTTACTGATCTCACCTCATGGCTTTCAACTCCCTTGAACGATGCCGCGTAATTGCCTATCCCATTGATGATCAAAAGTTTCGAACGCAGCGGTGCCAAAGGTTTGAGTACAGCGCCATCAAATTCTATGTTGAAGTCATTTTCGGTGCCTTGTGGTCGCCACCAGACGCTGGAGCTGCCTGATTCACCACAGATCAGCACTAATCTTTTCAATGGCCCAGTGTCTTGAGCAGATTGAGCCTGGGCCAAGCTTCGCATAAGAGGCCAAGAAACAGCCAATCCGCCTATACTTTTTATAAGAGAACGTCGACTCAGCGCTTGGTTTTTCTCATCATTCAACATGACTTTCCTCACTGATTGGCGGTGGCCGAGCGGATATAGAGATCATCCGGCAAGGTGAGCGCTTGGAAAAAATTTGCGACGCTATCTTGAGACTCGCTGCCTACTTTTAGATACTGGTTTGCCAGACTATCTGCCAGGCTCAGCTCTTTGTCCGACAGATCTCGTCCAATGACATAACGCATGGCGCTTCGGGCAAAGCATCGGCTGAACACTGTTGATTCTGCAAGACTATGAGCAAAGGCCTCAGGATCTATCGTTGAAATCGTATTGCTAGCACCAGCCAGAGAAACGGTGACTGTTGGTTTGATGCCAAGCGCTTCAAAGTCCACCTTGTGCGAGCGATTGGCCCCCAGTCCGTCAAAACCTTGCAAGGCCAAGCCCATGGGGTCGATGCGACTGTGACAGCCTTTGCAGCCAGAGCGTGCTCCATGATACAAAGTAAGCTTCTCGTCAAAATTTGGATCATTCAGGTCCAAGTCTTTGGGTGGTGCCGTATCAATGGTTGGTGGTGGAGCGGGCAAATTTTGACACAAAGCGTAGCGCAAGAGGCGAACCCCGCGATAAATCATCGACGGCTTACCGTTTTTGCCGCTTGCGGTAAGAAAGGCTCGGCTTCCGAAAATTCCAAAACCCTGGTTGCCCGCAACTGTATTTGGGGTAGTAGTGAGAGAGTAGAGTGAACCACTTTCAGCTAGGCTGCTTGCAATTGATTGGCGCATTTCTGAGATATAAGCTCGAGCTTTAGCTTTATTCCAATCCGGAACGTCGGCCATGGATTGATCTTCCAAGCCATGAATCATGAGCCATTGACTCATGAATTCACTCACCATCAATGCCAGCTGCGGAGAGTGGCTATAGTCCCGAATCAACTGTTGAAATTTGCTAGGGTCGGCTTCAAAATCGGGCAATCTTGAAATCAACTCCACGGATGGTGGTCGATGAGTGAGCGAATAGCTTAAAGCTGAAAGTTTTTCCCAGGCTTTGAGCGGAAAGCCTTTTTGAGTCGAAGTTCTGTCGTTGGCTCCGAGTTCAGAACGGAATAGAAATCTTGGATCATAGAGGATATTAGATAGAATAAATTTCAATGGAGTACTTTGGTCTGGCCCTGGAGGAATAGAAATCTGTGCTGCCATATCCTTAAAAAATGCGTCTTCAGCAGCAGAAAGAGGGCGTCGCCAGGCATGCATGGCGATGTGTTTCAAGAACCTCTCGCGACAATTGGCCTTGATAAGGACGTCACAACCGTTCAGTTTGTTAGATAGATCAGATAGATTAATTCCCTCAATGACTAAGGATATTTCGCGATCTAAGGCTCGGAGGTTGGCGGAATCGTTAACGATGGATAGACTATTTCGAAAGAGTTGCGTTCGACTCGTTTGCTCGTGAAAGCTATCCAAGTAGGGAGGGCTAGGCAGGTGGAAGATTTCTTGCATGGAAAGGCTGATTTCTAGTTTGCTTAGGGCTCGAATGCCTGCTGGTGAAAAATTGCTTGGAGTCGGATCGGTTTCGATTGGCTTTTGGTTAGGCAGTGGGTCTGGGACATTCGTGAGTTGAGCTAAGTAGACTTCGTCAACGAAAAAAGTTCCCGTATTACCAAGATTGCCTCCCTGGATGAAAATCTTGTCAAAGGAATCGCCTATAGGATTTTCCATCTGATCGAAGCGAACTGTCAATTTTTGCCAGCCTCCAGGCTGGATGGTTACCAGAGTGCTGAGTGCATTATTGGTACCTGACTCACCAATTCCAATGCGGATTTGCTGAACATTGTCAGCACTCTGCTTTATTGAAAGAGTGAGCGCATTGTAGTCCTTCTGACTAAAAGGAACACCATTTTTCTGCAAGTAAAGGCCGCTATAGTTTTTGGGAGTAAAACTCATAGCAGATCCTCCCGATTCAAATTCACGTGATTGGCTGGCTTCGTAGGTGCCCCATGACCAATTGGTAAAGTCACTTTCCAATCGATCTCGAAAGACCGGCAAAGCTAAATGAACAGCAAAGAGAGAACTAGGGTGACATATGCTGAGGGCGATATATAGGTACATGATTCCAAGTCGAATCCAGGCGCTTTGGATCAATGGCTGCATCTATGACTCCTGCTGAGTTGATTGCACAAAATGTAGTGCTAAAGCGCTTATCGTTTTGCATCTCTTACTGCATCCAGAGGGGACTCTAGTGGTTTTGCCTAAAGCAAGAATAAATTGGCAAATAAATTTTTCTCTAATGAGGATTCGCTCTTTTGATTGAATGTTGCCAAGCATTATTTCCCAGTTCTCTTCAATAATGCAAAATAAATTTTGGATGGATGGAAGATGTCTTTCTGTTTGATTCAGCTTAAGTAGTTTTATATCTAAATGGGAGTGCATAAGCTAAGCTTAAAACGCTTGAGCCCTTTATGTTTGGTCAATTGCTCGTCTTGCTCAATGTTGATGAGTGACCTGACTTCGTCTACGTCGGGCGGCAACAAAGTTCTTTTTTTCATATAGAGCTGAGTCTCACCAGCCTGCTTCGGGCATACGATTGCTGCAAAAGAATCTCCGTCATTGGATGCGGCGGGATGAGTTTTCCCAACTCAGGCTCGCTCAGCTCTGGGCCTAACCGTTCAAAGCTATTATCGTCTTCTCAAGTTTCGACTATTACCTGAAGGCTTGCAACACTTGATGATTGTGATTTTTGCTCGAAATGCTATAGGGAATCGGGGAAAGCTTTAAAAGAGTTGCTTTTTTTACTGAAATTGCGGATGCGCTGAAGAGTTCCCAACAAGTCAAAGAGTGATGGGACCTTGAATCGTCTCGTACCCTCGGCCCCTGGCAGTTCAGATAAAAAGAAACAGGATTCAAGGCACTTGCAGAACTGGGTATATAGATGACTTTAAAAATTTGCTATCTCGTTCCCGAATTTCCCGGCCAGACGCACATATTTTTCTCTCGAGAAATTGATCGACTGCGTGCAATGGGTGTGACACTTCAACTCGTCTCGACCCGTAAACCCCCCCGCGAAATCATTTCGCACGATTGGGCGCAACAGGCCCAGCAAGAGACCATTTACCTGTTTCCAGGTCTTTCGATTCCCTATGTGATGGAATTGGCCGGATCTCTCTTGCGCTTCGGACCTAGAGCCTGGTGGCGCTGCCTAAAATCAATTTATTCGGCTGAGGGATTGACCATCAAGGGCAAGATGAGGCTGCTTGGCTTCACGCTCATAGGATCGAAGCTCGCTACGCTTGCTCGTAGCAATGGATTGGATCATGTGCACGTCCACTCTTGCTCTGATGCCGCCCACGTTGCCATGTATGCAAAGCTGATCGCCGAAGTTCCCTATAGCATCACTCTGCATGGACCTTTGGGCGACTATGGGCCAAATCAAAAGCAAAAATGGCAATTCGCTTCTTTTGCAATTGTTATTACCAAGCGACTTTTTGAGGAGGTTCATGGCTCTTTAGCCGGATTTTTACCTCGCTCAATCTATACTGTTCCTATGGGAGTGAACGAAGAGGTATTTAAGAGATCGGTGCCTTATAAAGCTTGGGATGGCCAAGGTCCTTGTCAAATTTTCAGTGTTGGTCGTTTGAATGTTTGTAAAGGCCAAGATTATCTTATTAAGGCCATTAAGATGCTCAGGGATAAAGGTGTTGATGTCAGATTAAAAATCGCAGGCCAAGACGAACTTGGCGGAAGCGGCTATCGCCTTGAATTGCAGCGGCTCATTGAGAGTTTGGAATTAGCTCCATTTGTCGAACTTTTAGGTGCTGTGTCAGAGTCGCGAGTGAAGCAAGGAATTTGCCAAAGCCATGTCTTTGTGCTGGCAAGTCTTCATGAGCCGCTTGGTGTGGCTATCATGGAGGCGATGGCCCTGGAAGTGCCGGTTGTAGCTACTTTCAGTGGTGGTGTGACGGAGCTGATCGATCACGATATTGACGGGCTCCTGGTACCGCCGCAAAATTCTGCGGCCTTGGCCGAGGCGATCGAAAAATTTCTGAATAGCCCAATTCTGGCCATGCGAATCAGCCAAATGTCGCGACGCAAAATAGTCGAGAAATTTCATGATCGATTGAGTGCCCATGTGCTTGAGGCAGCAATCAAATCATTGAACTGAATCACCTTGATGACCAAAGTCTAATGAGGCGCTGCTGAAAGGGTCTTTCTATCCATCGATACGACTGTGAAGCAAGGCCGACAACGATTGCCAGCGCCAGCAAATTCACTCCATCCATGGCCACACGATTGGCAAAGAATTGACTCATAGAATGAAGTAAATCGGGGGATCTGGTCGCTAAAATTTTGCTACCCACAGATATCATACTGTTCATCAAGATAAGAACAAGCTCGTGAATAAGGTATATGGAGTAGGACCAAGTAGCCAATTTTGGAAATAGGCCACGCTGTAGAAATTGCGCGATAGGGCCCTGCTCGAATGAAAAAATAAAGACTGCACAAGCAAAGACTAAAGGACTTAGGAAGGAAAGTGGGCCGTAGTGGTGGAAGCTCACAAAGACATAAATACCTAGCATGGTGAGAGCTTCCATAATCCACGGTTTAGGCAGTTGTTTGTGTTGCCAACGTGATCGAACTTTCCACACCAGAACACCAGCAAAGAAGCCAAATATACAGCGAACAAAACCGTATTGATAGGTCGTATCGATTGAATCTATCGGCACCTGAGTCAGTAGCAAGAAAGCTAGGCTAGCCATGAGTGCCGACAGAGTGAAAAAGTGAGATTTACTCCAAAGGAGAAGAAAGGCAAAGCATATATAGACCCAAAACTCGCCGCTAATGCTCCAGCTTGGAGAATTCCAAGTTAAAGTATCAAACAAACCCATCGAATGAACCATAAAGAGATTGCCTAAAAAGCTGGCTATGCTGCGACTTCCTTCAAACACATTCGATGTTTTTGTGGTATAGGATGAAAAATGAATCACCAAGAAGCGAGTTAGCTCTATCGCTAAGTAAATCATGAGTATTGCAAAATGCAGGGGCCAGACTCGTGCAAAGCGTCTGACGATGAAGTTTCGGAGTTCGTTGAGATTGGTCAATCGCGAACCATAGGCTTCGGTGACAACGAAACCACTTAGAACAAAAAAGAAATCAACAAAAAGGAAACCACCGCGAAAGAAGTCGAGATCGCGTAGATTGCCATGCAATGGGAAATGGTACATCACCACAAAGAGGGCACAAATTCCTCTCCAACTATCCAGAGCAGAGTAGCGCACGACTTGTCCCTTCGGTCTTTTGGCAACCATTGAGCTGTGCATGATCAGCACATAGGAAGCGTTCGGAAGAACTGGTAAAGTTGACGCCTTCTGATAGCATAGAGGTCTGGAGCCGGCAAGTAAATTCGACACCGCAAATATGTCTAAGTCATCAACTTTGCTCAAGAGATTGGTCGATGGGTCCTGAAATCATGCCGGGGCTGCGCTTCCTTCGCAGACGCGATGCCCCAATTTCCGCCCCAAATGCTCTATTTACAAATGATTTGTGTGGGTTGCAAGGCATCTGCTAAACTCAGGACTTGGCACGCCAAACGATTCTCTAAAATCCCGAACTTGGGTTTCAAAAGTAAACGCCTTTGCCTCGTCTTGCCCATACATGCCCAAGTCGCATGAGCAGTGGCAGGACAGGGATGCTCTCACTAAGCAAACATGAGGGAGTGCGGATGGATCCGGATAAGTATTCTTTGGATTTCAAACCTCGCGGTCATTCGCTATGGTTTGAAATGGCTATTTTGCTTGCCGCCATAGGCTTAAGCGCAGTTCTCTTCTTCTATTTTCCAGCTCTACCTCTCAGCGTCTTTCCTTTGATGTTTGTCGGCGCTTGGATGATCTTGCCAAGGTTAGGAGCTCGTTCCGATCAGGCTATTTTCCTGAGTTTTCTCGTCCTTTGCTTTCTTATTGATGATACTGCACTTGGTCCCTGGGGGACCGCTGAGAACTGGTCTGAGATGATGGGTATCCTACTCTTTCAGTCGTTTGGGATTCTTGGGATGGAGGCCTTTGCTCTGGGCTTTGCAGCTCTCTGTGTCTTGATTACAACTCAAGAGGAGCGACGTCATTGGCTCAAGCTACGGCTCACGACGCTGCTGATCATCAGCTTGAGTTTATTTTTGCCATCTCTCTTGGCCTCGGCATGGGGTGCCCTAACAGGGGGGGCGTTGGAGACTATTTTCATCCAAATTCGATTTCTCTATCTCTTGCCAGTTTGGGCCTTTATCGGTTTTGTCTTGCTCCGTGACAGAGCCTATTTTCATAAATTCCTCTTCTGGTTCGTCATGATCAATTGCTTCAAGGCAGCTCAAACGATCTTCATGTGGGCGACTCATCGTGAACTGTATAGGGATGCGGAATATATTTATGAACACTATGCTCCGGCTTTTCTTGTTGTAGCAATGCTCTATTTCGTCGTCTACGCCTTTCGTCACGAAGAGATCATCAAAAAAATATTGAATCTGGCTGGGCTGGTCATTTGTGGAGCGGCTTACCTCCTTAATGATCGACGTACATCATATGTGGGTATAGCCTTGGCTCTTGCTTTTTTGCTATGCGTGTTGCCAAAATCTTTTATGAGGGTTTACGGGCGCACTATGATTGCAACGATTCTTGTGTCCGGACTCGTGACGGCAGCGACGTGGAATCTGCCCGGGCCTTTGGGATTTGTGGGAGCGCTCTATCGCTCCTTTGGTGCTGAATCCGGAACAGAGGGGCCTAGTTACCGCGATCTTGAAAATGCCAACCTGTTTCGAGAGATTGCGCGTTCCCCAATAACAGGCTTGGGATTTGGCAAGGAGTTCAACGAATTTTTTCCAATGCCATCAGTGGCCGCGAATTATCCTCGCTATAAGATGATTCCGCACAATACCTTGCTCTTTACTTGGACCTTTGGCGGACCTCTGGCGATATCTGGCCTTAGTGTGCTCTGTCTGACGATGCTGGGCCTTGCAGGAAGGATGATCTATGATCCGGATTTAGTAGGCTACAGGTTCATTGGAGTAGTTTGCCTGTTCTACTTTGTTCAATATTTTTCTTATGTATTTGGCGATATTGGACTTCAGATCAATCGAGTCCTTATGATGGTGGGCTTATTGATGGGCGGATGCTATCGATTGATTATGCAAAGAAAAGAGGAACTAGGTAAATGCTGACGAAGTTAGCCTTACTTTTTGTTATCCATGTGCTGGGACTTGGAGTGCTCTTCGCTCGCTACCTTGATCCGCTAAAGCTTTCCAAGTTGCGCTGGGTTTTCCTTTATCTTGTGTTGTTCTATCTAAGTTTTGGTTTTTTGTTTTCGACCTTTCCCAATCTCATTCAGCCCGAACTCATTTCGCCTTAATCTTTGGAGTGAAAGGTGAGGAGGTGGTTCAGTCTGAACCTTGAGGCTGAGAATATTCAGGATATAAAAGAGGCAGCGATTTTTCGTCTATCCATAAAGTGTAAAAGTCGGCTCAGATCTTCGTGGCGGGTTTCGCCCAATCGAATCTGCAGCACAACGGCATCTGCCAAGTGATGGAGAATACCATTTTCAGAATTGAATGCTGGTGGAAAAGCCTCGACGATAATGATTTGGTACTTTTCTCGCAAGCTCTTGAAGAGTCTGAGCACTAAATCCTCGCGGAAAGCTCCCAATGATTCCTCAGGGTCGTGAGCTATGGCTGTGTCGTGACTGCCGTCGGAGGAACCTTTGAATCGAACATCTTTCCATTCAGCCTTGCCTGCAAGGAAAGCCATGAGGTCAGCAGTGCTTTCCTCGGCTTCTTGTCCCCGCCCACGGAAACTCAAAAAGAGGGTGCGACGTCCGCTGTCCACGGAAAACACCTTGCTCAGGTTTGCTGCTAAACTGTCTGAATGATTTTCTCCGGTCGTATCAAACACGGCGATGATCTGATGCTCTTGCATCTGATCCACAAGTTGGGCAATATGCCGATAGCTATCGAGCAAGCGAAGCTCGGGTCTCTGTTTGCTAACAAGTTGTCCCAATTGTGGGCGGAGTTCTCGAATCTGCCCTGCATCAAATACGGGATGATTTTTAAGCCACCGATCTTTGACCACAGTCGTTGGCAGCACTCCATAGAGACGATCCATTTGTTCGGCGGAAACTAATCGTGGCTGATTGACCTCACGAATAATGATGGTCAGAGCAAAGATCAGGCCGCATAAAAGGACTCCAACAGCCAAGGCCATATACAAAATCTTTTTATTTGATGGAGATGTGGGCGTCTCTGGTTCGTGGACCGTGAGCAGGCGTCGACTCTGTGAGGGATTGTCGATTTCTTTACGGAGATCTTGGGCAAGGTTTTCGATGGCGCGGATCTGATTGATGATCTCGGCAAGTGATCGTCGTGTGTCTTCAGAAAATTCAGAAATTTGTATCGTACGATCGATCGGAATGCCTCGACTCTTCATTTCATTTTGAATGATCAAGAGTTGGGATTTAAGTTGATTCATCTGATTTTCAACAGGCGCATCAATAGGCTCGGCCTTGAACTTATCTATTTCCCTTTGCTTCTGTATGACTTCAGGGTGAGTGAGGCCACGGCGGGAGAGGAGTCTATTGAGTTCTTCTTGTAACTGCAGCAATCGACCTTCCTGATTTGCTGCCGCACGTTGGAATTCAGCACGTTTCATCAGGATCTCTTTGACCAAAATCTGCTCTTTGTCCTTCATTTTTCGCTTCTGGTCTGAATCTGTGGGTATCAGAGGTTCCTCTGAACTTGGTGCTTTACTTAGCTCGGCAGTCGGCTCTTTCTCTTTGAGCATAATTGACTCTAGCGACGACAGCGCTTCAATGCGAGCCAGAGCTTGGTCATGACGTCTTGAAAGTTCATCGACTATGAATTGATCCATCCCAGCCCGTACAATGCTTTGGGCATCTTTAGGATCTGCTGCCTTGCCCGTAAGTGTTAAGGTATACTGCAATGGGGTCGCACTTTCCTTAAGGCTGGCTTGCAGATCGGCTACTAACTCTCGATCGCGCTGCTCTTCTGGAGTCAACATCCATGAAGCGGGCTGCAGATTGACAGGAAGTATCATTTGCAAGAATTGCCTTTTTCTGGGGTCACTTGGTGCTGTCATCATGTAGGTGTCTGATGGGAGGCGCTTTGCCACTTTTTTGAAAAACTCGGGATCGGTGAACCTTGATAGGTAGAAACTCGAAATCCGATTAGCAACCACGGAAGATGTTTCGGTGCCGGATCCTATGATCGGCCCCTCGTTGCTGTCAAACATAACGACGATTTTTGAGGTGTACTCAAGCGGTATGCTACTCACGACAAATAGCACAAGAAAGAATACTGGAGTTGCCAGCACGATACCTAGAAGGCATTGCCTTTTGATCGCTCCTAGAAAAAATCCCAGAGATGGCCATCTCACAAGGTTGATGGGCATATTCTCATTGTTCTGGTTTTCTGTTCGAGTCATGCCAAGTCCTGTCGGCCACACGTTGCATGAGTGTCCACTTCAACCCATCATAGCTCAATTGAGCGATGCATGCGGACGGCAATTTTTGCTGCGTGTGCGATCTGGGTGATGTTCGTAAGGTCGGATCCGAAGCAGCCTAGCCCATCTTGTCAGAAAATTGACGTTTGTGCTCATGGGAAATGACAAGAAGCTTAGGCCTTGCTCGGAGTTTCTGCTTTTTGACCAGCGGCAAGCTACTTGTATAATCGAGGGACTCTAGTATAATATCATTGAGCTTTCTTGCTTAGCGTATTCTCTTCCTTGACTCAGCGTGTTAGCGGGAAAATTCTCCGCAATCATCATCGAGCTAAATAGAACAGCGATTGCAAAAGCAGGATTGACCATGATTCAAGATCAGCCCTCGATGCAAAATGTGTTTGATCAAGAGCCGCTTTTACCGCCTAGCATTTCCCATTCATTTTGGCGACAGCTAGCTGCTGATATCGCAGCTTATAAGCGATTCTTTAAGCAAGACTCAGGCTTGAGGCTGTTACTTGGAAATGACAGTCTTTGGCTGCTTATCGCCGTGAGGCTTCGCGCCTTTGCCTTTGAGAAAAGGATCCCCGGACTGAGCCGCTTGATTCGCATGGGTACCTTGATTTTTTTCGGGGCCGATATCGATGCATCGGCTCAGATAGGCACAGGAGTGGTTTTTCTACATAGCGTAGGAATTGTGATTGGCGGTTCATCAAAGGTCGGTGATTTGTGCATTTTTATGGGTTCTAACACGCTAGGCACTAACGAAAATAATGGCTATCCTAGTCTTGGTCGCCATGTGAAAATTGGTGCTGGTGCGCGCATACTCGGATCGATTCAATTAGGAAATGACGCTGTCGTTGGAGCAAATGCAGTTGTGACTAAAAATGTCCCCCATAGGGTCACAGTGGTGTCGGTCAATCGTCATTTAGGGTAGACCCAGCTCGGTTAAGACATGCGCTAAGCACTCAGGCGGAAGCAAAATATCCGCCGACCGAATGAATCAGAATTCACTGAATCCCACGGGGACTGAAAGCCGGATCTTTTTTGCCATCTGGATCCACTTGACGAGGTAACCAGGTTCCGCCTTCCTCGCAGCTCATCTGAGCATTGAGACTCCGTACCCAATACACTCGACCCAATGTTAGATCGTCACAGGCCGGCAAATTATCCTCTGTTTCAATGGTGCCAGGGCTTCCTTCGGTATTGGAATTTGGTTCGCTTGTTCGGTGATTTTCGCGCGTGGTCTTACACGATAAGAGCAAGCTCACAAAACACAGGAAAAAAGCGTGCAAACGCATGAAGTATCCTCCTGGGACGCGGGCCGCGATGGAGCTCGCGACCCGAAGATCTTAATCTTGATGTGGCTTTTTCTTAAAAATGGTACCGGAAGATGTCACAGGAAGCATGAGGAAGCTATTTTGGTTAAAGAAATCCGATAAATTGGGATATCGACCCCGCGATTGATAGGCCCAAAACAGCTGACGGCGTGGATGTCTGTGATTGAATAGCATCTCGAGGATGCTCACCTCTTCCTCCGTTAGCTTCACATCCTCTTTTTGTTGCAAGAGGATTTCCACAGCATCACGTAGCCGATGATCAAGCTCGATATGTTTATGTCTAGCTTCGAGGATGTCGACTTTTTCGGTCTCCTCTTCGAACAGTGTTTGGTAGTGGTGCCAAGCACTGGCAAGCAAACTCAGGGTCGGGATTCGGGTTCCAAAATGACGAACAACGATCAGCACTTGGTCTACCGGATGGGTATCGACCAGAATACGAGCATCCCGTTCGGCGTTTTGAATCTCTGGATCACTGACATCGTCGCGGCCTTCCAGATAAGCTTCGAGGATGCGTTTCCAGGTCGGCAGAGGATGTTTGATCGTTGGAGTGATATCGCTTTGGTCGCGGTCGTGCAAATACCGGACATTGCTTTCCCGTTTGAAAGGAAAGAGCACTGCGTCGTGACTGGTGGCAACCTTGTCAATCTTTAGCTGCCAAAGATGAATATTATACTGCAGACCGATGCGGAGCGATTGGCGGCCTTTGGGCTGTCCGGTGTCGTGAACCTTCACATGAACAATATTGCGGTCGATCAAGTTTTGCATCGCGTCCTGGAGCACATCTTCCTCGGCACCAATCAAAGAGGCAAATTCTTTTTCGGTGGTGATCAGTTCGTGCATGCTGGACACGGCGCAGTTAAGCAGATAGAGGCAAATGCTATACTCGCAAGACCCGAGTCGCGCCATCGCTAGCACTTTGAAGCCGGACTCGGTCATGAAATTCTGAAACGGCATGGGGCCTCCTTTCCCTTTCTTGCTTTACTCCGCAGAGCTTGGCTTTACGAGCGGCTCGAAGTTCTTCGCCAGAACCACGCTCGTGCTGCCAGGTACGGCTCCTTCAATGGAGCCCGATTCTTGAATGCTGGACAATAATGCCATAATGTCTTGTTCCAGGCCGATTGTCCAGCGTGGAGCAAGCACGGCAACTAGACCCACTCTAACTCGAGCTTTCGCTGGAAGCCACACGCCACCTTGCAAGGAGCTCATCAGCTTGGACCTGCTGGCCCGTCACGACCAGGACCTCTTCTATAATACCTGATCGGGAGGCCTGGACCTCAAATTCCATTTTCATGGACTCAAGAATGGCCACGATCTGGCGTTCCTTCACATTATCACCTGTTTTCACCAGAACTTTCACAACTTTTCCGGGAACAGGGGCACAAATTTCTGAACTCTGTGCCGAGGACCGTCCCGACGCCAAGACATCGTCGGAACGCTCTTCATGCCAAAAAGGCAATCCGTCCAGGCTCATCCAAGTTAAACGATGACCTTTGTAGCGAGTTTGGCAGAAACAAAAGCTTTGTCGATGACCCTTTTCAAATAGAACTCCTCGTCCCACAACAGCCTGTTGCTGGCGAAAGCGATGAGGTACCGAAACATGCTGAATATGCGGCAGATGCAGCTCTACATCCGACAGAGGATTTACTTTTTGAAAGATGCTCCGCGTGAGTTCTTCGAACGATGGTTTGCCATGTTGCGTTGATGGCGAGGGCTGTTCGATTTTGCGTAGGATGCGCTCGGCGGTCACTTGATGCTGAGCAATGTGCAGATCTAACCAGGCTGTGAGATCTGTTGCGCATTCCTCGATGAATCGAGTCGTGGGACTCGAATCCGTGAAGGCTTTATGATGCAGAACACTCAATAGAAAAGCCACATTGCTGGTTGGAATTGCCAGCACGGTATGGGTCAAGGCATAGATAAGACGCTGGATAGCCTGTTGTCGGTCGGCGCCGGTTGCAACCAGCTTGGCCATCATTGGGTCGAAGCGTGGGGTCACTTCATCAATG
The DNA here is from genome assembly GCA_041736645.1 of Oligoflexus sp. Classification (GTDB taxonomy): domain Bacteria; phylum Bdellovibrionota_B; class Oligoflexia; order Oligoflexales; family Oligoflexaceae; genus Oligoflexus. Next base: position 66,162 of record JBGSTF010000352.1, on the reverse strand, counting down.
GCATCAATCCCGACTTCCCAGCGGATTCCTGGTCCGAAGAATGGCAGAAAGCCGTGCACCGGGCCAGGCGCCGGTAAAAATTTATTGCGGGTGTCTTCCGCATAGAGACGCAGCTCTATGCTGTGCCCCATGGGGGTCTGATGGATGCGATCTTTGATCGTTTCGCCCTGGGCAACGCGGAATTGCCAGACCACCAAATCTTCGTTAAAGATTTGCTCGGTCACAGGATGTTCGACCTGAAGTCTTGTGTTCATTTCTAAAAAATAGAAATTCTGCTCCGCTTTAGTTCTTTGCTCAGGAGCCCAATCCACCAGGAATTCAACGGTGCCTGCAGACTGATACTTCACAGCCCGCGCCAGACGAATAGCAGCTTCATGCATACGAGCTCTGGTATCGGCACTAAGACCCGGTGCAGGGGCTTCTTCGATGATCTTTTGGTGACGTCTTTGAACCGAGCAATCTCGATCACCCAGAGCCACCACATGGCCTTGGCTATCACCAAAGATTTGGACTTCGACGTGACGAGGATGTTCCAAATAGCGCTCGACGATCAAGGCGCCGTCGCCAAAGGAATTGATGGCTTCAGATTGAGCCCGGCGAATGGCTTCCTCGAATTCTTCGTCAGCGCGAACCACGCGCATGCCTTTACCACCGCCACCCATAGCCGCTTTGAGCAAGATGGGAAAACCATGCTCACGAGCAAAGTCTTTGACGATACGCAAGTGGTTGCCGTCCTCACTGATGGGGAGGCGTTCGATGCCCGGTACCACAGGGACTTTGTGAGCTTTGGCAATATCGCGAGCTTCGGCCTTAGAGGCCATTTCAGAAATAGACTGTGGAGTCGGCCCGATCCAATTTAAACCCGCGGCTTCCACTAGGCTAGCAAAGCGGGCGTTTTCCGACAGGAATCCAAAGCCTGGATGAACGGCATCGCATTCACTTTGCTGAGCATGTTGAACCATGAGCTCTGCATTCAAATAGAGCGCCGGATTTTCTTCGGGAACTTTAATGAAGCGGTGGATCAGTCCTTCCAAAAAAGCCGGAGGTGCTTCGCCACTGTAGATGGCCACGGACTCAATGCCCAAACTTCGCGCCCCTAGAGCGATTCGTCTGGCTATCTCGCCGCGATTGGCGATAAAAACTCGCTTAATCTTCGACATATTCCATCTCCCTCAGGACAAAAGATTCTGAGGAATGGCGATGCGTTGCGCCAAGAGCCCCTGAGCAAATGTTTTGCCCTGTGCATCAATCCGAAGTGTCATCGTTCCGCCACCGCCCAGTGCCTGGTCCAAAAGAAAATTGAACCCCTGCATGTTGGGTAGGTTGTAGCGGGTGACTTTGCCCACACAGAGTTCTTGAAAAAGGTCTTTAACCTTTTGCGCAGTCAGATATTTATCCAAGAACTCATAGGCGGCTTGGCTTCGGGCCATGACGCCGATATTCGCCGTATCGCCTTTATCACCAGATCTGGCCAGACAGATGGTGCTGAGAGGCAGCAATGAGGGGCCTTTGTGTTCGGCAACGACAGCTTCGATCGGTTTCGAGGCTGTGGCAGCCACCTGCGCTTTGGCTTCAGTCGGCACATAGTGGCCGACAGGCGTGTGACTCACAGTCTTCTCTTCAATGAGCTCGCCTTTTTCATAGAGACCGATGCGCGGATGGACAGCATCTTTGGGCATTAAGGCTGGCCAGTAGCTCATGACTTTGGCGGGCTTCGGCACTCCACCAATCACGGCAACACCGGGAGGACCACTGAGGATCAAAGACGGAATCATTTTACCGAAGAGTCGCAAATCTTTTTCGTCATGAGCTCTAGCGCCCAAACGAAGCAATATTTCATTGCCCTCGTCCTGGTGAATCAGGGAACGATGGCAAGCATTGAAACCGACGTATTCAGTGAGAGTTTCGACAAAGGGTCCCGGGCAGCGCTTCCAAAAAATCTTGGCGAAAGCTTCAGCCTTGCGCCGAGCGTTAGGACCAGAGATCATGATTGACCCAATGGACTTGAAGCCGTCTTCATAGGCCATCGAAACCTTATAAAGAGGTGTGGGTTCAAAACCTTTCACGCCGAAGACACGGACCCGATCCGGACCATCCTGGGCGAGTTGAATGCTGCTGAAATCAGCAACAACATCCGGGGTAATGTAGGCTTCGGGATGCCCCATTTCATAGAAGAGCTGTTCGCGAACGGTATCAACAGCTACCAATCCGCCGCTGCCTTGGTGTTTGGTGACGATAAAGGTGCCGTCTTCGTTCACTTCAACAATGGGATAGCCTATGTTGTCAAAGCTGGGCACTTTTTCCCAATCGGTGAAGTTGCCACCGGTCGATTGTGATCCGCATTCGATGATGTGTCCCGCGACTATGCCGCTGGCGAGTTTATGCCAGTCATTGAGTTTCCAGCCGAATTCATGGATCATCGGCGCTATGGTGATGCCTGTGTCGGTGACGCGCCCTGTGACGATGATGTTGGGCTTCCACTTGAGTGCTTCGACAACGGGTGCAGCTCCGAAATAAATATTAGCGGCCTGAATGCGGCTGCGGACATCAGCGAAGGATTCGCCGCTTTCCATATTTTCAAATCGGCAGCCTTTGCTCTCGAGTTCGCCGATATTCGGCAGAATATCGTCGCCATAGACAATGGCAATGCGTGGTGACAGTCCAAGTTCTGCAGCAAGCTTGGCAATGGCTCTTGCGCAACTTTGAGGATTGACTCCACCGGCATTGGTAATAACCGTGGTTCCATCGGCCATCAGCTTGGGCAAGACAGCTTTGAGCATGCCGAGGAAGTCCTTAGCGTAGCCCATTTCAGAATCACTTTGTCTTTGTTTTTGTAGGATCGACATCGTAATTTCAGCGAGAAAATCCATGCTGATATAGTCTAAACGTCCGCCTAGGACTTGACGTTCCAAGGCGCCTGGATCGTCGCCCCAGTAGCCCCCAGCATTACCGATCCGAATAGCTTTTTTCTGACTCATGAACTGCCCCTCTTGAGATAAAATTCGAATAAGCTGAAATATTGAAACTGAGCTCCTCAGGCGAAGGCGGCTCAATTTATTTTCTACATGCGGAAGACACCGTTAACGGTCTTGTCCCAGTTGTGATGCAGCGTACTAGCCAAAGCCATGGCTAGAACCTGGCGGGTGCGCCTTGGATCGATCACGCCGTCATCCCAAAGTCTGGCACTGGAATAGTAGGCGGAACTTTCTTTTTCGTATTTCTTCAGAATGGGATCCCGAATGGCAGCTAGTTCTTCTGGAGTGGCGATCTTGCCTTGTTTGGCCATCTGTTGGACCTTAACAGTTGCCAAAACATCAGCTGCTTGCTCGCCGCCCATCACAGAAATTCTCGCATTTGGCCACATGAACAGATAGCGAGGCTCATAAGCCCGACCACACATACCGTAGTTTCCAGCTCCGAAACTTCCACCCACCACGCAGGTGACTTTAGGGACATTGGCATTCGCTACGGCGTGCACGAGCTTGGCGCCGTCTTTAGCAATGCCGCCGTGTTCGTATTTTTTGCCAACGATGAAGCCTGTAATATTCTGCAAGAACAGCAGAGGAATTTTCTCCTGGGTGCAAAGCTCAATGAAGTGGGTTCCCTTGAGTGCGCTTTCCGAGAAGAGCACACCATTGTTGGCGATGATGCCAACGGGTATGCCGCAGATATGAGCGAAGCCCGTAATAAGGGTCGTGCCATAGTTGGGTTTGAATTCAAAAAGTTTTGAACCATCGACCACGCGTGCGATCACTTCCCTTATATCATAGGCTTTGCGGGCATCCATGGGAACGAGACCTAGGAGTTCCTCAGGATCGTAGTGCGGTTCTTCCGGTGTTTCCAACTTCACCGGTGATGCCCCAGGCTTGCCGAGATACTTGACAATCTGTCTGACGATCTGCAGGGCATGCTCATCGTCTTCTGCCATATGATCAGCAACACCGCTGATTGAAGTATGAACCTTGGCTCCGCCCAATTCTTCAGCAGTTACTTCTTCGCCTGTCGCGGCTTTGACCAAAGGCGGACCAGCGAGAAAAATCGTACCTGTCCCTTTGACGATAACGCTCTGATCCGACATCGCTGGAATATAAGCACCACCCGCAGTACAAAATCCATGCACGGAACTGATCTGTTGAATGCCCAGACTGCTCATGCGGGCTTGGTTGTAGAAAATTCTACCGAAGTCATCTTTATCTGGGAAAACTTCATCCTGCATGGGCAGAAAAGCTCCCCCCGAATCGACGAGGTAGATACAAGGCAGATGATTCTGTGCCGCGATTTCTTGGGCTCTGAGATGTTTTTTCACCGTGATAGGAAAGTAGGTCCCACCTTTGACCGAAGCATCATTGGCCACGATCATACAGGGACGACCTTGAACCATCCCAATACCGGTCACGATTCCGCCAGCAGGAACGCTGGTATCGTATAGTTCATGACCTGCGAGCGAAGAAAGTTCGAGAAATTCCGAGCCAGGATCAACCAGCTTTTGAATGCGTTCCCGGGCTGGCAGCTTGCCCTGTTTGCGTAGCCCAAGGATAACCTGCGTTCCGCCGCCCAGCTGAACTTCTTCCAGCCGTCCAGACAGCTCATTGACCAGCTGCTGGTGATAGGCTTGATTCTGCCGGAAATTTTCACTGTTGCGATCGATTTTGGATGAGATGCGCATAGACCCCCACGTATCAGACGACTTGAAAGGCTTGAAAATCCTTCCATTGCTGCAGTCCGGCCCCCTCGCCGATCAGCAGTGATTGCAGCACAGCGCCGGTCACTTCACAGTCACCGATGGAACGGTGACGGGCCGCAAAGCTGAGGCCGAAATGCTGTGCCAAACTATCGAGATTCTTGGATTCCAAGTCCGGCAAGAGTTGCCGGGCGAGTTTGAGTGTACAAAAACAGGACCATTCCAGCTGATAACCGATTCGCGAGCAGGCGTGTTTGAGAAAGGCCATATCGAATTCGGCATTATGAGCGACCAGCACGGCTTTATCGATGAAATGCAAAAACTGCGGGAGAATATCTTCAATCGCTGGCTGGTTTTCCAGCATATCGGCGGTGATGCCGGTGATGCGACTGGCGATTTCTGGCAGAGGTATGTCCGGTTTAATCAGGAATGAAAACTCACTGACGCGCTGACCGTTCTGATATTTAATCGCACCGATTTCGATGATACGGTCGCGCAAGGAATCGAGACCGGTCGTTTCAAAGTCGAAAATCACCGTGGTGGCATCGCGAACGGCAGTCTCTCCTGCAAGGTGGTGACGCAAAACTTTTTGGAGAAAGAGTTGGCTGTTACCTTGGTTGTCTTCTTCGTCGGAAGGAAAAAGAATGTCATAGAACATCGAGTTTTGCAGAAGTGTCATGCTCGAAACCTGCTCCCCGTCGGCCCGTTTGGCTGTTTAAGGCCTTCAAAAATGTCCCTCGAACTTAACGCATTCAACCCACCACGGCAACAGGCCATCTGACCCGGTGGAACTGCCGGCCCAACCAAGGCAAATTAAACGCTCCTCTCTGTTTGCCTGTGGCAAAGCTTGTGCTATAAGACTCCAACTTAACGGTGCGGAATGCGACAAGGAGGATAGTCAATGAAATCCTTTTGGCCCTGTCTAGGCGGACTTTTCTTGGTTCTGGCGGGCACAACTTTGCGAGCAGACACTCTGGACGAGGTCAAAAAGCGTGGATTCCTGAAGTGTGGCGTAGGTCAGGGACTAGCAGGCTTTTCCAGTCCCGACAAAGCGGGTCAGTGGCGTGGAATCGATGTTGATCTTTGTCGGGCTGTGGCTGCTGCAACCCTGGGCGACGCCAACAAGGTGAAATACACGGCTTTGTCGGCAAAAGAGCGTTTCACAGCCCTGCAATCGGGTGAGATCGATGTCCTGTCGCGCAATACCTCGCAGACCATCGTCCGTGATAGCTCGCTCGGTATCGATTTTCCTGCTGTTTTGTACTATGACGGCCAGGGTTTCATGGTGCCGAAAAAATTGAATACCAAGGCCGCGAAAGATCTCAATGGGGCGACCATTTGTGTGAATCTTGGGACCACCACTGAGCTTAACTTGGCGGACTATTTCCGTGCCCAAAAAATGACCTATAAGCTCGTCACTTTCGAAAAGAACGATGAAGTGGTTGCTGCCTATGATGCAGGTCGATGTGATGTGATGAGTTCCGATCAGTCGGGTCTGTTTGCTGATCGGACGAAACTGAAAAAGCCCGAGGATCATGTGATTCTTCCCGATATTATTTCGAAGGAGCCTTTGGGTCCCGCCGTACGCCATGGCGACAATAAATGGGGCGATATAGTTCGTTGGAGTCTTTACGTTCTCTTGGAAGCCGAAGATCTTAAAATTACCGCGGCCACTGCCGATCAATTTCGCAGCAGCACCAATCCTTCTGTCAGGCGATTGCTTGGTGTGGAAGGCGATCTTGGCAAAAACCTTGGATTGAAACAAGACTGGGCTTTGCAGATTATCAAGCAGGTCGGCAATTATCAGGAAATTTTCGATCGTCATTTGGGTAAGGACTCGCCCCTCAAAATCACTCGCGGACAAAATGCGTTGTGGAAAGACGGCGGTCTCCAGTATCCCATGCCTTTCCGTTAAAGCAAGGATCCGGTTCTATGGCATCCCCATTAAAGAAAAAAAAGCGCTGGCGCAGCTGGCTCTGGCAGGCTCTCGTGCTTAGTGTGGTTCTGGGGCTTGTCGTCCTATTCGCACATAATACGGCACTGAATCTTTCGCAGCGGGGAATTGCCTCGGGTTTCGGATTTTTATCCCAACCTGCTGGCTTTGATTTGGCCTTCCATCTCATTCCCTACGATCAGACTTCGAGCTTTGCTTGGCTGTTTCTCGTCGCTTTGCTGAACACTCTGCTGGTGTCTGTCTTGGGGGTGATCTGCGCGAGTTTCATAGGACTCTTGGTCGCTCTTGCGAGGCTGTCGGGCAATCCGATCCTGCGTTTTCTGGGCACTTGCTATATTGAAACGCTGCGCAATATTCCTTTGCTCTTGCAGCTTTTCTTTTGGTATTTCGCTGTCCTTCGCAATCTTCCCGGACCTCGTGATAGTTTGAGTTTGTTTGGAACGGCTTTCCTCAACAACCGAGGTTTATCTGTTCCTTTTCCTGACGATACTTGGGCCGCTCTGGTCATTCCATTGGGGCTTCTGTTAGGCCTTGTCATTGGGCATTTTATGCGAGTGTATGCATTGCGCATACGGATGGATCGAGGTCGGCTTCCTGGATGGCACCTGCTGCCTTTTGCCTTGCCTGTGCTCATACCCCTGCTCTTATCGTTAGTGCTGGGTCGCCAATGGCATTTGAGTTGGCCGGAGTTGCAGGGTTTTAACTTCGTTGGTGGGCTTCAGCTCATTCCTGAATTCGTATCATTGGTCCTGGCCTTGAGTCTCTATACAGCTTCTTTCGTGGCCGAAGTGATTCGAGCGGGCGTGTTGTCGGTGCCCAAGGGACAAATGGAGGCGGCTCAGGCTTTAGGTCTATCGCGTTGGATCAGTCTACGCTTGATTATCTTGCCTCAAGCTCTGCGAGTCATCTTACCGCCACTCACCTCACAGTATTTGAATCTGGTCAAAAACTCATCTTTGGCCGCGGCGATTGCCTTTCCTGATTTGGTTTTGGTCTTTTCTGGAACCGTTTTGAACCTGACGGGCCAGGCCGTAGAAATCATGGGCATGACGATGTTGGTCTATTTGGTGTTGAGCTTAACCATCAGCACCCTGATGAATCGCTATCAGCGCAAAACTTTGCACTATCTGGGTGAGGGAGCGCATTGATGGCAACGCAAAGACTTTCGATCATTAGTTTCGCTCGCCGTTCGCCAATTCAAACAGTTCTGAGTGCATTGCTCCTCTTGCTCCTGGGCTATTTGCTCTGGCCTGCTTTGGATTGGCTGATAATCAAGTCTCATGTCGCAGGCGATGATCGCAGTGTATGCACGGGTGATGGAGCTTGCTGGATATTTATCAAACTTCGCTTTGATCAGTTTATGTTTGGGTTTTATGAACCCAGCGAACGCTGGCGACCCCTCTTAGTCGCAGGTCTTTGGTTAGCTGGATTCGTTCCGCTGCGATGGCAAGCCTTTCCCGCCCGGAAATTGATTCTGCCTTTCCTTCTGGTCGCGCTGCCTCTTATCAGTTGGTATGTTTTGCTGGGCGGTGTATTTGGTTTGGCTTTGGTGGAAACATCGCGGTGGGGTGGGTTGATGCTCACTCTCTTGATCTCCGCTATTGGCATTTCTCTGTCCCTGCCGCTTGGCATTCTCCTCGCTTTGGGGCGTCGTTCGACCCTGCCTTTGATCCGCTGGTTGAGTGTCCTCTTTATCGAGATCTGGCGCGGTGTACCTTTGATTACAGTTCTCTTCATGGCTTCGGTGATGTTGCCGTTTTTTCTGCCGCCAGGATTTGAAATCGATAAGCTCCTTCGCTGTTTAGTTGGTGTAACCTGTTTTACCAGTGCGTATATGGCTGAAGTCGTCCGGGCTGGTTTGCAGGCAGTTCCCAAAGGTCAATCCGAGGCAGCCGCCGCTTTAGGTTTGGGTTACTGGCGGAGCATGAGTCTGGTGATTCTACCGCAAGCCCTTCGCCAGGTGATTCCGGGCATTGTGAATACATTTATCAGTCTTTTTAAAGATACCAGTCTGGTTCTCATCATCGGCATGTTCGATCTGCTCGGCATGGTACAAGCCGCCAGTACCGATCCTGATTGGATGGGTTTTGCCCTGGAAGGTTATATCTTCGCGGGAGCTCTGTTCTGGATCTTCTGCTTTGCCATGTCGCGTACCAGTCTTCGTTTAGAAAAACGCCTTGCAGAGGCAAGTCAGCGCTAGGAGATCGAAAATATGAACCCAACTCATCCAGCTCTGCAGCTGAAAGACGTCCATAAATGGTTTGGCTCGTTTCATGCCCTCAAAGGCGTGAGTTTAGAAGTGAAAGCAGGTGAGCGTCTGGTTATCTGCGGACCATCAGGGTCGGGAAAATCGACCTTGATTCGCTGTATCAATCACCTGGAGTCCCATGATCAGGGTGAAATCCTGGTCGATGGCATCCTGCTGGATGGTGAAGCCAAATCGATTGAAAGCGTGAGGCTGCATGTTGGGATGGTGTTTCAGCAGTTCAATCTCTTCCCCCATCTCACCGTCTTGGAAAACCTATGTTTAGCGCCTATTTGGGTGCAGGGACGACCGAAACGCGAGATTGAAACCCAGGCGATGGAATACCTGCAAAGAGTAAAAATCCCTGACCAAGCGCATAAGTATCCTGCCCAACTTTCCGGAGGGCAGCAGCAGCGAGTCGCGATTGCTCGTGCGCTTTGTATGAACCCTCGCATTATGCTGTTCGATGAGCCGACTTCGGCCCTTGATCCGGAGATGATCAAAGAGGTCCTGGATGTTATGGTTGAACTGGCTAAGAGTGGCATGACCATGGTTTGTGTAACCCATGAAATGGGCTTTGCGCGACAGGTGGCGAATCGAGTGATTTTTATGGACCAAGGGGAGATCATCGAAGAAAGCGCACCCGAGCAGTTCTTTACCTCGCCGCGTTCAGAAAGAACCCGAGCGTTTATCGCTCAGGTTCTTCATCACGATTAAGCTGTCAGGATCTCATCTTTGAAAAGAAGAGTCAGTACTAAAATTTAAACAAGCACTAAACATGCTTGTTTAGCCGCAGGCCATCCTCGACCTGCGGCTTTTGCTAAACCATCATCGACACTTTAGTCGATGTCAGTCTTTCGACTCGCTTTGAAAAAAAAATCAATGCGCCCAGCTTTGCCAAAAAATTCAATCGTGTGTCTGCTCGGTTTAGATGGCTTGTGCACGACTCAGCCTACGACGCTGCAATTGCGTCTCTTCACGCTACATTTAGTGGTTGAGATTTCATCAAGACGCTAGATATGATGTTAGAGCGAGCCCAACGCGGGAGGAAACGAATGCGTTACGCTTTTACGGATCTGGTCTTTTTAGAAGTTCCCGATGAGGTTTCCCTCCTCTTTTTTATCACCGGCTGTCCTCACCATTGCAAAGCTTGTCATTCGGCGGCTCTTTGGACCGAAGACAAAGGTTCGACTCTCAATCCTTCGATCTTTGAACAGCATCTGGATCGCTATCAAGGCCTGATCACCTGCGTTTGTTTCTTTGGCGGCGAGTGGTGGCCTGAACGGCTGTCTGAGCTTCTCGATCTCGCCCAGGCTCGCGGCCTGAAAACCTGTCTTTATACCGGACTCGAGGCCGTAAGTCCGGCTCTGCAAGACCGGCTGGACTTCCTTAAGACGGGGCCCTGGCGTCAGGAACTCGGGGGGCTGGATCAGCTCACCACCAACCAACGCATGATTGCCGTGAAGACCGGCGAATGTTTGAATGCGCGATTTCAATCCCATAAGGATGTGGTATGCATAAATTATTAGCAGTACAGATCGACGACAAGGTAGCTTTCATTCGGGATTATATGAATGCTGGGAATGCTGCCTCGGCGTCGAAGTTTGATGCCAATGCCAACGTTACCTGTAAAAACCTTGCGACGTTGGAAGCTGAACTCAATAAAGACATCAGTATCCAGGTGAATCGAAGAATCATTGTCGATAAGCTTCGGGAACTTTTCAATCAAGAGACTGCCGACGAATATCTGAGGCAAATTGAGCAGCATGAGATTTATGTTCATGATGAAACCTCACTCAAGCCCTATTGTGCATCGGTGAGCTTATATCCTTTTATATTGAATGGACTGAAAAGCTTGGGTGGTGAATCAGCCGCGCCCCAGCATCTGGATAGTTTCTGCGGATCGTTTATTAATCTTGTATTCGCGCTGAGTTCGCATTTCGCAGGAGCTATCGCTACGGTTGAATTTCTGATGTATTTCGACTCCTTTGCTCGTCGCGATTTCGGTGATAAGTACCTGGAATCGGAAGCGAACCATATTCGAAAGAAGTTTGAGCAAATCGTCTATTCTATCAATCAACCGGCGGCGGCACGTGGCTATCAGTCGGCATTTTGGAATATTTCGATCTACGATAAGCACTATTTTTCCCATATGTTTGGCCATTTCTATTTCCCGGATGGCAGCCAGCCTGATTGGGATTCGGTGGAAAGTCTACAGCGCTTCTTTATGCATTGGCTCAATGAAGAGCGAAGCAAAGCTATTCTCACTTTTCCTGTGGTGACCGCGGCCTTGCTGGTCAACGATAGCGGGGCCCGTGACCCGGAATTTGCTCAATTCTGTGCCGACGAGTTGAGTCAGGGCAATGCATTTTTCATCTACGCATCGCCTAATGCTGACAGTTTGTCGAGTTGCTGCCGCTTGCGCAATGAGATCAGCGATATGAGTTTTAGCTATACTTTGGGCGCGGGCGGTGTTTCGACCGGGTCGGTAAATGTGATCACAATCAATATGAATCGCTTGATCCAAGATCAGCGGAATTTGGTCGAGGAGCTGGAAAAGATCTACAAGTATCAGATGGCTCATGATGCCTTGATGCGAACCTATAAAGAGGCCGGGCTTTTACCTGTCTATGATTCGGGTTATATCAGTTTGGAAAAGCAGTATCTAACGATTGGTTTGAATGGCCTCTTGGAAGCGGCAGAATTCATGGGAATTGATCCCGGTAACAACTCGGAGTACATTAGCTTTGTCCAAAAAAATCTCAAAGTGATTTACGATAGCAATCGGATGGCCACGCAAAAGTACGGTCGCCTCTTTAATACTGAACTGGTGCCAGCCGAAAACCTTGGGGTAAAGAATGCGCAATGGGATCGAAAGGATGGCTACTTTGTCCCGCGCGATTGCTACAATTCCTACCTCTACCCAGTGGAATCCGATAGTGTAAATGCTCTGGACAAGTTCATTCTGCATGGAGATCAAACCTGTCGCTATTTGGACGGCGGATCAGCCCTCCATCTTAACCTGCAGGAGTACCTTTCGCCAAAACAGTATCTGGAGCTTATTCGCATTGCTGCTCGTACCGGTTGTAACTACTTTTGCACCAATGTTCTGATCACGATTTGCAATGACTGTGAATACACCCATAAACACACGCGCAGCTCTTGTATCAAATGCGGCAGCGACAATGTTGATCATGCCACGCGGATTATTGGTTATCTTAAACGAATTCGCAGCTTTTCAACGGCTAGGCAGAAAGAACATGAAAAGCGGGCTTATGGTCGGCTTCAGCAGCGGGTGAGTGGTTAGGCTTCCGTTTCCTGCGAGCCACCGGACAGGGTGGCTCTTTGATCTTGAATATGAAAACCTACCTGAAATATAGGTCCATCTGGATGTGGTGATGAACCACCCAGCCCCCCCCGGGAAAATCCTAGCTCTCTAGCATATGATTGCAGATAATATGTTATACTGTTGTACTTATAGGGACTAACGACGAGATTCCAAGCTGATGCGATTGGTGGAAAGGAAGCGATCATGACTGGCAGACTTATCATTTCCATGGTTCTTCTTCTTTCCTTCAACTTTGTTCTGAGTTCGAGGGTGTTGGCTGAGACCAATATGTTTCAGAAGCTTGTTACTCTGCGATTTGCTAATGAATTGCGAGTGGAAGCGAAAGATGGTGAAGCCGATATCAGTTCTCTGGGATCAAATAATTTTGTTCATGTGCAAGGTCAGGCTTTATTCTTTCCAGGCCAATTTATAGATCCGCAATACTATGAAATAGCGGATTTTCGAGTTATGGCTCAGGAAGAAAAAGCTATAGTGGCTCCCTTAATGTTGAAATCGTTAGCGTTTGCTTTGGAAAAAACGGACCAAAATTTTGGTACATTTGCAGTCGCCTTGAATTCCGTGGGAAAAAGAGATCTATCAATCGTTATTCCGCGCTTTTATCATGCGCTTGATGTCTATGTCGTCGACAAGCATGGTATGCAGCGAGTTTTGGAGTTGGGTAAGGTAGATCCAGTCGCCAAAAATAATAGAAATTTTGCGGAATATTCTCCTCCCCAGCCGAGTCTAAAAATAGATGGCAATTTTTTCATCTATGCTTATGCTTCAAGTCCCGTCAGAGACGGGAAAAATCTGTTAAATTTCTCAAGCTTCTATGTGGGTGAAACGGCCTATTTGAATGATGCCATGGCTCTGTCGAGATTCTTGAGCAGCGCTTTATCCGGCTGCTTTCTCATTGTATTTATTTTTTATCTCTTTATCTTCGTCTTTCGGAGAACAGATCGATCTTCACTCTATCTAGCGCTATTCGCTTTTTGCTCTTTTGGTTTGAGCATTCTGCATTCGGTGGAGCTTGGTATTGCGCCTAATGGAACTCTCGAGCTTTATACTATGGTCAATATTTTGGGGATTCTGTTCTTAAACCTTTATTTAATTGACAAAACACAGGTGCATTTGCAGAAAAAATTTGCCAGTTTTCTCAAATGGATGGCCATAGGCACAGCAGTTTTTGGCAATGTATCCGAATTTTTTCGCTGGGATGATTTTACAAATCTAATTTTTGTATGCGCCTTTTTTCTTTCCAATTATCTTATCATCAAAACGATCTATTTAGGCTATAAACACAATATTCCGGCAATTGGCTACTTTTTGATTGGTGCCATTTTGAATGGTGCTTTTCAATTTCCTATCATGATCAGCTCCATATCGAACGCCAATTTTGAATATGGATATTTCATTTTACTGGCTAATTTAGTCATGGCTTTGGCCCTTGGATTGGTCAATGCCAAAGATTTTGCCATGACTTACCTTGCTTCAGTTCAGCAGCGCGAAGCATTGGAAGTCAAAAACGCTGAAGTGAATTACCTGAACAAGAACCTGGAACACCTCGTTGATGCCAAGACCAAGGAAGTCAAAGCTATTCTCGATAATATACCGCAGGGAATTTTGACTATTGGTCGCGATGGCCTCATTGATGAACAATACTCAGCCCATTTGAAGATAATCTTGGAAATTGATGAAATAGCATCCTTAAGTTTCAAATCGGTTTTTCTCGATCGCTGTGTCATGGATGGCGATCAGAAGAGTTTGATATGGAATTCAGTCAAAGTCATTTGCGGGGAAGACGGTATTGCCTTTGAGATGAACAGCGATCATCTCCCTAAGGAAGTGGCCTTTACTTGCGGCGAGCAGGTGAAGCAGCTTAAGGTAACATGGAATGCTGAGTTAGATGAAAATCTGACCATCTCACGACTGCTGGTGACTCTATTAGATATTACTATCGAGAGAAAGTTGCAAATCACTGCTACAGAAAAGCAGGATGAACTGACCATAGTCGAGGAACTACTCAGTGTAAGTGGAGCCAAATTCGCTCAATTTTTTCACACTTCGAAATCCCTGTTGATCGAGAATAAAAAAATTGCTGACAATGAGCAATTGGATGTTGATCCGCAAGTCTTGAAAATGATTTTTGTCAATGCCCACACCGTAAAGGGGGCAGCGCGGACCTTGCAGTTAAAATCTTTAGCCCATATCCTTCACGAAATGGAGGATGATTGTCATGGGATGCTGGAGCAGCGTCTTGCACTCAACAAAGACCGTCTTAAAGAACTCTGCAACGCATGTGTCGAGGTCTTGGAAAAATATCGGAGCATCAATCGCGATAAACTCAATAGAGTAGACGATTATGGGCATGTCCTTGTCAATAGAGGGACTTTGGAAGACCAGTATCACTTGTATCGTAGTCTTCTGGAGACAAAAGAACGGGGTATTGAAGAATTTCGGTTAAACATCCAGCAGCGCATGCTGACAATTGAAAGTTATATTTTTGAAAATCTCTTGCTAGTGTTCGATACCTACAAAGAAAGTGCAGTTAAAATAGCTAAAGACTTAGGCAAAGCGGAACCAATCTTTGAATTTGATATTAAGAATGTCAAGCTTCTCCCTGAGAAGAGAGCCGTATTGGATAACTGCATGATCCATATCCTGCGCAATGCCCTTGACCATGGTGTTGAGTATCCCGAGGAACGCATCAAACAAGGCAAGGGTCCGCGCGGGCGCATTTTCGTTAATTCCCTGGTCCAAGGAAATGAGCTTGTTCTGCAGGTGAAAGATGATGGTCGAGGACTTGCTATGGATTCGCTCCGTGAAAGAGGGAGACAAAAGGGGCATTTAAACGAAAAATCGACGAATCAGGAGATCGCAGAACTGGTATTCCTCTCAGGACTATCGACAGCGCAGTCGGTCTCACAAATATCAGGACGTGGCATTGGCATGGACGCAGTCAGAACGTTCCTGGAAACTGAAGGAGGCCGTATCAGTGTGCAGCTGTTTCAGCCAAAATCTGAGCAGAGAGGCTTTTATGATTTCGCCCTTGTCATTCACTTACCTTTGGGACAAGCAATGACCTTGGCATCCTAACAATTTCTGACTTGCTACAAGGCATCCCTGTGCGACGCCTTGTTAGAACTTTCATAGCATATTTGTGGCTGCGTGATGCTTGGCACTCAGGATTCTGTCTACGTGTTGTTTAGTTCTTAGTAACATTGAAGTTCAAGATCTTAACACCCGATTTATTTACACTCCCATTGCTCGTCAAACGGAATCGGACGATGAAACTGGTCGAAGCGCCGAGAGTAGGTGCTAGGTCATAGTTCCATGTATACCATCCACTTTGATTCCCGGAATGACTGGCAACTTGAGTCCAATTTCCCCCTCCGTTGGTTGAGACTTCGACATAGAAGTAATCAAAACTCCAGTCGAGCTCATATTTCGCTGTTAAGTTCAGTGATACGTTGGAGGAAGCTACAGTGATAGTTGGACTGGTCGCACTGTAGTTAGCATTCGATGCGTATGTAGCGCCGGGCTGACTCGCCAGATAGGTCTCGCCATCAACCGTGACCATACCCCAGGGATTGGTTAATGTGTAGCCGGTAGTTGCCGGTCCGCTAAACTCAGCGACCTGAAGGCGCTTAGGCACTCCGTAGTAATAGCCAGAATAGTAAGGTACGATCTGATAGAAGTCCTTGGTCCCAACAGTCGCCTCGGTAAAAGTCGTGAGAGGGCCTCGATAGACGATTTGGTGGGTACCGCCGTCAGGGCTGGTCCCTGCGGTATAGTTTGTGCCGTCAGTTGGTGCCCAATTGACAGCAGTGTCGCTGCGTCTTACGACCAGATACCCAGCTATTTCAGAAGTACTACCGTTCCAATCTATTTGATTATTGCCGCCGCTATTTGTGCTACTGACGGAACGAATACTCGTGACGCCATTTCGTGGGTATGCATACATAGTTACCGAACTTACTGTTCCGTTTTGAAATGTGCAGCTAAGACTCGTGTAGTCACCTTCGCCTTGGTAGGAGCCAAAGTTAGGGGCATAAATACAAGCTTCATTGCTTTCACAAAGGCCATCATCATTGCCGATAGAGTCGCCATAAATTTCGAAAGCATTGGTCAAGAATGTTCGCGGTGTCGTCATCATATTCGTTGTCGTCACATTACCATGCACAGCCGCTGGACAGCTTGCACCGTTGGTAAAAGTGCCATTGCCATTGACCATATCGTAGTTATGGTTGCGAACGACGTTCAATGGGTCGGCGATGGGCCGAAGATCGTCAATCACAATGGCCTTACCGGCAGCTACTCCGGCGTTCCATGAGTTCCAAATCCAGAAACTGTCAGGTTGAGAATAAAAGGAATCGTACCAATCTGTACGAGTAATGCCCCATGCTTGGTAGGGGTTATCAAAGTTGCTCCAATCGAAGAGATTGTAATCGAGTTGGGTTGCAGGAATTGCGCCTAGACCAGCGCTGTCAGCAGTATTTTGAATATTTTCAACTAAGGTTGGACCAACAAGTTCTGTCTGCCTGAAATTTTGAATAACCGTAGCTGTCGACGAGTTCTGAGGTTGGCAACTGGTATCTATGCCGGGAGTAACGATTGGACCAATAATAACACATTCGAATACGCTATTAGAATGATGTCCCCCAAGAAACATGTTCTTGGCAAAGACGTTGTCTTCACTTTCTATTCTTAGAGGGGCTTCGTTAGACAGCGAATCTATCAAGAGATTTTCGAAGCGATGTCCTGCAGACCAAGTCCTGAAACCTATGGTCGATAGAAATATATAGAAATTAACGAAAGTATTGTTTGGCTGATTGTCGACAATTTGGTACTGGTGGTTTCGGAGAATACTCACCCCTAGCATTGTGCCTTTGTTGAATCGCCAAGTTACCCCATCTAAAGCATTAAACGTTGCAGAGGCCACAATGTTGTCATCGCCTCCGAAATTAATGCCTCCATTGAGGCAATTAGTAGCAAATATCTTCTGATATTTGTTGAAGTTTCCAGTAACATCGAGACATTTTCCTACCGCATTATAAACAGAGAGTCCATATATGCTATTGTACGATGAACTACTTGATTGAAAGCCAATTCCTGACGCATTTATGACCTTAACATCCAAGAATTTGCTATAGCTGACAGATGTATTTGAGATGCCACAGTTCTCAGCTTTAAGCCGATAAAAATTTGAGTAGGTAACGGTTGAGTTGCTCAGGCAGAGCGTCGAGTCATTCACTTGAGAATAGTTTCCTCGCAGGTATACAGTTCCACTGGTCGTGAGTCGGTTCACCCTATAGAAAGCCCCGGTTCGCATGCGGAGAACGAAATCGGGGACAGTGGCCCCAACGCCAGGACTCAGTGCTCCCTCAAGCCAGGTAAAATAAACACTTCCAGCGCAAATGAGACGTGTCGCCGTTGGTACTGCAGTGCTACAGTCGCTAGCAAAGTTTGAATAGGTGCGTCCACCATAGCTAAGAGTTTGCCCTGAGAGAATGACGACAGAAATCTTGTTAGCGGTAATTTGATAGCCTTGTGAAGCTCGCGAAGCGGACAGAACATAGATCGTGCTGGCGGTCGACAGAGTTTGAACGCCGTCGGTGCCTCCACTATTGTCAGGCAGGGCAGTGATTGTATTGCTCCACCATGCGGTGCTTGTCGTAGTACCTATGGTGGTTGTTCCATTGAGGACCACGGTCGCCGAGTTGGTGCGGAAGGCTGATCCATCACTCGTGATCAAGTCTGCCAGCCCTTTAGTGGTTTTGAGGCCAGAAGAATAAAATGCGACTGGGTTTGTACTGGCGTTGCAAGTCCAGTCAAATGCTCCTAGTTGATCGCTGGCGGTCAGTCCAGTGCAAGAAGAATAGCCAGTGACCACCACTTTAAGCTTTTCGCCACCATGAACACAGGGCGGATCGCCTGTCGTCTCTGTGCCAACGCAAGCAACGTCTGCCTGATTGTTGACGTCAGCCCCACTATTGTCATTCTTAATGTAATCATTCCACTTCGAGCCATTGATGGGATAGGTTTTTGCGACCGTCAAAGCAAGAATTGTGTATTTAGTCCAGGTGCCTGAAGTGGCGCTTGCGGCAGCTTGTAAGTTACTAGCAGCATCCAAACCGAGAGCGCAAATTGTAATTCCGCCATCGGCCAGCGCGCTGATGTCGTCTTGAATGGCTGTTCCGACAGCAATAGCCGAGCTATAGCCGGTCATGGACGAACAGTCCGTGCTGCCACTCACACCGACTTTGTAGCGATAGGTGGCCACTCCAGTGCCACTGACCGCGATATTGAGGCTGGTCGTTGAAGATAAACCGGTGGGCACTGAACTCAACACCGCAGTAGGCGCAACAGTGTCTTTTGTCCAAGTCGCTGAGGTCGCGCTTGCGGCAGCTTGCAAGTTGCTAGCAGCATCTAAACCCAGGGCACAGATTGTCATTCCGCCATCGGCCAGCGCGCTGATGTCGTCTTGAATAGCTGTTCCGACAGCAATAGCCGAGCTATAGCCGGTCATGGACGAACAGTCCGTACTGCCACTCACACCGACTTTGTAGCGATAGGTGGCCACTCCTGTGCCACTGACCGCGATATTGAGGCTGGTCGTTGAAGATGAACCGGTTGGCACTGAACTCAACACCGCAATTGGTGCAAGCGTGTCTTTTGTCCAAGTCGCTGTTGAGGCACTAGACCAGCTTTGCCATCGATTTCCGCTATCGCCTCCGATGACGCATAATGTGAGAGAACCTTCAGGTAATGCGCTCAGATCGTCAGTTATTGCAGTCGTTTTTGACTTTGCCGCGCTGTAACCGCTTGAATCGCTACAATCGGTTGTTGCAGTGACTCCGACCTTGTAGCGATATTGTTCAAGATTGCTACCGGAAACGCTCACATTGAGCGAGCTTGAGTTAGAGGCCACTGATAGGGTGCCGCCCAGGGTTGCTGTGATGGCAGGATCGGCAGTCGAAGCCGTTTCGCTACCGACGCCTTGTACGGTGGTGTCGGACTTCAAAGTATCCGCCTGAGTGGTCTCAATTCCGCCTTGAGTTGATTGCGCTTGAGTCGGGGTCGACGCCGCCTGTTGCTCACTCAGATTTTCTTTAAGTCGTTTTTTGTAACCCGAGACAGAGGAATTCTCGCAAGCTGGTAATAATGCTAAGAGCACCAAGACAAGCGAGGCTTTCGCCTTCCAGTCTATAAAGAACATCGTATTTCCTCCTAAAAGGATTAACGGTAGGCTCTAACTTGCTCTTTAGGTGGCGTAAAATGATGTCGTAATATACTGTTTATATTAGATAAAATAGCGATACATTTATTGTTTAATATTCGTCATTCATCCGGCTGGCGTGACTTAGAGGACTAGGTAGGTCATTCATGGACCGGCTCTATGGCTTCATGCCGGTTAAAGTCCCTAGTCCTTCGGGTCGGCTGAAAACAAAATAGTGACAGCTTCACTGAAAGCATACTGATCTGTTTGATCAAGCAAATTTTTAGTAGACAGAT
The DNA here is from genome assembly GCA_041736645.1 of Oligoflexus sp. Classification (GTDB taxonomy): domain Bacteria; phylum Bdellovibrionota_B; class Oligoflexia; order Oligoflexales; family Oligoflexaceae; genus Oligoflexus. Next base: position 46,439 of record JBGSTF010000352.1, on the reverse strand, counting down.
TTGAGTAAAGCAAATCTCGTGATAGCTTCACCAACACACCTCGATTCAGTAGAAAAATTGAGGTGTTAGATTTCTTCAATAGATCGAGGTTAAGCAGTCGAAATTTGCCCATGAAGAGTTGCGGGCTGCCCAGAAAAATCAGATCTAACTTGAGTTCGCGGACCAGTAAGTTGATATCTTCCTGGGTTAAGCGATTTGCCTCCAAAAATCCGATAATGCTGCCCTTGCGTACCAAAAAATATGCCTCGTTAGGCAGGCTTGTCCAATTTTCAAAGGATACCTGATTTTTTGCCCCAAGCATGAAACCGATCAGGTGAGAGCGATCTGCTTTAGCTGTTAGGCTTAACCGGTAAGAAATTTTGCCTGGACTACTGACACTTAACCAAGACAGACTCTCCGGTGGGCGAAGGTACTTTAAATCCTCTAAGTTAAACAAGATACGCTCTTCATCGGCGATAATCTTGAACTTGAAGAAACTTAAGTCCTGTGAAAAGCGCGATTCGAATTTAGACGAAAGTTCAGCAAATTGTGTTGCTCCAGGCTGTAGCGCAAGATCGATATAGTCAGATTGTTTGGATGGGTTTGTTATAAACTTAGAGAAGTCCAGATTCCAAAGGCCATTCTTGCTTGAAGCGCCGTCATCGATAATCCAACTTTTTCTGAAGGCGTAGACTCGCGTGAGCGGAATCCATCCTCGTGTTTGGGTTGCATTCGTGCCCATCAGTTGAAAAGGAAAGGTCAACTCGCTAGCGGCCTTGCTGGAAAAAATAACAAAGCGACCGCCTTCGGGCGATATTTGTGGCAGAGCCTTTTCCGGCTCTTGTAAGGGTTTGGAATCGGCTAATTGGAGTTTAGACATATCTTCTGCTGGACTAGGTTTGGTTTCGCCTTCTACTTGCGGGACTAACCTAACGAGGTTGGTGACAAGAGAACCTTGGACACGTTCTCGCCTGATCTCTAGGTTTTTCCATTCTCGAAGACGAAAGATTCCGTCTTCAGTCTTCAACACTAGGTGACCACCCGATTCGAGTTCAGACTTGTGTTGGCTGGACGCTGCTTGAGCCGATTGACCGGGTGCTTGCGACACCTGCTCCTTCACTCGCGTGAAAGCGCTTGGAGGACTGCTCATTCTCCCATCCAGCAAAGCAACCTCGATATCTGATAGAAATGGTGACGGTCGGGTAAGCTTCAGTATTGAATCTGAGCCTATGGCAATGTACTCACCGCCGACGAACTCCACTTCGACCTGTGAATCAGGACCCGTCGACAAGTAATCGCCCTCGAGAATTTTGTCCCCTAACCTACAGTTTCTCCAAGATACTTCACCTTGTCTTTTGATTTTCGCCGTACCCGTCTGCGAAGAGACTGAGCCCAAAAATGGCCCGGTCTCTTGCCTAACTTCCCTGGAATTGGTCAAGAGCAATAACACGATGCCCAGTGCTAAAGACCAGGCTGCCAGGAATACTTTCCAATGCCATGCCAAGGACAGTTTTCGCATAATAGCGCCCTCAATTAGAAGCCATCGGCAGAAGGGCTTGAAACCTGAGAGTGAAAGCGATGTGGGCCCGTTATTTGATAGCATCATGTGCATAAAGTTTGTTTTGAAGAATCCGATAGAAGTGACACGGGAGGTCCGCATGCTCGGTCGCTACTTTTCACTCAGGGTGAAATTTTTCGCACTTGCTATAGCAATTGCTGCGATCACTGCTCTCGTCAGTAACTGGCGAAATATCTTTACATTCCAGGCAATTCTTGAACAATATGTACGCGCATCAGCGCTTGATGTTACGGAAGACCTAGGTGATAAGCTGTCTTCGAGACTCAAAATTTGGGACAATGTTGCTAAAACACTAATTGCCGACGTAGGTAGCAAACCAAGCCGGGATCCACCGCAGTCTTTCGACAAGTTAGTTAGCAAAGAGCAAAGTCTTCTGCAGATAGGCTCCTTTGTATTCAGCCAAAATAATGCTAGCAAGAATTTTCAGTTGATCGCTGGCAATCTTCCCAAAGCAATCTCCTTAGAAATTAATGAAGAGATTGAACTAAAGATTAAGTCTTTCGAAAAATTGCCTGATTTTGATCCAAAAGGTCAAGTCTTAGGTATTAAAGCACTCAAAACCGCGTTCGTTGTCCTCAAACGCAAAGTCTTCGACAACGGAACGACTGTCTGGGTTTACTTGTTGATCAAAGATGAAATCCTCACTGACGAACTAAATCTCAATTCAAAAATTCGGTCTTATCTTGTATCGGCGACTTCCCTCGACACATTGCTCGGCTCTACGCCTGACCCTGATGTAAGCCGATTGCTTGGCAATCGCCGCTCGGCAAGACTATTGAAAACCGATGTCGGTGCCGGCATCTTGGCAGGAGAGGACCAGCCAAAGAAAGATAAATGGTTTGTCTCATACGCGAGAATTGAAGCTTTCAACCTGCTATTGCTGATTCGGTTCTCAGAGGAGGCGATAACTAGCCCGATTAGTGAATCGGTTTGGAATGCGCTGCTATGGGTTTGCTTGAGCGTCCTTTTCATGATGTTGATAAGCTATGCTGCCATTGATGTCGTCGTCAAGCGAATCAATAAGGTTATAGCGAGTATTGAAAAGATTGCGTTAGGCGAATTTGATATGCGCTTGCCGGTCACTAGTCAGGATGAAGTGGGACGTCTGAATCAGTCCATTAACTACATGGCCGAAAATCTAAAGACTTTGGTTATTAAGGAAAGGGAGGGCGCAAGCCTAGCCAAGGAGCTGGATATTGCTAAAAGCGTACAGACGACATTTTTGCCGAAGCCCATATTATCTTCCTACTTCAAGTCAGAAGGGCGTTTGATACCTGCTACGCACTGCAGTGGTGATTGGTGGTGGCAAGAGGAAATCGAGCCCGGACGGCTGCTGGTGATTATCGGCGATGTCACGGGCCATGGCGTTGCATCCGCACTGGTAGCTTCCATCGCTTACGCGGTTTGTCTGTCCGTTATTGGTAGCGAATATCCAGCGAGTCATATCACTCCGGCTCATTTACTGGATCGGTTCAATGTATTGATCCATAAAGCTCTTGGCGGACAACTATGTATGACTTGCTTTGCTTGTATCATCGATGCCAGAGCTAAGACTCTGACTTACAGTAATGCTGGACAAACTTTTCCAATTTTAATTCCGCATACAGATGAAATCAGCGAAGGCCTTCGATCACCGGATGGAAGCCAAAGGCGTCAAAGAAACTACAAACACATTCGTCAGGTCAATAAGAATAGTGGAATCTTGGGGATGAATTCGGACAGTACCTATAGCAACGATGTGCTAAACATAAACAGCAAAGATAAAATAGTATTCTATACAGATGGAATCTTCGAATGCGTAAACACCAAAGGTAAAGCATTTGGTAGTAAAAAGTTTGAAACCCAAATTTCCAACTCCTCCCGTTTTGATCCATTGACTTTGTGTGAGGCTCTCCTGCAAGAATCGGCCAAGTTTTGTGAAGGTCAATCCTATGATGACGATGTGACGCTGATTGTGGTAGAGGTTGCCTGATGATGCTATTGAATTCAATTCTACTTACACTCCTGTGGACGGCTCTAGAGCCTACGATATGGGCTCAGAGCAGGCCCTACAAGCCAGAGGTACTCACTCTTGTTCTCATAGACCCTTCTGGGAGTTTGGCAGATCGCCTGAGCAAGTCCCTCAGCAGCGGCGAGCTTAAGCTCAGCGGACCTGCTGCTTGGCGTAAGACTTGTAAAATTTTTGGCCGGAACTTTGATTGGAAGCAAGATAAGCAGATTGAAAGCTTTTTCGAAAGCTTCGAATGCGGAGGTATCTACAATTCTCTGGACGCAGCGCAGAAGTCGCTCAGGCAAGACCGGAGCTGGATTCTGACGATTCAAAATGAAAATCAGAAGCAAGATGATATTGCCATTTGGCGAAGAACCCCCCAGCAAAACTTTAATCTCGAGGCTCGAGTGAAAGGGCGTCAATCGGCAAGCCAAGTCGAACTTTTGCTAGATAGAGACGAAGAACGATGGACTCTAGCAATGCAATTGATGCGGCAGCTTCCGTGTCTTTGGATGGTCACCCCAAAACGCTCATTGAGCAATATGGTCGTTCCCTTTAAGAAGTATATGCGCCGCGATTTGTATCCAGAAGAAACACTGCTGTTTGAGCTCACATTGAACAAAGAACTATCCCAATGGGAAGCAAGGTACCAGTATGTTGGAATCTATCAATATGATAATCAGTCATCCAGTTATGCATTGAGCGAGCTCTCGACGACGCAGAAGCGGTCACTTCTTTGTGTTGCGGACGCAAGAGGTAGAGATTCGGTAGACGCTAGCGAGTGGTCAACGTCTGTTCCGGCAAAGCTTGATGTTTTGCCACCATCACGTGCAAGCTTGGCCCGCACCTCCTTTCATGTCGAACTTCCCGTCGGCTCAAAGTCGGGCATTGATATTTCAGCACCTGCGACACGGCTCGAACATACTTTCGGTAAAACAAGGCTTTTCGATAACTTCAGGATTCTCGTCCTCAATCGTGCACCGATCAACCGGATTAATGAACTAGGGAGCTATTACTTTCAAGAACAACGATTGGAGATAGCTCCAGAGTGGACGATACCTCCCGTCAGCCTGGGTGTAGGAACTGCCATTGAAATAGGTATTCGGCCAACACTTGGTGGCATTCGCTTCGACGCAGGACAAACGCTTGAACGTGAGGATGGGTCCGGAGAATACACCATTCAATTCCGACCCCAGCCTGGTCTATTGTTGGGTTTTGATGGCTTACTCTATATTGAAAGAAACGGCACAGACTTGGACATCAGTTGCGGAGTTAGATATTACGGAATGTTGCCCAAATATAAAGACTCCTGGGTGCTCAACGGCTTCGGCTGCACCGGCCAATTAGCCCTTCGATACTCAGATAAAGTCGATTTTCCGTTCTCGTTTTCGCTGGCTGACTATGGTCTGCGAAAAAGTAGCAGCAGCTTGAGTTATCTCAACGAGGATGAGGAGACGACTTTGCAGAACATAAACTATATCATCAGTTGGCTAGGTGTGGGAGTGAGATATAAATGGTAATGTTTCTCCATATCATAGTTGTGAGCCTATTACTTGTTGATAATGGACCTGCAATAGCTCAAGAATTGCTAGCTGAAGTTCCTCGATCCATCGGGTTTTATACCCGTGACAAAGTCCTAGAGCGGCATTTTAAGAAAATTGATTTCGGCTCGAAGTTTAAAGATCAAGATGTCATCACTTGGCAGAGCCCGCATCAGTTAGATTTCCTGCTGAGACTCAATCAGAAGCAAGCTATCATCGAGCGCAATGAAACAAAACCAGATGCCAAGCTGTTGGAAGAGCTGAGTAAATTGTGCCTCTGTGATTGGTTGGTATACCTGAACGGCTCAGATTCTAAAAGCTTTATGATCCGCAGAAGCTCACCTGGATCGCTGCGCACCTCAACTATAGACTACAAAGTCTCGCCTCTGACGGCGATGGATCCAATTGTCTGGTTGCAGGGTGAACTAGCTTATGATGCCACTGTTGTCAGTATCAATAATCGTCTTGTGGAACTTCAGAGCTGGTTTCCCATCGGAGTCGGCACCCAAGGTTTAATTTATGCTGATAGCTCCATAGGTGACAGCGTCGGACTTCAGCAAAAAGCTGCGGCACTTTTCCGAGTTATTGAGTCGGACAAGCGTCTATCCAAAGCGGAAATAATATCGCGGCAGACAGAGAGCTCGCTGATAAAGCCAGGCAGCAAAATCGTCTTTTCCAAGTCTCTTCCCTGATCGATGATCGGCAATTACCGTCAGCTCTCGATATTTATTGCATTCCGCGGCACGCAGCATCTCGACGATAGCTTGCATAAATTCTCCCAATAGTAACTGCAAAAACAGTACAAATTCAGGTCAGAGGTAGGCATAGTTTACCTCGTGCACAAGTAAATCTGTTGTCTTGTATTACAATGAACTAATGACACAGGATAAAGCACATAGCCTTGCAGTTTACGTGCTTCTTTCACGAACTGAAATAACTTAGTTGAAGCCAAAGCCCTGATGATGAGCGAGATCACTGTGCGCTTACTATTCACCTTTTGCGTAATGCCTTGGATCACGGAATTGAAAGTTCATCGGAAAGAATTGTTATCGGCAAACCAAGTGAGGGTTCACTATTTCTTAAGATTCGGCATGATGGCGGCATAATTGAAAGAGGGTGGATCTCTAGCGAAGGCAACCAATCTTGCCATCTTCGGCCTTGCCAATCCATGCGGTGTTAGCAAAATTCACAGTGCGAGCTCCCTGGCCGGTCGTGTGATCGTGACAACCCATAAGAACCCAGTTATCCCATCCCCCATTGGTGGGATTGTTGAGTTTACCGCCTCTAAAGGCCCACAGTGTATAGTAACGATCTTGAAAGCTAAAAGTCTTTACCGCATAGTGAATGCCTTCGTCGGCACTCAGCGAGCAGTGAAGGTCACCGACACAGATCGCAATGTTATAGGGTCGAATATTCTGCTTGGATGCCTGACGATTCATTTTTTGGTAAACTTCTTCGGTCATTGACGAGATGAAAGCGGCACGATCGGCCTTCATTTTCGAGTCCTTCTGCGCGCGGTCGATGGATTCGGTGATGACTTTGTAAAGAAATTCAGCTACGGGAAGGCCCTTGTCCACAGCAGCACCTGCTGCTGCACCTATGGCAGCTGGAGCTATTTTGACTTCGCTATCTTCTTGAGAAGACGAGGCACCACATGCAGGCAACAGACCGAGTGAACTTCCTAAAAAGATGATGTGAACAAGCTTCAGAATTCTGCTACCAGTCGAGGGGATTTTCAGCATTTTCAACTCCAAGATGAACTGCCCTAATTGAATCTCAGCAGTTCACCTACTGCAAATGGAATGCCATGGCAGGAATCAGGGAGCGCTGACTGAAGAAACATCAGATATCTCGGATGAATCCGATTCTGCACTGCTTGAAAAGCTTGGTTTGGAGCGGCAGTTGGGGGAGGGAGACTCTTTCAACCCTGTCCTCGGCCAAGAATATATTAAAGTTAATATTTACGGCGAAGTACGCAATACTCTGGATAATTTTTTGGTGACAATAATTCTTACAACCTGCAAGAATTTTTACACCAAGGAAGTTCCGGTCATGTTTACCCAGAAGATTGCATCTATATTTGCTCGGAAAATAAGGCTGTGAAAATAATGCTGCCATTTCTTCTGCAATCTACAACTATTTGGGAACGTTAGCTTAAGCCTGCGCATAAATCGTTTGTAAGGCTCAGTATCGTTTGCCATTTCAAAAGTTTTAAGTATCTGAAACTATTAAGTGCATTAAATCAATGTGGGGCGTAATTTCAGTTGGTTATGACTTCTAAAAAAAGGCAAACGAAACAGAGTTTGATGAACGTTTGGTCACTCGTCGCGTCACACATCATGATCTGCCTTTGCGGGCTTTGCTATATCCCCTATCACATTCGATTTTCCCGAAAGAACAAACCTGGCTTGTGAATTGCAAATGCTTCTCCATAGAATTACGAAGTTGAATTGGAGATGGCATGCACTTGGTGAAGCGGATGAGGTCGGTCCGGAACATTAAACTTACCTCTGTACTTTTGCTAGCTTTGGGATTGAACGTCGCATGCCGACAGGAGCCCACGCCCCAAAGCGGTTTGGATTCCGTTGATATCCCGCAGTCGTCCGTAAAGGATCAAGGTCGGGCGGGCTTCTGCTGGGCCTATGCGACAGTCGGTTTCGTCGAGCAGTTTCACTTGGATAAGTTTGGCAAGGAATTGGACTTTAGTGAAGAGGCTCTGGCCTTTCATATGATAGCCGATCACCTGACCATGCAAGCCATAAGCGTGGCGAGTGGCTACACCAAAATCGAAAACTTGACGGAAGCCAATCTTTTCGATGAAGGCTACAACTTGAAAGTGGAGAACCTGGAAACCACGGGATCTTTCGGTCTCTTGAGCACGTATGGTGTCGTTCCGGAATCAGAATGGTCGATGAAATTCACCAGTGAAGCGCAGATGGCACAACTGCGGCGGAGCGTGTTGGAGGCGTTCAAACAGTACGTAACTGGGATGAAAAAGGGCGATATTAAGCTCGAAGATATCGCGCAAAAGGTGCTGGTCGGAGCCGATCGCTTTCCAAGCGTTCCGCCGACTCGTCTGGCGAATGGGGCAAGCCCGCGTGATTACCTTATGGATACTGTGAAGTTCAATCCGGAAGAATTTGAAGCGGTAACTTTCCGGACTGTGGAATCCTACGATTCTCTAGTCGAGCTGATGAAGCAGGCGCTTTATCGGAAAATTCCTGTGCCAATAACATTTCCGATTGACTGGACTTTGGGTCGCAAAGGATTTGGCTTTTCAGGCAATCCAGTCCAGCCTCTGCCGCAGGGCTATAAATTTAACCGGGTTGCCGGGCACGTCGTCATCATCACCGATTGGGTCAATCGTAATGAGAAGCCAGGTCCCTTACCGCAGGCAGAACTTGAAAAGGCGTTGCAGGCGCCTGGCGAATTTCTAGATTATGTCGTCGTCAAGAATAGCTGGGGAACCGGCTCAGGTGCTGATGCCCTACCGAAGGGTTATCACAAGATGGATCAGCTTTACATGCGCTTTGCCCTGGAGGCGGGAGAGCCCATTGCTCTGCTCGTGCCCAAAGGTTTACCCTTCAGCACCAATCCTCAGGCTTTCCCGGATCGCGACCCGGCTTTCCATCCCGTTGACAAAGGTTTTATCTGGTTCGACAAGATCGAAGCGAAGGCCACCGTGTATACGCCGTTCACACTGCCCGACACCACGCAAGGGTGCCAACTGCAGATCGGATCAAATTTCCGCTCCATCGACCTCGATGGCAGTGAAAAAGCTTTGACCGATCTGAAGGACGACGAGAAAAAAGTTCTCGCAGCTGCGGCCTTGGACAGCTCACTTGCAGCGAAGACTGTGTTTGTGAAATGTCAGAGCAACAGCCACCAGCCGAATTATCTCAAGTTTCTGATGTCTGTTTCAGAATAATGTCGTATTCGCTGGCCGGTTTCTATTCCTGTGAAACACGAAACTCCATCCCATACCAAAAGCTGCGAATCGATGAGCAGCTGCCAGGCCCGCAGGGCTTGTGAGGATTGGGTGGAGTAGTTCATTAGGGAACCGGTCGGCTACTTTGCAACACGAGAAAGGTTTTGTTCGCTGAACCGCCTCAAGTATGGGACAGGTTGGTTTGGGCAAGTCGCATAATTTTGCTGCACAGGCTAGATGCAAAGTCGCCAATCTTTAAATGCCTCTGTAACTATCTACAATCCATATAGAATCAAGAAATTCATAGAATCCAAGAAGAATTGCCGAAATATCTCTTATCCATAACGGTAAGATTCCCGTTCGCCCATGGAGGAAAAGATGTCCTTGGCTCTTCGTATATCTATTGCCCTGTTCTCTTCTATCGCATTTGGAACGGGTTGCACCTCGCTGCAAAGAGAGTTGCTGGACGACGACTTTAATAGCAATCGTCTCAGTTGGAATGACAATGAGCTGGTCAATGATCTTCCCTCGCCTAAATTGGCCTCTGAAGAGGCTTTGCAATGGATGAAAGAACGCGATGATTTGAAGGAAGCTGAACGACGAGCCGAAGGCGATTCTCTTGATTCATCGATTGCCGCCGACAGCGAACAGCAGGCTTGGAACCTCAATATAGCTGATGTCTTTGTTCCAGAATCTCTCGATGCTATTCCTTACGCGTCGACTCAGGGTGGGAAGATGAATGGTACGCAAAGACGGAAGCCACTCTTTTCCAAAGGCTTGGGTGTGACAGCAGAGAGTGTCGAAGCCGGGGGCCTCTGGGCACTGCCAGGAACAGGTTCGACGCCGGTGATGGCGATGGCAGCCAAGCGCGGTCCAAGGGCCAATACTGAAAACTTGGGAAGCTATATCGTACAAGCGGGCGATACCTTGGGAACCATTTCCAAAAAGATTTACGGCTCGCCTCAAAGGTGGATGGAACTGGCTCATCTCAATCAATTGGGCAATGGATCTTTGATCTATCCGAAGGAATTAATTTTTTATGTGAAAGACCCACAAACACTTGGCTTGCACTAAGCCTTTGGTCTTATGGCAGTAGGATCGTCCAAACGCTCAAACATCAGTCCTGCCCAGCAGAACAAGGCAATCTCATAGTGTTTGACAAACATCGAACATCGGCATAGCCTTGCGTCGCCCGCATCGGGGCTCCTTCAGGGGCCATTTCCATCTGGATAGGAAGACTGCAGACTATGAGCGCCAATCAACTCTTCAAACCTTTCCGTCTGAAATCTCTAGAAATCAAAAATCGTTTCGTCATGGCCCCCATGACGCGATCGTTCTCTCCTCACGGCATACCCACTCCAGAGGTGGCGGCCTACTATGAGAGACGGGCCAAGGCCGATGTGGGCTTGATTCTGTCCGAAGGCACCGTGATCAATCGGCCCTCGGCGTCTAACGATGCCAATGTGCCTCATTTTTACGGTGAGCAGGCCCTGCAAGGCTGGAAGCAGGTGATCGATCGGGTTCATGAGGCTGGCGGGCTCATGGCGCCCCAGATCTGGCATATGGGTGTGATGGCCCAGCATCATTCGGGCTGGCTCCCCCCTGAGCCATTTGAAGGCCCATCGGGCATTCTTAAGCCCGGCGAGCTGGGCGGCAAGGTTATGAGTGAAGCCGACATTGAGGCCACAATCAAAGCCTATGCAGATGCAGCTGCGGATTCCAAACGATTGGGATTCAATGCCGTCGAGCTTCATGGCGCCCACGGTTATTTGATCGATCAGTTTTTCTGGGACGTCACCAACCAACGCAGTGATATCTATGGCGGCAAAACTTTAGCGGCTCGAAGTCGCTTTGCGATTGATGTGGTGAAGGCTGTGCGTGCGGTTGTTGGGGAAGAGTTTCCTATTATTCTGAGACTTTCACAGTGGAAACCGCGGGACTATGATTTCCATATGGCGAAGGCTCCGCAGGATCTGGAGGCCTGGCTCGTGCCTTTGGCCGATGCTGGTGTTGATGTCTTCCATTGCTCTCAGCGTCGATTCTGGGATGCGGAGTTTGAAGATTCGGATTTGAATTTTGCCGGATGGGCCAAGAAACTCACTGGCAAGGCCAGCATCACCGTTGGCTCGATTGGACTCTCGGGTGAATTCCTCAAGGCCTTCCGCGGTGAAGCCTCCACGCCTGAACCTATAGATGATCTGCTTCGTCGATTTGATCGGGGAGACTTTGATATGGTCGCGATTGGAAGAGCTTTGCTTTCGGATCCGGAATGGGTTCAGAAAGTTAAAGAAGGTCGGGAATCCGAAATGAAAGGATTCCGCACGGAGGATCTTAAAACTTTGTACTGAGCCTTGAAGGATTAGGTTTGGTCTTTGCTCACAGGGAGAACGCCGTCCAAGGCAAAGACCAAGATCACATCACTCAGCCTTCTCACATTGGACATTTTCTTCTTTGCAGAAGATCCCGCCATCTCCACTTTGGCAGCTGTTAAGCGCATTGGCTGATGCTTCCACTTTGGTGTTGCCTTTACCACTGTAGGTTTTATTGAAATTACTGGTCAATGAGCAGTACCAAGCATTTTCACGTCTTTCTTCTTTCACAGGCACTACGATCGTTTGTGTTGGAGGAGCTGTCTTCGCCGCATAGCGAATCCAATAGATTTCTTCCTGCAGCTGGCGCACAGCAGTTTCCAGGGTGTGAACTCTGCCTCGCAGTCGTTTGACTTCTTCGTCGTTTTTCACTCGCCGACCTTGGGGCGGGATTTCAGCCTCCTGTCCAATGGTCACTCGAATAAAGTTATCCGGAAGAACGACTTCACCGCGAACAGTTGGGGCTGACTGCGAAAAGGCTGGAACGCTGAGCAAAAGACTCACGAAAAATAAAGAACGCTTGAACATGGGAGAGGGCTCCTGAGATATTTTTTTGTGCATTTGAATAATTGTAGTCCCATCACAGGTCTTCAGAACAGAAAGTTTTGGTTTTATTGCGGAGAGCTTGAAATTCTCGTGGCGGGCGGTGACCCGGATGAGAGCTCGAGGATTAAGTGTGTCATAGTGACATTTATTGGCTATCCTTGCCCCAAGCTTCTCATAAGGCTAGCATAGCTTGTCAACTTGGGCGGCGAAGCTAAACGGAAATCTGCGCAAAGGACCCACCGCTATGATGCCTGATCCTACCGATCTCATTAAGCTAGCGAACATGAGAATGCCCTTTGGTAAGTACCAAGGCACTCTTCTGATCGATCTTCCTGAGCCTTACGTGGTGTGGTTTCATAGGAAGGGTTTTCCCAGCGGAGACTTGGGTCGTCTTCTGCACCAACTCTATGAAATCAAGTTAAATGGATTGGAAGGTTTGGTGCGCCCACTCTACGGAACGAAGCTACCCGCGGCTGAGAAAGAGGATTCAGTTTAGATAGAATCTCAAAACAAAAAAAGCGGCAGAACTCGAAAGTGTCTGCCGCTTTTTTTTTCCCTGGTGGAGGTTAGCGGGGTCGAACCGCTGACCTCTAGAATGCAAATCTAGCGCTCTGCCAACTGAGCTAAACCCCCACGAGGAATAGTAGATTTGCCTGAAATGCTCAGGACTGGCAAGGGATTTTTTCATAAGCACGAAAAAAAACCCGGTCCTAGGACCGGGAGATGAATCAAAGATGCTTGTCAGAAGAGACATTGACCTCAAGAGGACCAGCGTCCTTGAAGACCTCGTCCACCTTGGTAATGGTGACCGCTGACTCAGGGATGTTGAGCTTCCAGGCGCCGATGACTTTATCTTCATCGAGCAATTCTTTAGGCTTTTCACCGTCATATTTTATGGTCGAAGGCGCATCGCTCGTAAGCTTTTTCTTCAGATCGGCAGCATCCTGGGTGATCATCACGACGCGTAAATTTTGAGCAGAAAAGTGTTTCTTGATCGCCTTGTTGACGTCAGCAAGGCTCAGCTTGCTCAGAGCCTGGCGCATATAGCTGGTGTATTCGGGCGTGCCATACCAGTCAGAATCCAGGGCATAACCGATCTGCTGATCCTGGGTGGCTGTTGTTACGAAAACATTTTTCGAAAGATATTCACGAGTCTTCTCAAATTCGTCCTGGCTCAATCCATTCTTTATCAGCTTGTCCAATTCGAAGAGAGCAATCCGCAGAGCATGGTGAGCATTCTCTGGCATTACAGGACGAACCCACACTTCAAACAGTTGTGCTTGACGGGCATGATTGGGATTGGGAAAGAACGAATACATGCCACCGGGGAATGCTTCGATATAAGCGTAGTCGCCATAATTCATCCCGCGTACTTCACGAATACGCTGGTAAAGGTGGGACATGGAACTACGGTGCTCGCCCAACCATGATCGAGCCAGCCAAAGGGCTGCAAAATCAGGATGGGAGCGAGTCACTTCCATGGGCAAGCCGAATGAAATAGCCGTGGCCCGGGTATTTTTTTCGATGATATTGACTTCCAGGCCCTTAGCTTGTTTTCCGACGATGGCGTTTATTGCGGGTAGGCTAGGTGCTGCGGGGAGCTTGTTCAGTTCAGTTTGCATCAGAGCCAATGTTTCGTCTGAGACATCGCCGTTGACACCAATGGTGAGATTACCGCGGGAGTACGCTGCACTGACAAATTTCTTCACATCATCCAAGGTGATGCTCTCAAGACCTTGTACGGTGCCAATCACCGGATGACCATAGGTAGTGCCGGCGTAAACCAACTCTTGCAAGCGCTCTTTGCCAAGCTCTTCTTCGTTGTTGTTGCGAAGATTATTTTTCAAAGCATTCAATTGCATGGATTTCAGGCGATTGAAATCTTCATCCCTGAATCCAGGCGCTAGAAGGCTCGGAGCAACCAGACCCAAAACTTTTTGCACGTGATCTTTATGCACTTCAAGAGTGAAGGTTGTCATCTCTTTATCTGTCTGACTGCCAAAACCAGCGGCCATAGGGAACAGAGCTTTCTGCAATTCATCGTAACGATAAAGCTGCGATCCGGCATCGGTGATCATGGATGCGGCTAAAGTAGCAAGACCTTCTTTGCCTTGTGGATCCTGAGCGGAGCCAACCTTAAACAGCCATTTGATGTTTAGCTGCGGGATCTTATTTTTTTGAACGATGGCTTTGATCTTGCTCTGAGCTACAGCAACAGGTTTAACAGAACTCAGACTTGGCAATTTGCCGGTATTTTCAGGCAGTGGATCCTTGGCCAGGGTGGTGACCACAAGATTGGCATCGGTAAAGTATTTTTGAGCTGCTTTTTGCACGTCTGCGGGCGTTACCGTATCCATCAAAGCGAAGAACTTGTTAAGGGTGTCGAAGCGTCGTTCGTAGCGCACGAAAGAAGCTAAAGTCGCGGCGATGCTCTCAGTATTGTCCAAACGACGGGCAAAGCTGTAGCGAATGTTCGATCGAACATCGGCCAGACGCTGGGCTGAAACTGGAGCAGCGATGCCCTCAGCGAAAGCTTTCATGATAGCATCACGCACGTATGGAACATCTTTGGGATCTTTGATCATACTGCTGACGCCATATAGATCTGGATCCTGCGAGCTTGATGCTGTGGCACCAAGGCGATTGACTTTTTGCTCGTCGATCACCAATTGTTTGTAGATTTCAGACGTTTCGCCAAAGGCAAGGTCAAAGAAAAGATCCAGCGCCGCATACTCTTTATCCGTCGCTGAAAAGCCAGGTCCGCGGAAGGCAATCGCCAGCTGTGGTAAAGTTGGGCTGGTCCAAGGCACATGAGCATAGCGTGGACCTTTGGGAGCTGGCTCGCTGGGAATGGCGACTTTATAGCTGCCCGGTCTCCAGCTGCTCCAGTATTTTTCGACGAGCTTCATGACCTTGGCTGGTTCAACATCACCAGCCACGATCACCGTGGTATTTTCCGGGCGATACCAGCGATCAAAGAAAACTTTCGAATATTCATACTGATTGGGCATATCTTCGATGTCTTTGATGAAGCCCATCGTGGTGTGTTTGTAGGTGTGAGTTGTAAATGCCTCATTCTGCATCACTTCGTACAGTTTGCTCGAAGGATTGGCGCTATTTTTATTGTACTCGCCAAGGACAGCGCGAGCTTCAGTCTTAAAAGCCGATTCGGAATAGGACAGATGCTGGAAGCGATCGGCTTCCAGTTTCAGCATCAATTCCAAATCATCTTTGGAAAAAGTCGTATGATAGTTGGTGTAGTCATTGGTCGTGTAGGCGTTTTGCCGAGCGCCCATTTTGGTGAGATAAGACTCGTAGACGTCGGGTGGGTAATTCTTGGTTCCACGAAACATCATATGTTCGAAGAAATGCGCGAAGCCGGTTTTTCCTTCTTCGACTTCGTTACGGGATCCAGTTTTGACTGGAATCTGGATCGATACCAGGTTGGGAAACCCGGTTGGCACGATCAAAATTTTGAGCCCATTGGGCAAAGTTTTTTCGGTGACGGGAAGCGGCAGAATGTCTGCTTTCGCCTCTTTCACGCTGGGTTTGGCAGCGAGCCCAGTAATCGGCAAAAATGCCAATAGAAACGGGATAATAGCAAATCCAATTCGCATCTGTTGAATCTCCTTCGGGGAATCCTTGGAACGCTCTGGTCTAGCATATGCGGTTTTCTCTGACGAGAAGATTTGGCGCTTGGTCAGCCTTATCTGCGGGCTTTGTGGACGACTTGTCGCTTCGAGACTTTCCCCATTGTTCTGTTTGTGAAAAACTGGTGGCTGCGAAGACACGCATGTGGCCCTTTTGGAAGAACACAATGCTCATCGAGGAGCTCGATTTTATGTCAAGCAATCTGACTCGCAATCCCAACCTGGACCTAGACTCAATCGAAGCCGAGAGTCAAATTTCCGAGGCCTGGCGTCGTAACCTCGGTCGAAGCCACTGCGGGCCTAGCCGCGATGCATCCTGGTGGACGGGGCCGAACCCTGCGAGCCTTGATTGTCCCGGTCGCCAGGACGATGGTTCGATTGCGGCGCTAGAGACCCCCGACCTCGCTCGCTGCACCCGCAAAGATGTCCAGGCCTATTTTGATAATGGATGGGTTCTTACCGAACTGCTGTTTGCGGGTCTGGCTCATGAAGAGGCATTCTATCGCCCTCCCTACCACGCTTTGCGGCATCCTTTAGTCTTCTATTACGTGCATCCTGCAGTCCTTTATGTGAACAAACTCCTCGTTGCCGGACTCCTCGATCAGACACCAAATCCTTATTTTGAGCGGATTTTTGAAACGGGTGTGGATGAGATGAGCTGGGATGATCTTTCCAAAAATGAAATGCAATGGCCTGACCTCGAAGCGTGTCGCGACTATCGTCGTCAGGTTTATACCATCATGCGTGGACTTCTGGCCCATCATCCTGGGCTTGCGGATCAGCATCCGCCGATCACCATGGATTCGCCTTTGTGGTCGCTCTTTATGGGTTTTGAGCATGAACGGATTCACTTGGAAACTTCGTCAGTTTTGATGCGCGAATTGCCCCTGAGGCTCTTACTGCGACCGGCTCATTTTCCGCCCTTTCATCCGTCGGCTCGCCTCTTCAACACAGAACCAAAAAAGAAGTGGCAGATGCCCATAGCGGGTCAGGATTATCCGCAAAACAGCTGGGTTGATATTGCTGGCGGGACGGTCCGGATCGGTAAAGAGGAAGCCTTTCCCAGCTATGGCTGGGACAATGAATATGGTCGGGACGATCGGGAGGTGCAAAACTTTCGATGTCAGTCGCATACGGTGAGCAATGGCGAATTCTATGAGTTTGTTCGATCAGGTGGCTATCGAGAATCACGCTGGTGGTCAGAAGACGGTTGGAGCTGGCGATGCTTTCGCAACATTAAGTGGCCAAGTTTTTGGACGCCGATTGGTCCGCAAGGGGCCCAAGAATATGCTCTGCGGAATATCTTTGAACTGGTGGAAATGCCTTGGTCATGGCCGGTTGTGGTCAATAACTACGAAGCCAAAGCCTATGCCGCATGGCGAACTCATCAGGAACAATCCAAGAGTCAACTTCGTTTGCTGACGGAGGCTGAGCATCACCGTTTGCGCCGGGCTGATGGGATCCCAGCCTCCAGTCTATCGCATCTACGCTTTGGCAGTGAAGGTCCTGTTACTCTTGGTGCCGATGAAAAACTAGCGGGAATCTTTGGCAATGTCTGGCAGTGGTTGGAAGATCACTTTCATCCTTTGTCTGGATTCAAGGTCCATCCCTACTACGATGATTTCAGTACGCCTTGTTTTGATGGACGTCATCATATGATCATGGGCGGCAGTTTCATCAGTGTCGGCGACGAAGCCACAGTGCACGCTCGATTCCACTTTCGTCCCCACTTTTTTCAGCATGCAGGTTTTCGGCTCGTCGATCCACTTTCCAATCACAACGATGGAGCTGTGCAGCAGATTGGTAAGAATCAAACGCCGTTTCAATTCGATTCGGATAGTGCGGCCAGTCATTCTCCCTTTGAATGGACGGCTCAGCAGCTGGATCAAGGTCTGCAATCGTTGAGCGAAGCGGTAGGACGATGGTGGGATCAGATGTCTCATTTGCCACCGGCGGGAGCCAATCGGAGTCCTGTTGCCCAGTCCATGGCCAAGCCTTCGCATGAGCTTCCTGAGCGAGGTGAAGAGCTTTCGGTCTTGCTTGAACTGCTGATGCGTGACCTCGGTCGATCTCAAGAAATTGTCGGGCATCCAGGATACATGGCTTATGTGGCTGGTGCAGCGCAACCCGTTGCAGCCATTGCCCAAGCTTTGGCCATGTTGCTCAATCCATATACTGGAACCTTTGAAACCGCTCCAGCTGCGTTTGAGTTGGAACACCAGGTGATCCATTGGCTCCTCCAGATGATGGGAATGCCAGAGCAAGGCGGTGGATTGATTACGAGCGGCTCATCGATGGCGATTTTTTCAGCTGTAATTGCGGCGCGGGAAGCTCATAAAGCTGTTCCGGGTCAGCGTCGTGTTTATGTATCAGACCAGGCTCACCATGCGATTGGCAAAGCTTTATTTGGTGCTGGTTTCTTGGATGGAGAAACCGTGGTTTTGCCGAGCGTCGATGGCCGTCTCGTGGTTCGGGAAGTGCAGGACCGTATTCAAAGCGATCGCGCCAAAGGTTTGCAACCGCTTATGCTCTTCGCTACAGCGGGAACGACCAATACCGGGCGGGTTGATCCTCTCGATGCCTTGGCCACAGTTGCCGCAGCCGAAAAGCTTTGGTTTCACGTCGACGCAGCCTATGGCGGATTCTTTCGATTGCTGCCAGAAGCTGTTGTTTTAAATGGAATCGAGCGAGCGGACTCCTTGTCGCTGGATCCCCACAAATCGCTTTATATGCCGTATGGAACAGGAGTGCTGCTGGTCCGTGATAAGCATTGTCTTCGTTGGCCACGTGGGCTCGACTCGTCTTATATGCCAGCAGAAGATACCAAACAGCCGGCACGAAATCTAACCGATCTTTCCCCAGAACTATCTCGTGACTTTCGAGGCCTTCGTCTATGGTTGTCGCTTAAGGTTTTTGGGCTCGGAGCCTACAGGCAGCAGCTCGCGGAAAAATGGCAATTGGCTCGTCATTTGGCAGAGCAGATCAAGGCCGAGCCCGATTTAGAATTGAGTGCCGAGCCCGATCTATCGATTTTGAACTTTCGAATCAAGGGCGACCCCGATGATCAGCGGACTGCTGCTCTCCTGAAAGCTATCAATAGCAGTGGTCGATACTATCTGACCAGCTGCAGCTGGAAGAAGCATCTGCAGATTCGTGTCTGTATCCTAGGTTTTAGAACCCATGGGGAAACAATAGCAGGACTCATGAACTTTATTCGCGAAACTTTGCCAAGGATTTAAGCTATGCCTCAGCATCAGGATTTTCGCCAATATTTCGCAACCCAGCCCGGATTGATTCACTTGAACAATGCGGGGCTTTCACCGATCAATCGACCCGCTGAAGAAATTGTTCATCACTGGGTTCAGCGCTATCGGCTGGAAGGCATGTTTTGTAATGATGCCTATCTTGAAGCGGTCGACGCAGCGCGTCAGGAATTGGCTGACTTTCTGGATGCTGACTCGGGCTCCATTGCCTATTTTCCTTGCACTTCAGGGGCGATCAGTCAGGTGGCCTTTGAATTGGGTTTGAAGCCGGAAGATGAAGTGCTCATGTGGGACCAAGAGTATGGTTCCAATTTGTATCCATGGCAAGAGGCCTGTCATCGTTCGGGGGCGAGGCTGGTCCTGGCCAAATCTGGACCTGATCTGGCAACACCAAGCCAAACACTGCTGAATTTAATCAGTTCCAAAACCAGGGTGATCGCTATCTCCTGGGTGCAATTTCAAAGCGGTGCAGTCACTGATTTGGAACCTTTAGTTGCTCGTGCCAAGCAACAGAATATCTGGACTGTAGTCGATGGCATCCAGGGCATCGGAGTTCGAGAATTTTCATTTCGAAAATCTGGGCTTGATGTGTTAGTCGGAGGTTCCCATAAGTGGATGACAGCACCAGTGGGTGTTGGCTATCTTTGCATTCGCGGCGAACGAGCCAGACAGCTTAGACCTCACAGCATCGGAGCGTCCACCTATGGAACCTGCGACGATCCCACCGATTTAAGTTGTGTGCCCAAGCAGGATGCTCTGCGCTTTGAGTCTGGCTCGAAGCAAGTTCTGGAAATCGTGGCTCTTGGTGCTTCGGCTCGGATGATCCATTCCTTGACGCCTGAAGCTATAGGGAGGCGCAGTCTTGCTCTGGCGCAATCTCTGGTAGATGGTCTAGGCACGCTGGGATATCAAGTGGCTCATTCCAATGGACCCAAACAAGCCACGCCGATTGTTAATTTTGTTCCCGGACCGACCAGTGCTTTGAAAGATTTGGATGCCATCACTCATGCTTTACAGAAAAATAAGATCAGTTATGCCAGACGAGGTTCAGGCATCCGCTTGTCACCTCATGCCCACAATTGTGAAGAA
Source organism: Oligoflexus sp. (assembly GCA_041736645.1). Lineage (GTDB taxonomy): Bacteria > Bdellovibrionota_B > Oligoflexia > Oligoflexales > Oligoflexaceae > Oligoflexus. Next base: position 26,505 of record JBGSTF010000352.1, on the reverse strand, counting down.
GATATTGAAGAGGCTCTCAGAGTTTTGGGGGGATTGTCACGAAGGCGATTATAACCGGTTTTAAGCTGAATCTTGAGTATGAGCTCTAGTGGTTGATTAACTATATTTTCAAAGAGTGATGAACTATCCTGGGATTATGCAAACCTTTTCGAGCAAGAGGATAAATCGTGCGAGTCTTACTGATCACTTTCGTTAGTTTCTTGCTTTTGCAAAGTTGCAAAACCCCTCAGGTCGACGATAAGCGATTTTTTGCGAGTGGTCGAAAGACTGATGCAGAAGGTGCCACCACTTCGAAAATTTCAGCTCCTCAGCCACAGCCAGGGACGCCTTTGCCTCCCCTGATCGGCGGACCCAGGGAAACTGAGCTAGAATCTGGTGCATTCTATGTTATCTGTAAGGCTCAGACTCAGTTAACGGGACCTCAGTCCTTAACTTTGCGGGCTTTGCGAGCTGCAACCCATCAACAGGACTGTCTCGCTAGCGAGAAATATCTGCGAGATGAACGGAACAAGCGACTCATGATTGAAAGCCAGGAACTGGTAGAGTTGAGTCTTTTGAGTCTCTTGAAAGCCTATCCCCATATCAAGGATATCTCGATCAAAGTGGCCAAAGGAGTGGATCGGGTCTGCCCCTTGCCGAGCGAGCAGACTTGTCATTTCGTTGGGCCAGATCCAGGTTTTATTCCGGTGAATGAATGAGAATGCTACAGCATGTGAGAGCTCCATCAGCTTTAATAAGCTCGCTCATTTGCAGTGTAACGACGTTTAGGTTTCTTTGCCCGGCAGCGTGTCGCAGGATCTTTTCACTCTCTGGAAATCCGTCTTGAATGAAAAGAGTGTGTCCGGCCCGTACGATATTGGAAGCAGCTATATCCGGAACTTCGATGCACGTGCTATGTTCAATTTCAGAGAGGATACTCTGTCCCATCTGTCTGGCAGCTGGGTGATTCGCCGCAATTAGAGTCCTGTTGTCGAGCGAGGAAAGAACCGACTTAAGATGCAGGCCTGCCTCTACCGCGACTGTTCGAACTTTTCCGGGGAGGATAAGTTCCAGCTGATCGATGGCGGCTTGATTGGTTCTTTTTGAAAGTCCGACGAAGACCAGTCCACCCATCTGCAATACGTCGCCACCGTCCAGAGTAGCAGGGGCTTCTAAGCGATAGAGGCTCATATCTTTTTCGCGAGCCAGCAAGTTCTTAAAAGCATCAGCGACCATCTCACTTTCCTGGCGCCTTGAATCGGCACCAATCCGCGAGATGATGACAACGCGGCCAGCCACGATAGCCGTATCTTCAATAAAGCAGCAGTCCGGATGAGCTTCGTCGGCATCCACCACGATCAGCTCTGCAATCGATTTTTGCAGAGCTTTCGAATAGTTTTCATGCTGGATTTGAGCAAGCTTGACATCGATCGGGACGAGCGGAGGATGCTGGGTGAGAGCAAGCGCAAAGGATTCTGGTAAGGGACGAACCAGAGCGTATTGAACATCGTAGGACATCGGTAGGAGCCTCCTTGTGGAAGGCCATTGCTTAGCATAATCCGGCAGCGAGGACTAGATGGGAGAGTTTTTTCTAGGACTGAGGTGCTTTTCGATTTTGGCTATCAGCTCGTTGAAATCAATGGGTTTTGTACAAAGTTCGTTGAACCCACAGGCGAGGAAATCCTGGGATTGAGTCATGCAGGCCGTGACAGCAATGATGGGAAGATCGTTGAATTCGACTTTAAGGATGCGAGTGGCTTCGACACCATCCATAATCGGCATGTTGATGTCCATAAGGACCAGATCAGGTATCGCCGTCAATGATAATTCTCTAATCGTATTAATGGCTTGCAAGCCATTAGCCACATCGATAGTCAGAAAGCCCTCTTTACGAAGGCGTCGAGCGAGGATGGTCTTATTCATTTCCTCGTCGTCGGCTATCAATAGAACGCTGTTTTTTCCCCGCATGAAACTCTTGACTCCTTTATTGCCAAAGAGCCCATCGGCATTTTCGGGGCGTCTATTGACCCGAAATGCTGATACTTATGTCACGAAGTTTATCCATTGTGAAAAGTTTGATGTGAATTCACCCAGGTCTTTAGACTTGATGGGTCGTCTTGCGAGGTTCTACTTCATCCTGTTCGGAATAATCCAGAGCCAGCTCCCCTGACAAAAGACGTCGAGCGATCTCTCGCTGTTCGACAAGAATTTCTTCGAGATGCTGTATCTGGGTGAGTGGATTGGCTAATACCACGCGGAACACATTGATAAGTTGGCCGTTGTAACGGCCTGGCTCCAGGGCAGTTCGAGAGACGAAAGACGCTCCTCGATCGCGCTGTTCTTTCTGGATCGTAATAGTCAAACGATTGAGATGAGCGTTTATGTTGAAGAGCTCTTCGCGAGAGCAGGTCGACATGAACCGATTCACATCGGGTGGTACGAAGCGGTAGGTCAAGAGATTCAATTCAGGTTCCGTAATCAGCTCAAAGTCATCCGTATCTTTAATCATCTGAGCAAAGCTTCGGGCCTTATCAATGCCCATGTCGATCAGCAATTCATAGCCTTTGCGCCCCATGATTTTCAGTCCCGAGTGGACTAACATGGCCATGCCCGGCCTCGATCCCTCAAGCGTTGTTCGACCCAAATCGCGAGAACCTTTGCGAATGATGTATTCTGCATAGTGAGCGACGAGTGAAAGAGATTTATGATCTTTGAACAGTGCCATCCCCGCACCCATAGGCACATAGAGCTGCTTATGGGCGTCAAAGGTTACGGAATCAGCGCGTTCGATCCCCTTAAGCAGATGCTTATACTTGTCCGAGAAGAGTGTGGGTCCACCCCAGGCGGCATCGACATGAAAGTGAATATCGTGCGCTTCGCAAATATCAGCCAGCTGATCCAAAGGATCCACACTGCCAGTTTCGGTGGTGCCGGCGATGCCGACAATCGCAACGATAGCGATTTTTTGCTTTTTGCAACGTTGAATGGCTTCCATGAGTTCAGGAAGCAAAATCTTATTGTTGCCATCGGTTGGAATAGCAATAAGATTGCGTCGGCCAATCCCGAGAAGATTGGCTGTTTTCTTGAGTGAGTAGTGGCCACGTTTGGACACTAGAATCGCTGCTCCATTGTATCCATAGTACTGCATGGCAGCGAAGAGACCTTCCTCACCGATGCCAGCAAAATCCTGCTGAGGACGAAACAGACGATTCAACGCCACCCACAGCGAGGTGATATTGGCAATTGTACCGTCGGAACAGAAGGCACCCAAAGCACTGCCCGAATATTGGATATGCTCATCGTAGAAAGCTTGGGTCCGACTATAGATCAGGCGATGAAGCATGCCCAACACTTGTCTTTCGAGTGGAGTGAAAGCTTTTGATGTTTCGATTTTTACCAGGTTTTGGTTCAGGGCAATCATCATCTTCGACAGCGGCAGCATAAAATAGGGGAGTGCCGAAGTCATATGACCTATGAAACGTGGCGAGGCCACATGAACAGATTCTGCCACCACGTGTTTAAGCAGGAAATCCGCTTGCTCGGATACATAGGTCGGTTCTTCTGGGATCTGAGAATCGAGAAAATTTCGTTCCAGCTCATTGGGAGCAATGACTGAAGACACGATATGTTCTTTGAGAAAACCAACGAGGTTTTGCGAGATCTGGGTTTCAATGCGTCCCAGCGTGCTATTTTCACTCTCCGGAACCGTGAAGATTCGCAGCAGACTTTCGGAGCTTGCCTCAGGACGTGGGGCTTTCATTTTCTTCTTCTTCACGGCGCATCTCGCAGCGTTAAAATGACTCAAATTAGTGATAACCAGGAATATCAGCTTGCAGCTGGCTGGGCAAGATCTTGGAACTTAGTTACACATTATGCTTGGCACGAGGCCGGGAGCTCTCAATGCAGAGCGCCAGGGCTGCGACCGGCATTGGCCCCAAGATCAGCCAAAAGGTCTTCAAGTTCGTCATCGACCCGCTTGAATCCAACGTGAAGCTGCAGGCTATGGCCTTGCATATTGCGATGCAGCACTTCCCCTGAGGCCACGACAAAGCCGGCCTCGGGTCCCACGGCACTGAGCTGCATATTCAGAGGTGCCCCAACAGGGAAGAGTTCGCTGAGATCCGCTGGTGAGAAAATGAAATCATGCTCGAGATAATCGAGTTCTGCCATCAGTTCGCGGTGCGAGATGCGGCGACCGCGCGCACGGATCAACAAACGAAAAGGAGTGGCGCGCACGATGAAGTGCACCGATCCTTCGTAGTGCCACCAAGATTCTTTTGCTGCGAGGGTGGGGCCTTGGGAATCCATATGTTGAAACGACGCTCCTGGGTGCATGCCATTTTCGATCGAAACTTCGAGTATAGATCAGACGGTGACCGAGTGAGAACCGAATTGTTCCTAGCTGCTCTTCAAGTCCGGTTCATCCTCGTCTTCATCAATGCTGCTTGCAGGTTGGCTTCGAGGACCGTTTTCCCGATCCCGTCGCTCTCGTAAAGGGTCCTTATCCTGGCGGAGTACCTTCATGATGGCCTGGGTAACATCTCGGCGCGCCAGAAATTGGAAATGGGGCACATGATGCATGGGAACCGCTGTCACATCACTGGGATGATCGAAGACAGCTTTGGTGCCTTGCGAAACATTGTCCCGATTGGAGTAGAAGCAATAGATCTTGAGTCCCGAAACGGGCGGGCTCTTGTGCAGATCCTGAAGAAAGGCAGAGCCGGGTGCCATCTGCCAGACATCTTTGAAAAAGAAGCCAAAGGGCGTCACCATTGCCAGATAGGTCAACCAAGTCCCTTTGAATGGGGTGCCTAGAGTGATCAAGCGGTCGCAGTATTCCGAGCCGCCCATGCGCAAGAGCCACCACATGGCCACCAATCCACCTTTGGAATGGGCGACAATGTGAACTTTCTTGAATCCATAGCGCTTCATCTGTCTTTGAATCTTTCGGTCGATGAAATCGGCCGTCTCCTTAATGCCTCGGGTAAAGAAGACTCCTAAAGACCCACCCAAGTTGAAGCTCATCACCTCAAAACCACGGCTGGTAAGCAGATTCTCCATGATGTCCAAAGTCTTTCGCGACGAGCCAAACCCATAGAGTAGAATGATGGGAATCTTGTCTGGAGAATATTGATGCCTCTTGACGATTTCGTTATTCACGCGGGCTTCGTACAAAAGCTCGTAGTAGACTCGTTTCAATCGGGTCCAAAGACTACTGCCTTTATTGCGTGAAATAAATTCATAGATCAGCAGTGGCACCATAGTCATGAAGCCAAAGACGGCGATGTTTTTCACGCCTCTGACGATCACTTCATTGCTCGCGGGGCCACCGAAGCTTGCAAAAAAGAAGACCTCGGGGATAATACCGATCAAGGTGAAAAAAAACACCCGTTTGGCATGAAAGTCAGCCATTCCGTAGAGCAGTGACATGAGGTCAAAGGGAAAAATGGGAATGAATCGGGTGACGAAGATCACCTTATAGTCTTGAGTTCTCAGGAGCTGCCAAGTCGAGGGAAGATTCGCCGTCAACCACGGTCTGACAAACTTCTTGCCTATGATGTGGCCTGGATAGTACACAGCCATCGCGGAAAAAGCGGCGCCAATGATCGTAAGAAATGAGCCCCAGTAGGGTCCAAAGCTGGCGCCTCCTATATAGGCGGCCTGCATCAAGGGGGAAAAGAAGAAAGGACGAACAACGGACAGGATCAGAAAGCCTGCCTCCGTCCAGATCGTGTCTTCTTTGAAACATTGATCGAGAGAATTGCCGCAAACTGTTGTCCAAAAAAGGTAGCCGATAGTCCAGAGGCAGACCATGATAGCCAATTCAATTGACAGTGCTATTTTGAACTGTCTGGACAATGGATGATCCTTACGGCGTTTCTATGTCGATTCGACTAAAACCAGCGGCAAAGCTCACTCGACCTTGCAATTTGCTGAAGCTTTCAACATATCTGAGGAACGGACCAAGGATAAGGCGGTCTGCAAGGTGACGGCGCGTTGGGTTGTTCTACCACTATGATAAAATGAGCTGAGCTCAAGAGGATAGATATGACACGAGGCATTTTTTTCCTGCTTTGTTGGGCCCTCCTCTGCCAAGAGGGAGCCAAAGCCGCGCCCTTGCCGAAAAGGCAGGAGGTGCTGACCCAAGCGCGAGGTCTGCTCGACAATTGGTCTATTTCTTATGTGATGGGGGGCAATAAGCTCGGCGATGTGGATGATTGCGAAGCCTGCAATCGTTGTCTAGCTAGCAAAAAGCCCAGCCCTGAAGGGCGTCTTAAGGCGTGTCCAACCTGTGCCAGCTGTAGCCTGGATTGCAGTCACTTTGTATACGAGGTGTTCAAACTCGCCGGTCTGCCCAGTTCGTACATCACCACGGCCTTAATGAATTCCTTGGGTCCAGACGCGTTACTGAAGAACTATTACCTTGTGGATGTGGGGCGTCGAGGGCAAAGGGCCTTGCCAGGGGATCTCTTGGTATTCGATGGCCATGTAGTCATGTTGGAGAAAAAGCACCCCAACGGAACCGGCGATGTCATTCATGTCACATCGGGCAAAGATCTTCGAGGACCCGGTCTTGGCATCCAGCGAGAGCGTCATGTTGTAATCGATCAGTTTCGTGGACCCCTTCTGCGTGTGCTGAGGCATGTCGAGCTCGTCCGTGAACTGCGGGATTTTACCTTGGTTCGGAGTCGCATAACCGATTTTAAGCGCGACTGAATCCTGGTCAAAAGGTTTTAGCCAAGAAAAATGGCTCCCTATCCTCGCTTTTTAGGATAGTTTAGACCGTTCCAGCTGTATCACGTTGCCTGAGACCCAAAGTTTTCGTATAAGGACGGGGTTCTATTTTGACTTGGGCTACCTCCACGATTGTTTAGAAGGAATTTCCATGTACGCGACGACCGAATTCAAGAAGGGCCTTAAGATTGAATACAACGGCAAACCTTTTGTGATCGTTGATTTTCAACACGTGAACCCGGGTAAAGGTTCGGCCTTCGTGCGCACTAAAATTAAAAATCTGGAGACTGCGCAAGTCCTGGAAATTACCTTTAAAGCCGGTGATAAGGTCAATGTTCCGGATCTTGAGTTCAAAGAAATGCAATACATGTACAACGATGGTCAGAGCTATACCTTCATGGATACAGCGACCTTCGATCAAGTTGTGTTGACTAAAGACGAGCTGGACGATTCGCGGTACTTCATCATTGAAAACAGCATGGTTCGGGTAACGTTCTTCCAGAATCGTCCTGTGACCATCGAAGTTGATAACTTTGTCGAGCTGCGGGTGAAAGAAACCCAGCCAAACATCAAAGGTGACACCTCGGGCGGAGGCGGAAAGCCGGCAACCATGGAAACTGGTTTGGTTGTCACGGTGCCTTTCCATATCTCGGAAGGCGATCTATTGAAGATTGATACCCGTACCAGCGACTACGTGGAAAAAGTCAAAAAGTAAGTTATTTATTCTTGTGCTCTGACGTCGGGGCCATTCTGCCTCGACGTATGATTTCCTGCCTTTACCTCGTCATTTTTCCCGGAAACTTAAATCTGCCGTCCAAGTCCCAAAGACTTTTAACAAATTCTTATTTTCCAAATTCAAGCATGCTTGGGTCCGATAACATTTTTGAAGCTAGCATCATTGATTCATTTGCCTAGGGGGCTTTCGCATGTCTATGTACTCTGCAAAGTCGATACGCAAGCTGGGGTGGATCCTGGGACTGTCGATTGCTTTGCAGAATGCATGCAGTGAAAATAAATTTGAATCGGCTCGTTTGACGTCCGAGTCGGTGGAGCAAGCTGTTCAGGATTCTCAGGACGCGACTGCAGCGAAATCCAGCTCAGGAGAAGGAGCTTCAAGCGATCAGAATGCCATGCCGGCTCAAGTGGAAACGACCGAAATCGGGGCCAGTAAAAAACCAGATACGATCATCAATAGCTTCTCAGCCTCCACAACGAAGGATGCAAGTTTCCACTTTACGCTTGCTCCTAAAATGGTCAGCACGGATTTTACCCTTGAGGATAATCTGTCTTCGCGTACAGATGCCTTTGCTCAATTGAATCGAAAACTCACTTCCGAAAGCTTCAAGCAAGGCAATGCAGGCCAGATGGTTACGCAGTCCTTTGACCAAAATGCTCGCAAGGGTTTGGTCGATATTCTGCTTGTGATCGATAACTCAGGCTCCATGAGTCAGGAGCAGGTCAACCTCGCCAGCAAATTAAATGAGCTGTTGGTATCGATCAAGGATGCTAACTGGCAAATTAGTGTCATCACTACGAGTCCAGCAGGGCCGGCAGGCTTGAATCTAAACCTTGCGACGGCCGAAGGCAAAGAGCTCTGCAACACAGTGCTGATCAAATCAGGCGATGTTGATGCCACTAATACCTTCGCCAAGGCAGTCAATGCAGGGACCAGCGGTAACGGCAACGAGCAAGGGATTCGTCAAGCGGTTGTCGGTTTGCGCTGCACAGAAAAGCCTTGGGTAAGACCGATGTCTACTCTCGCGGTTCTTATCGTCAGTGATGAGGATAACTGCAGTTTAGACGGCAAAGATTGTGGCACTTTACCTTGGGCTAAAGAAGGTTATTTGACCAACTATGTGGAGAATACCTTAAACCGAAGCATAGGCAAGAACGCTGGATTCTATGGTCTCGTTGGGCCAAACAAAACGCTGTGTCCAACAGCCGGCAATGCAGCAACCCAGTACCTGCGTTTATTTAGCTACAAGAACCCAACTGCGACCAACAACTATGGTAACATTTGCGACGCCAGCTACAAGACGACTTTGAATCGGATCTCTGACAGTATCGCTTTGCTGCTCGACAACCAGTTTGAATTGAAATCATTTCCCGATACGGGCTCTTTGAAAATGAATCTGACTCTTGCTGACGGCTCGACTGTGCCGGCAGATGCAGGCAGCTTTGTGCAATCTGGAAAGGTCATTACATTCCTTGCAGGCAAAGAGCCACCTGCAGGTTCAAAAGTTGTTACGAACTACATCGTGGGAGCAAAACCCATCGTGAGCAGTTTCACCATCCATGAGGATGCTGCGCCGGGAACTTTGTCGGTGAATGTGAATGGTGCGGTTATCCCTGAGGGAGGCTACACATTAAATGGCCGGACCATTGCCTTTAAAGATGTGCCAGCTGAAATGGCTGATATTACCGCGATATTCCGCCAGAATTCGGCTCTTCTTGATCGATTCAAGCCCAACGCTCTTCCTTTGGTGGAAAGCATCAAAGTCAAAGTGAACGGTGTAGCAACCACCCAATTTACCTACGATGCGATCAATGGTGAAGTGCTCTTGAAGTCTTTGCCCAGCGACGGCCAGTCAGTGGAAATCACCTATCTTTTCCGTGAAGATCCAAAACTGAGCTATACCTTGCCTGTGACCAAGGATGGTAAAAATTTCAAATTGTATGATCAGGGCACAGCCTTGTCTTTCACCAGCAATGGCAATGTATTCACGATCCCTGCAGAAGCTCACAAAGCGGGAAAAATTTTGACACTTCGCTATGAAGTGGCTGATGGTGGGACCAAGGCCTTTGAACTGGGACGCATGCCAGTGCTGGGCAGTGCAGACATCATCGCGGGTCAAGGTGGATGTGATCTTGGAATGGGTCTCGATATCTTGGACGAGCGATTGATCAGCACCTGTAACGCAGCAACAGTCATGGATTTCACATTAGCTTATAAATATGTCGAAGTGCTCCGCAGCTTTCAAGTCAAAGGAATCGAGCGTCCAGACATCGGCACTTGGTCTGTCTATGTCGATGGCGAGCTCAGCAAAGATTTCGTCCGAGAGGGTTCGAGCATAAGCTTGGCAAGCGACCCGAAATTGGATTCTCGTATTGAAATTCACTACACATTCCCGGAATAAGGCAGTTATCTGTCTTACGGTTCGATGGTTTGCTTATGAGCAGTTGGGATCTCCCAACTGCTTTTTTGTTTTTAGTACCTTTACCAACAAGTAAGTTTGTTCAAAGCGGGTATACAGTTGAGACATTCCTCAGGTTTATCTTGTAACAATCTGAATATATTAACCAATAAAAGATAGAGGCGCAGGCAGCTGCCGTCCTTCGTAAGTAGGATCGCCTCGGCGAGGATCAGAGCGTCTTTAGACCTTAGATCCTGGTGTGAAGCAGCCGAATACTCTTTGGTGTTTAAGAGCTGTCGAGGTGCCCTCCATGTTCCAGTTTATAGCAGAACATTTCATATCACTGATTGTAGGGTTTGCCAGCCTGCTCCTCATATGCCTTCAGGCTTGGCAATGGCATCTCAGAGCACTGAGCAGGCAGAAATTGGACTATGAGAAAATCCTCAACAATATGCTGGAAGGATTTGTCCTCCAAACAGCTGATGGTCGAATCATTGAATTCAATTCCGCCGCCCATAGAATTTTGGGCCTTACTGAAGATGAACTCTTAGGTCGGACTTCAATCGATCCCCGTTGGCAAACCTACCGGGAAGACGGTTCGCCGTTTCCGGGCACCGAGCATCCATCGATGGTGACACTGGCATCAGGCAAAATCATGCAAAATGTCATCATGGGAGTGCATTGTGCGAAAGGTGAAAACCGTTGGATATCGATCAACACAGTGCCGCTTTTTAATGGTGACGAAGCGAATCCGAGTCATGTTGTGTGTACCTTTAAAGATATCACCGAAGGGCGGATGCTGGCCGAAGATATACGTCTCGCCAAGCAAAGGCTGGAGCTGGCTGTCAAGGCTGGCGGTATAGGCATTTACGAATTAGACAAAGACGGGAGTGTAGCGTTTTGGGACCCGCAAATGTACGAAATATATGCGATGAATCCGCATGGCGGATCAACCCCTTTGGAACATTGGCGGAAGGTCATACACCCAGAAGACAAACGACGAACCGTGAAGCTGCTGATAGGGTCGATCAGAACAGGACAAGAATTCCATACTACCTTTCGCATAGTCATGCCTCGAGGAGAAATTAAGTACATTCGTGCTATGGGTGTTGAAGTTGAAGATAAAATTCATAACTCCAAAAAGATGCTGGGCGTGAACTGGGATGTAACCGAACAGGTTGAAAAGGAAGTTCTGCTGCAGCATGCAAAGGATCGCGCCGAGGAAGCATCTCGGGCTAAATCCGAGTTTTTGGCTAATATGAGTCACGAAATTCGTACACCTCTCAACGGCATTTTTGGAATGGTGGCTTTGCTGAAGGATTCCCCTCTGAGTAAAGTGCAACTTGAAATGTTGCAAACTGTAGAATCTTGTAGCGAGGGACTGCTCAACATATTGAATGACGTGTTGGATCTTAGTCGGATTGATTCACGCCGATTGCAAATTGAAGTCGCAAGTTTTGATGTGGTACAGTCCATCGAGCAAGTCATAAAACTGCTGCAGCCTTTGGCCCAGCAAAAAAATCTTCCTATTCACCTCAATTTTGATCCGGCCTTGCCCCGAGAGGTTCTAGGCGATTCGGCACGAGTTAAACAAATCCTTTTGAACTTATTGAGCAATGCGATCAAATTCACTAACACAGGCGAAATTCGGATAGAAGCTGTTGGTGAATTGCTGGAGTCTCAAAAGATCCATTACCGTATCAAGGTCATCGATACTGGAATCGGTATCAGTCGGGAAAATCAGGGAAAACTTTTCCAAGCATTTACCCAAGCCGATTCGTCGATTTCGAGACGTTTTGGCGGCACGGGACTCGGCCTCGTCATTTCCTCGCGACTTGCAGAGTTGATGGGTGGCACTCTGATCATGGTCAGTGAGCTGGGTGAGGGATCAGAATTTTGTCTGGATTTGACCCTGGCAGTCTCGTCTGATGCAGAGGATCGAGCGTCAATACAAGGTATGTCATCGGCTCTGGCAGTTGGGATGGACCGTAGCAAGCGGATCCTCATCGTCGAAGATAATAAGATCAATCAAATCGTGATCACCTCGCTCCTCGATAAGATGGGCTTCAAGTGGGTGGACGTCGTGGAAGATGGTTTGATGGCTCTGCAGCAACTTGAATTGAAGTCCTACGATGTCATTTTTATGGATATGCAGATGCCAGGCATGGATGGTCTTACGGCGACGAGGCGCATCAGAGAGCGTCTGCGCAATCGCCCCTTGCTGATCGTCGCCATGACCGCCAACGCATTTGATTCTGATCGCGAAAAATGTCTCGAAGCTGGTATGGATGAATTTCTTGTCAAACCTTTCAAGCAAAAGGAATTGGAAAGAATCCTCTGCTATCCTGTTCTTAGGAAAACATCGTAAAATTTATTTCGCCTCGGGACTTGAATTTGATTTGCCCTTGTTCCATTTCTTGTCAAGTTCGGCGCAGGGATCATCTCTCAAGATGGGATCTGTCGTGATAACTTGATCATAAGCTCCGGCTTGAGCCTCACTACCCTTTTCATTCATGCCAATGCTCCAAATCTTTAGACTTGGGTCGAGCTGTTTCAGATACCACGGCAGGCCAAAGTCCTTGCGTGCATGACCTGAACCTACAATGAATATCGCCTTGCCGGTTTTGTGATGTTTATGCCAAGCCAAAGCCATAGCCGCATCTCGAGCTCTTTGGATAGGCACCATGGCTGAAACATGATCTTCGGGAATCATCTGGCAATGACCTTCAAAAACTTCTTTTTTCAAAGCAGTCATGGCAGGCCCGTCGAGCTCCTTGGTTAAACCAAGCAATTTTTGTTCATCCAGACTGAAGACAGCATGGTAGCCTTCTTTGTAGACGGCTTTACTTTTCTCAGAAGAAATGTTCCCGGCAATGATAGGAGCTCGAAACCGTGTAGCTGTGGTAAAGATGGGCTCGTAAAACTTGAAACTAGGCCACCCGCTCTTGGCCCAATTGAGCTGTGTTTCAAGCTGATGGAGATTCCGATTGCTGAGATTGCTAACGATAACTTGCTGATCCCAGTTGACCTGTTCGAAGACCACAGCTCCCAGGACTCCAGCTTGACCCAGCATTTCCACGATTTGGGCCTGCAGTTTATGGTGATCCGGATTGTCATGCTGTTCGCCCAAGAGGATAATATCTGCCTGCATCAAGGATTGCTGCTGCTCAGGGCTCATAACATCAGTCAAATCATCAATCGAAGGGGAGTGGATACATCCCGACAGATGCCAGGTAAGAATTGCTATCCATAAAGTGTAGCTCACGCGCATGCACATCTCCCGGATGAGTCAGCCCTAAAGACTTTCACGTTAGCAGGAGAGCCTTGGCAGCTGCAAGATCGTTTTCTTAATCGGGAATTCCCTATTGGTATTCAGGGAGCCTCTAGGTTACAACAGGAACTGACAATGAGGTGCCTGGGCATGTCCGATCAACTGCCGCTCTATATCGTTTTGCTTTCTGCATTTCTGCATGCGATATGGAATCTAGCAGCCAAAAAAACTCCCTATAAAGGCGCGTTTTTGTGGTGGATTACGGCTTGGGGCTGCCTTTTTCTGGTGCCCTTTGTGGTGATTCATGACTTGCCTTTGATTGATTGGACCTCGCGCTCTTGGATTTTTCCCGGTCTTTCGATTTTTTCCCATGCAACCTACACCTACTGTCTCGCGGAATCCTACCGACGGGTTCCATTTTCTATCGCTTATCCAGTGTCTCGCGGTTTGGCTCAGGTTTTTATTGTCTGTGCAGGCTTGTTGATTTTTCAAGAGAAACCTGGTCTGTGGGCGCTAGCAGGTGTGGCCATGATCCTCTTGGGTATCCAGGCCACAGCGCCGGGTGATTTGCGTGAAAGAATGAGCTTGCTTTTGCATTCGCCCTGGCCATTACTTGTGGCTGTGTGCATCTGCTTTTACACGACAATCGATCATCGATCCGTGCAGGTTTTGCCGCCTTTAACGGTCTGCCTTGTGTCGAACGTCGGACAGTGCATCCTCCTCGCCAGGATGCAGCTGCGAGAATTCACCACGATCCCGCGTCTGGATCGGCTGCGTTTTATTAAAAAGTCCATGTTCTGGGGCGCTGTCTCGACAGCTGGCTATAGCCTCTTTCTGCAGGCACAGCATATGGGCGGCCTCATCAGTTTAGTGGGGCCTTTGCGTGAAACTTCGGTATTGATGGGAATGATTCTGAGCTTTTTCGTATTGGGCGAAACCTTCCACTTGCGTAAAGTGGTAGCTGCCATTCTCATCGTCTGCGGCATATTTCTCATTGATCTCTGAGACGTGCAGGCAAATTTAGCCGATTCTATCCCTGCAAAGCTTTCCCAGTTGCTCCCCATGATGCTCTTCCTATCGGTGCTACAATTGAGGCATGAGGGAGACGTGATGAAGGAAGGACTCGAAGAATTTTTAAAGCGGATCGAGGCTAAGCCCACCAATGAAACCTTGATCGATCGCTTTGTAACGCTTGTCCTCGAAGAAGAGGTCTTGGAGCGCGTTCTGTATTTGAAGAAATTAGTCGGACTCCTTTTGACGCCGAATCCCTATGCAGCTCTGAAAGCGGCGGCCTTAGAATTGCAAGAAGCTCGCAAAGAAAGACTCACCAAAGAATACGAAATTGGCGCTCTTAAAGACGTAGAATCCTGCTTTTTGAAACTCGATAAAATGGATAATGCTCATCTTGTTCGGGAAGAAATCAATAAACTGCAGGGCGAAATGAGTCGTGAGCAGACCAGCTCAAGGTCCCGAACTGCACCGCCTCCCAACCTTCCTCAGATTGAGCAAGTTCGAGACCAAGATGAAGATGAAGACAGTATGAGCGATCCTCCTGCACGCCAGGCTCGTGTGCACTTTCGATTGCCCAAGTCCGAGGACGATGAAGAGCCTGAATACGAAGAAAGAACTAAGCGCAACGTACCCTCAGACTATGAGCCTATTCATCCCCCTGCAGCTGTGAAATCGGGCCAAAGGTCAGCTCCGGAGTCGCTTTCGCCCAAAATACCTGTTCAAGAGTCCAGCTTTAATCCGGATGCCTTAAGCTATTTGCCGAAAAAGCGTGCTTCCAATCCAGAAGCGCCGGCTTCTTTTGCTAGTCAAAAGGAATTCTACGACAAAAATTTGGAAGAACCTGCAGTGGATCGTGACGAGGTTCGTCGTTCGTCGCTGTCACGAGTTTCAGGTCTGAAAGTTGGCCCCAATCTATTAGAAGAGCCTGATGAAAGAGAGCAAGCTCCAAGACCTCGGAATATTGCCTCGGTTTTTGAAACGACCGATGTTTTTGGTCACCGAAAATCCTCTGGTCAAGGGCAGTCGGATAAGCTTGGTTCGCAAGACAGAAACCAACGAGAAGAGCCAGATTTCTCTGCAAAAGGCGGAAAATCAGATTTTCAAAAAGCTAAGAATAAGTCGCGAACTCCCTTTGAGTCATCGGACTATACCAGTGAGAATGAAAGTTCCAACTCAATGTTTCAGGAATCCCAGCATGTGCACTTTCCTGAAAATACCTCTAATAGAAGTATGACCAAACAAGAGCTTCGAGCCGTCGCCGCTCATGAGAAAACGGCTAGGCACTCGGCTTCGCCGCCTTTGGAAAACACCGAAATCCTTCCGGATTCCAGACGGTTGCTTGAAGTCGATGACTATGATGATGAGGCGACTCGTCAGCTTGAACCCGAAGAGTTGATTCGGGCCTCTATGCCTGTGGAACCAGCATTTCCTGCTCGCGAGTTTGAGGCACCAGCTTTTGAGTTGGCACCGAAAAAAAGTGAACCTGTATCGATTCCGAAATCAGCTCCTTCCACAAAGGAAGCGCCCAAGAAAAACCGAGATCCATTCGATACCCTGCGCGATACGGAACGTGATTTTTTTAATGCCGTGAAAGGGCCTCAGCCTAGCAGCCAGGATCCTTTCGCTGTGGTTCGTCAGTCACCTGTGCCAGCTCGAGACTTGGTCAATCCTAAAGAAGTAGATGACCCCTTTGCAGGAGTCAGGGAACCTTCGCCCTTGGAGGTTCGAACTCCGGCCCGCGATGCTTTTGCTCCTGCCAGAGAGACTGTTCCAGAGAATCTTGATCCCTTTGCGTCTCCGGGACCGATCGGTTTGCCTAAGGAGTCTCACGCAGCTCCCAAAGAAGTCCCACTCTATCGCCCGCCTTCTGCTACGCAACAGGTCTCATCTCGAGAAGCACCTGCAGGTCGACCGGTACCTCCAATTGAACCGAAATGGAATCTCCTGCGGGATCGATTGCGCCTCCTGAGTGGCGTTCAGATCAGCCGAAGTCATGCCAATGATTTTGTGTTGCGCCTCCTTGGTGAGAACGCCACACGCGAGCAGCAGCAGCAGGTTTTAAGTATCCTGATGCGGGTTTTAGACAGCCAAAAGCAGGCCCTTGCTGAACAGCGATTTCTAGCCTTTTTATTCGAGGAATTGCACCCAAAAGCCCTCCACCAATTGCTCGGTGCCCTGAAAATTGGTGATCAAACCGTAGTTTTCTTCGTCGACTATTTGCAGTCTTTAGTCAAAGACCGGCAGTTGAGAAGAACTCTTAATGTGATTCACGCGGTCATTGTTCCCGGTTTGGATGTGAATTGGTATCAAGAGGCTTATCGCTTTTTGATGCTGGTGTGGCCCGAGCTTGGACTGAAGGGTTGGCATTGGCTGGAAGAGGAAGGCCCCATGGCTTTCTGCGATCGGCTATCTGAACGCGAGGATCTTTTCCCCGCGACCTTGCTTGCTTGAATTTAAAAAATCAGGCGAACAGCGCCAAAAGAAATATCAGCGAAAAAATTGTGGTGAGAGTCCGTTTTTCACTCTTCAATGCCGGAGTGAAGGTATCGGGCCAAATGAGTTGGTCCAATGATGGCAATTTTTCAGGAATCCACCGAGGCACTCTCATTCTATAATCTTCGTACTCTTCGCCAAACTTCGCCACCAAGAGGTTTTCTTCATAAGCGACGATGAAGAAATACTGCACCATGAACAGCAAAACTGTCAGAGCTGTCAACCAAAGGCGACCGCCAAAGATGGTGAAGCCGAGTGTGATCAGAAAATTGCCGACATAAAGAGGGTTGCGCACATAGGCAAAAGGTCCGTCACTGATAAGACGCTGGCCAGTGCTCTGGGAACGGGTGCGGGAAATACTGCCGATAAAACCAACACTGTAGATTCTTGAGAGCTCGCCGATGACCACCAATAGAATCCCGATTGTTGCCGATTTAACTGTTGGTTCACCGAAGAATAACAAGAGCAAAATCAATGGAATCGGGGTGTAATCACGAGCTTTGAAAAACCACTCGCCAAGCTCCACGCGGGTTTCTTTATCGAACATGAAATTCTTCTCCGGTCAGTAGGGTCTCTTCTTTTACATCCAAAAAAACGCCACTGCAGCTGAAAACGAAGCCCGATCCGTCTCTATGGCGTGAAATGTAAATATTTTTTAACTCAGTAAGATGGGGCTTCATTTTGCGCCGTCCGACCTGATCGAACTGGCAGGGTGTGAACGATACGTTTGAGATAGTCGCTCTGGTCCGCTGGGCTTTGCCAGGCCGCCGATTGCAATCCAAGCAAAGGTGGCAAGAGCCTGAAAAGACCGATCTTATGGGGACGACCAAAAGTTTTTCCAAACAGATCTTCGAACGCTTCTCTAGCCATTTTGCTTTGTGAAAACAAATAGATGCGGTCATCCTGGTCCTTCCAGTAAGCATCCACGTAGCTGATGGAAGGCAGACTGAGTCGGAGCAACTCCTCCTTCACTTCGTCGAAGACTTGCTTTTTCAGGACCCTCTGCGGCTCTTCGCTTTCTTTAGGCGTTTCACGCTCGGCCCATCTTTGTTTGACGATTTCTTGCAGGAGCTGGCCAGGAACAGACCGGCGTTCGATCCGCAGGCGTAGGAGAATGCCTTCTTCGTAGAGGCAGTCGCTGATATCCCAGCTTTGCTGTCGCTCCATAACGTCTTCCAGCTCTGGATTGTCGGGTAGGACCCAACCGTAATCCAACTCACGTGCCGCTTTCTGCAAGGAAACAGGTCGAGCTTGGTAGCTATGCAATTTTTGATTGAGTTCGGCTACGGGCAAGCGTTTGGTTCGGCCCAAGACCTGATAACGAGTTAACGAAAAACTTCCATTCTGCAGACTCACAGACACACTCCTTGTTCCTTCGGTCCCTTGAGTGTAGTCGCAGTTCTGAGCTAAGGCAAGACAGCTCGAGTTGCCTAAAGAGGCGAAATGTGTCCTTTTGTCCATGATTTTTGTGAAAGGCTCCACGGGATCATGGCATTGGCATCTTAAGTTTTTCCGATCTTGGTCGAAAAGAAGTCATCAGATCATTAAGACGACTGCTGTGGGGAGATTACATGGGCGAGCGCCATTCGACGGACTATGAAACTTATAAGGAAATCATGGGCGAACTGATCAAGCCAATTCTAGCGGAAGGCTTGGATCCAGAGACCCTGAAGAGCCTCTATGAGTCCAAAGCAGTCTACTTGGAAAATTTAAGGATGAAGTGTTTTAAAGAGTTGAATGGCAAGCGAGACAGCCATTTTACCTGGGATGACTACAGCCTTGTGCTGAGAGCTATCGACGAAAATCGCAATCACGTTCGCCAGCTTATTCTTGTGGTTGTAAATGAAAAGTTAGAGCGTCGACTCGCCTCCTAGCTTGCGCTCACTCTGCAGAAACTGTTCGGGCTTGACCGCTCTTCGAGGAGGGCGACAAGTCCGCTGTTCCTATGGTAAAATCAACCCCAATTGACAATGCAATTGAAAGACTGCTCTTCAGCAGAGGCTGAATGCATGATGGGGGTTCTATGGCAGAGCGTTGGTTGGTTATCGACGATTCATCCACCATTCAACGTGTCATCAAACTGGCCTTTCAGGGCTATGATGTGCAAATCAGCGAAGCCGATAGCTGTCAGGACGCGGCGCGCGAGATTATGCAAGGACAGCCAACGCTGATGATTGCCGACGCAGCCCTGGGAGGGGTCCAAGGCGTTCAAGATTTCCTAGCTCTCAAGGCTCAAGCGCCGCAGGCACCCTTCATCATCTTGGAAGGTAGCTACGATAATATAGATGAGGCTCAATTTCGCGCCGCGGGCTTCCGTCATTTTCTGAAAAAACCTTTCGACGCTTCGCAATTGCTGTCGATCACGAGGCAGGCTTTAGGGCGAGCCTTGCCTTATCGGGGCGAGGCTGCTGTTGGGCAGAGTCAAGTCAGTGCGCCGCCTCCTCCGCCGCCTGAGCGAAGCACGCGCTCAATCATTGACGATGGCAGCCGCTTAGGCAGCAGTTTTCCGCCCGAATCGACCAGCACAGGCTTTGATTTGGGCCTTCATGCGAGCAAGCCTCCCCATGTCACTCAAATGGCCAATTCTGCCGCAATGGCTGGATCTGATAACCGTGCCTTGGCGCAGACCATCGTCTCGACTCAGCCACCCTATGCAGCGGGTGGTGGTCACCTTCGAAAAGAGCCGGCAGTTGAGCAAAGTATTCGCAGCGCCATCAGCTTTTCATTAGAAGACGACGATCCTCCGACTCTCCAGGCCCAGCCAAGCGTCGGATCGTCAGCAAGCCCTTTGCGAGAAGCAAGTCGAGCTCAGGAATCGGAATCCAAGTCCTGGGATGGTTTACCTAGGGCAGCAGGCAGTCATTTAGGCAATTTACTCGAACCGATGCTGCACGAAGAAATGGAAAAACTGGTGCGCATAGCCGTCGAAGATTATTGCCGCAAACACTTTGCTGGAATCGCTCGGGAATTGATCCAACGCGAGCTGGATCGCCTGACCCAAGATCGAAGCCGACTCCTGATGGACTGAGCTGTCCGGGTGGGCTTGACGCTAGCCCTTCAAGGCTGTATTCCTCGGACCAGAGTCCGAGCTTCAGTCATCCGCCAAGGGGGCTAACATGCACGAATTGCATAGTATTCAAATTGAACCTATTATTCAAAAAGCGCTCGAAGAGGATTGGGGCTACGGAGATTGGACGACCGATCTTTGCGTGGAGCGCGACCGTCTTGCTCGGGCTCGTATTATCTGTAAAGAAGCGACTATGATCGCTGGCGTGGATATCGCGGCCGCGGTGTTTCTTAAAGTTGATCCCGCCCTAAGGGTTCAAGTTAAGACCAGCAATGGAACGGCTGCCGAAGATCGTACCGAGCTTCTCAGTATCGAGGGTCGCGCTCGCAGCATTCTGAAAGCAGAACGAGTCGCCTTGAATCTGATGGCTCGGATGTGTGGCATTGCAACCCTGACACGCGAGTTGGTTAAAGCCCTCGATGGCACCAAAACGCAATTGCTCGATACCCGCAAAACCACTCCCGGCCTGCGCATCTTGGAAAAATCAGCAACGGTCATCGGTGGTGCACGCAATCACCGCTTTGGACTTTGCGATGGCGTTATCGTCAAAGAAAATCATATCCGTGCCGCAGGTGGCATCAGCCAAGCACTTGGGCGTCTGCATGAGAGTCTTCCTCCCACCTTGAAGATCGAAGTGGAGACTACCAATCTCAGTGAAGTGCGAGAAGCATTAAGTGCTGGCGCTGATATCATTATGCTCGACAACATGACTGTTGCGATGATGAAAGAGGCCGTAGGCATAATCCAAGGCAAAGCTCTGATTGAAGCATCGGGCAATGTCCGCCTGCATAACATCCGAGAAATCGCTGAGACTGGTGTGGATTTCATTTCTACAAGTTCAGTGATCACGGGAGCCCGCTGGTCTGATCTCTCGTTGCTCTTTGATGTATGAAAATACTACTTTTTGAAAGCCTTGATTCAACCTCAAGTCATGCCTCTCGGCTGCTTGAAGCTGGTGAGGCACCTCCTTTTGTCGTTATCAGTCGCAGTCAAACGGGTGGACGTGGTCGTTCCGGAAAATCCTGGTCGAGTCCTGAGGGAGGTCTTTACCTCACTTTGGTTTTGGAGAGTCAGGCGATCCAGCAATCCAAACAAAGTGATCTGCCTTTGCTCACAGCAACCGCAGTAGCTCTCTGGCTTTGGCGTGAATTTGGCTTTAGGGCCACGATCAAATGGCCAAACGATTTGCTCTATGCTGGTGGTAAATTAGCTGGAATTCTTTGTGAAAGCAGTGTCCAAGGTGGGGTTTGGGGGCCTGTGCTGCTGGGAGTTGGGATCAACCTTCACGAAGCACCGGTTGTTGCCGAGCAGAGCAGTATCGCTGTGGATCAAATTCTGGCCGAGGTGCAAACTCAGAATGTAAGCGATCTAGCGCAGTCTTTGGCTCATTTTATGAGCGAAGCCCTAACCCAGGGATACTTGCAGAGCGAATTCAAAAATTATGCAATCGAAGCTGGCCAACTATGGGTCAATCAGCAGCACTTGGTTCGTTTGAATGGGCTCAGTCCGGAAGGGCACCTCAGTATATCTGAATTGGATCTATCTGGGGAGCTGCTCCTGACTTCTGTGCGTCACGAGTATCAATGGATTTACCAGCAGCAGCGGCCTTGGCCTCTGTTAGTGGCCGATATTGGTAATACCTTAACCAAAATAGCCGTCTATCGGCATCCTCGGCAAAGAGATGATGTCCCTTTCATGTTGCGCTTGAATCCGACTCTGTCCACGGAGTCGCTGCTGGAACTTCTCAAGCCGTTGAAGGATTTGTGTTTGCCCGCGGGGTGGCCGGTTCACGTGATTTCTGTGTCGGATTCGGCCCGAGACCTCATGGATCGGGTCCTTAAGGACTTAGGGCTTCAGTTGGTTATTGTGCCTAAACGCCCTGTCCGAGTTCGATTTGATCGTTATCAGTTCTCGGATCTTGGTGTTGATCGAGTGGCTATGGTAGAGGCTGCTCAGGAGGCCCTACCTGGACGGAATCTCATCGTTATAAGCGCTGGAACTTGCGTCACCGTCGAAGTTTTGCATGGCGACACCCACTATCTGGGTGGGTATATTTTGCCTGGTCTGCAGATGAAGCTGGACGCCATGCATCAAAGAACCTCAAGGCTCCCTCTTCTTAAGCTTGTCGATTTGGATGCCAAGCGTCTGGCCCGAGGCGATCTCCTGGGGCGTGACACCCGATCCGCCATGCTTCATGGTGTTCTTCATGAGACCAGTCTGGCGATTGAAGGTTTGAAGCAGGAGTTGGAGCAAGCCTGGCCTGGTACGCAGTGGGACCTTATCTGTACCGGTGGGGATGGTGAAATTTTAAGCATTTTGCTTGACACCAGCTTTGTGCCTGGACTCATACTACAAGGGATTCGCTTGATGGTTCTGGGTGGTTGGCGGCAAGGTGCTGAAGCACTCTGAACTCAAGCGACTCAGTGGCAGAAAAGTCAAAGGGTGTTGGTCGCCTGTCTTTTTTGCTAGCATGAAGGGGAGAGTTTCATCGCATCAGGTGTTTTCCTCAGGAGGAATTATGCGAAATATCGCCATGTTTTTAGGTTTGGCTTTGACTGCATGCACAACGATCCCTTCACAAGCCGATGTTGAAGGCAAAGTGGACTCCTGGCTTGGAATGGATTCCAATACGGTGAAGAAAATCTGGGGCATGCCTACTCAGGAAGTCAACGTTGGTGCGGATACCAAAGTTGTGCAGTACAGTTCGACCAATGATGAAAAGAGCTGCCGGGTGGTCTTAACCTTCAACGCCCAAGGTGAAGTTGTTGCGACCAAGTGGACGGGCGCGAATGCTGATTGCCAGAACTTTGTCAAAGCATCGCCAAGCTACGAAATGTCGATGAACGATGAGACTAATATGGCGATCATCGAGGCCACGGAAAACTTTCAAAGCAAGTTCTAATATTGCTGGCCGTTTCGCTCGAAACGGCCTCCTTACCTCATCATTCTGTGCTTTCGCACAAAACTTTCCGGTCTATGAAAATCGGGTTTATCGGCAGCATGGTGCAAGGCCCAGTATTGTTTTTCACCTGATTGCAGATGAAGGACGGCTGAAAGTCCGTATTGCAAGTCGCCGTCGCTCGCGTTAGAGCCTTGCGGAAGGGGGATCTGGGCTTCCAGAAAAAGCTGCTCCTGATTTTGGCTGCACAGAATCGGTTTCAGCAATTGACCTTGCGTGATTTCCGAGCTGGGTAGCCGATACGATGCAAAATGATAGGATGCCCAGTGCCCACTGGGACTGAAGTTCCATTCCAGGTAAGAAGAGGATCGCTCCCGCTTGAGAAATATCTCGAGGCAGGTCGTGGTCCAGAGCTGATCTTGAAAATTGGGCTCTAAGACCTTGTTTGGTATGGATAATTTGTCCAAAGGGCCACGGATGCGATAGCGCAGCTGCAATCGATCGGGGTAAAACTCCAGGTCGGTCGTGACCTGGAACAGCTGACTTAATTCATCCACGGCAAAGACATGAAGCTGTTCCATACGGCGTCCTCTCGGGTCCGAAGGTTTCTTACCAGCTTCCTGTGTTGCTCATTGAGGCCCAAGGCTCTGCCGGAGGCAAGGGTTTGCCGCTTTGCAGCAGTTCGACAGAAATGCCATCAGGCGACCGAATAAAAGCCATGCGACCATCGCGAGGCGGTCTCAAAACCGATACGCCACCGTTTTGCAGGCGAGAGCAGACCGCATAGATGTCATCCACGGCAAAGGCCAAATGGCCAAAATTGCGAGCACTGCCATAGGAATCTGGTACATCCCAATTATAAGTCAATTCCACTTCAGGTTCACCCGCTGCGGTGGCTAGAAAAATCAGAGTGAAGCGACCCTCGGCGTGTTCGGTGCGTCTGGTTTCGACCAAACCCAAAAGATCACGGAAAAAATGCAAAGATTCATCGACGTTACGAATACGGAGCATGGCGTGAAGATATTTCAAGCTCGGTTCCTTCCATGAGTGACCACAGGCTGAGCGAAGCATCCTTAGGGATTGCGATCGCCTACCCAGATAGCAAAGGATTTGCTTTCCACCGGGAAACTCCCGTTGCCATCGGCATCGATTGTTACACAAGGAAGCGTGGGTTTGGCAAGATTCTTAAAGCATTGTCCGCTGAATGCTACGCCAAGTTCCATGTTCTTGGTTCCTGCTGCTTGATCACTCACCACAACGGCCATGCCTGTTTTATGGGTATCATCACCAGCCCGGGTCCAACCGATGAGGTCGGGATCATCGAAGTAGCTCCGCTGCTGACCGTAACCATAGTCACGACGGGCGGCGAGCAAGAGATCCAAGGTCTCTTTGAGGGCGGGCATGCGAATGGTAAGATTGGGACCACCATTGCGGCTGCCGCTGTAGGTGGCTCCATTGTAATCGGCCGCAAAAACCGATGGATAAGCCTCTGCGCGCAAGAGAATGAGGGCATAGGCCATGGGCTTGAACCAATCCGCAACCGGCGATTCCAGGGACTGCAAAGCCTGTGTATCGTGATTGTCGACGAAGGTCACAGCTCGGGTCGGAGCGCGCTCGATAAGGGTTCCTTGGAAGATGGTCGCCATATTATAAGCGCCTTGGGCCGTTCCGGCCTTGTGGAAGTTCAAATGTAGAGGCACATCGAAGAGTGATAGTCGCTCTTGCCCGCGATTCACATCGTTGAGATAGCCAAGCAGGTTATCTATGGAAAAATCCCAGTATTCCGCGACAGAGAAGAGATTGCGTTGAGTTTTCAATCGAACTTCGTCCAACCAATCATGGACGAATCCGCTGCGAATGTGCTTGACCGCATCCAGCCGGAAACCATCGAGCTCGGCGAAGTTGGTGTACCATACGCCCCAGTCTTTCATCTCTTGGATCACTTCACCGTTGTTGTAATCGATGTCAGCGCCCATGAGATAATCGTAGTTACCGAGTTCGCCAGAAACGTCAGGGGCCCAGGTTTTACCGGGTGAATTGAAGCGATAGATGCGATCTCTTTGCTGACGGTTTTGATCCCAGTCGACACCTGTGAAGTGGGTCCAATTCCAAGTAAAGCTGGAATATTTGCCGGCTCGAGCGCCGAAATCAAACAGAGTCCAAGCTTGAATGTTGAAAGCGGGGATAATATCTTTGTTGCGATTGTTGCGATCGACTTCAATGGCTGGGGCAGATTCATTGCGATCCGCTCCCATTTTATGATTCATCACGACATCAGCAAACACATCAAGCCCGACGCTGTGAGCGGATTTGATGAGGTTCAGATACTGATCTTTATCACCGTACTTGGTCCGCCTTGATCCTTTTTGATTAAACTCACCGAGATCGTAGACATCATAGGCTCCGTAGCCAACATCATTGGCTCCGCCAGCACCTTTATAAGCTGGAGGCAACCAAAGAGCTGTGATTCCCTTGTCGGAGAGATCTTTGGTTTGGCTAGCGAGTTGCGTCCAAAGGCTGCCATTGCCATTGCTATACCAATGGTAGGCTTGGTAGAGAACGCCATTGACTTGGCCTTTGCGTTGAGTCGTTGGGTTGCCAGTTAACACAGCCGGATCTTGAGCTTGGCCGGTTTGATCAGCTGTTGGGGGCAACGAAGCATCTGCCTTGCCTTGGCCAGATCCAGAAGGTGAGCAGGCACATAGGATGAAAGCAGCAATGGTGTAGGAAAGGCGATGCTTGTACATAGGGATTCCCTTTCAGGAGCTCTTGCGAGCTGAATCGTAAGGATCTGCCCTCCTTTTAGCAAATACTACACCAATCGAATAGCTGGTTTTTTCCAGACTTTATGAGCTTCCCTGCTGCCGTGAACAGGCCGGTAGCCATGTCTTGGCGAGTCTATGGAAATACGTCCTCGCCATAGGCGAGGCCGGATAAACCATCAATTATGCAGGAGTCTTAGCTGAATGTGCTGGAAAAAGCCCCCACCCGCGCAGCTCTAGAACGCCAGGGCCAGTCGATTCTTTATACACTCGAGCTGAGCAAGCGGAGGCATGGCAGTGAGTGCAAAACCAGAGGCCCCATAGGGCCGCTGAATCTGCGCTGCTTTTATGCTAACAATTTTGAACAAGAAGGACAGCTGTCTCTGGACTGAGACAGCCGCATCGTGCCCTTTAACCCAGGTGGCGGCTTATGCCCAGGGCATGACACTCTAGAGAACAACGCAGCAGGAATAGACTGAAGCCCAGCTAGCGATTCAGCGCAGGGTTAGGACGTCGTAATTAGGGTTGGCCAGATAATTCCCCTGGGAATCGCGCATGTAACAGAAATTGTTGAGATGCGGTCCCATCTTGCCAAATCCGACAATCACGTTCTTATTGACATCGGTATAGCCGAGGCAGAAGAAAAGATTTTCGCCCATCACATTGCCGTTCCCCTCGTAGCCACTGATCACGCTGCGGGTTGGCAGAACTGGTTTGCCATTGGCATCAACCGTCGCGGCTCGATAGACTAGGGTATTCGCTGCTGTGGTTTTATTCAGCACTAACAGCTCGTACTCAGTTGATGAAATGAGGTTTCCACCATATTCAAAGAAGCAGGTCCCCGCCCGGAAATTGTTGTTCGCTCCAGGTACTAAAGTTCCTGGATGTATGCCGCGCTTGACACCATTTTCGATCATCTGGGATCGGCATGCAAAGCGATTGTCGTTATTCACTCGAGCTAACGGCACCATGGTGGCCCCGATGTTGTTACGGGCTGCGAACATGGCTCCTGCTTGGCTCAACGTGATGGACTTATTTAGGCCGATCGAATAACGCTTGGCTTCGTTGATGGCGAAAAAGTTGTAAATAAATGTTTGGCCATTGCGTGGAGTCATGTCGACAACTTGGGCAATCGCCCCGCTGGCGATGACCGT
>JBGSTF010000268.1:0-10284 GCA_041736645.1 Oligoflexus sp. | reverse complement strand
GAAGCCGTTCATGGTGGACTGCCCTTGCTGAGCTATGCCTCTGGAAGCTACCATTTGGAAAGCTGTCCTTGGTTGCATGTTTGGACCGAAGGGCATTTACGCAGCGCACGTGAATCGCTGTGGTATTTGGGTATCAATATGAGCGAACAGAGTTATCTCATGGTGTATTGTCGACTCAATGGTCCGGAAGATCTGCGCGCGCCGCTGGCTGCTTTGCTTTGGCATGAGATGCTGGTCTTGCGCACCCTCTTTTCTGGGGTCGGACGCGACCAGATGAGTGAAGGCGATGTGCAGGAAGCTGTTGAGCGTCAACTCCAATCTTACCAAGGCATTCAAAATCTGGAAAGCATCGTCCTATCCTTCAGCATTATTCATCGACAGCGAGGGGAGGTCTGGAGTGGCCACTTCGGATCGGCTCGTCCCATGATCCTGGGGACGAACAATGAAGTGACGCCGCAGAATCAGGTGGTCATGAACCTGAGCAACGGGCGTTATCTGCGCTATTGGAAAGTGCACGTCAGCTCGATGCAAAAAGGTGTTTACATTCTGGCTCATGACTCGAGCAAGCTCGATCGTCTGAATCTGGTGGGGCTCAAGGAACAAAACTTTGAAGCCATGAATTGGGAGCAAAAGCGCTGGACCTTTATCGAATACTTGAAACAGAATTTGATTGATGCCCATATGCCGAGGTATTTTGTGGCAGCGGCATGGAACGGTCAACCCACTACGTCCCAAGCTGGCCTGGAGCGGGCCGGATAAATTGACTGTTCTTTGAAAAAGGCTCAGCGTATGATAACCAGCATTTGTCGAGTTATCATGCTTGATCGATAGGCGTGAGTTCACAAATAGGGAAGGAGATCCGCAATGATGGGTATGGGCTGGATGGAAATCGCGATCGTCGCCGGCTTGGTGGTCTTGTTATTTGGTACCACTAAATTGCCGAAGCTCGGTGGTGCCATAGGTGAGAGCATCAAGAACTTCAAGAAAGGCATCAAAGACGATTCGCCAAAATTGAGCGATGACAAACATAAAGACGACAAGAATAGCTGAGTGCATGCGCTCGACTGATCCTCGACTATGGAACTGGGTTCACACGTTGCTTTGCTCCAGGGGGTACTCTTGCAGGATCTGTTTTCAGAGCTGTTGAATAAACGCCTGCTTATGGTTACAGGCAAGGGCGGTATAGGCAAAACTCTGAGCAGTTTTGCGCTTGCCCATATGGCAAGAGCTCAAGGTAAGCGTGTGTGTCTGGTGGAATGCAGTGCTCACGATCAGTTGGCTCCGCTGTTTGGGTCTGAGCCTATAGGCCACAATCTGCGGGAATTGAGTCCCGGCATTCATGTCATCAACTTGAATCCCCAGGATAACTTTCGCGATTTCGTGATCAAGCATCTCGGTTTCGCCCGCCTCTTCGAAAAAGTTTTCACCCGTCCTATGGTTCGATCCTTTATTCAGATGTTACCTGGAATTGCCGAGCTCACTCTTCTGGGCCGATTGTTTTATTTTTCCGAACTGGAAAAGGATCCACCCTTTGACCTTGTCATACTAGACGGATTCGCTTCTGGACATTTCTATAGCTTGATGAAGACACCCGATGCCGTGATGCATTCGGGAATGATGGGTCCCATCATCGATGAAACGCAAAGAGTGCGAGCTTTTGTGTCAGATCCGAAGAAGTCTGCAGTCATTCTGGTTGCTGTAGCCGAAGATTTGGTGGTGAGTGAGGCCTTGGATTTCAGTGCCAAACTTCAAGCCGATACCCCTGCGCCGCTGGCTGCAGTGATGATCAATCGTTGCTTTCCTACAAGTCCTGAGGCGCTGAAAGTGGAATCTTATCCTGAGGCCTTGCAGGTCGGTATAAAATATTGGCAGGACCGAGTAAGTTCAGAGCAGGCCGCGATCCAAAGACTGCAGGAGGGATTGGCGCAAAATCAGGCTAAAAATGGCAGAAATTTGCCAATCTTTCGCCTCCCAGAGTTTGGTGCCTTCACGGAACCCCTGCAGCAGTCAGAGCTGCTGGCTTGGATGGAGGCAGCAGTACGCGTATGACGGAGAGTCGCTCAAATCTGGAATCTTGGATTAAAAGTAGTCGAATCCTAGTCACGGTCGGCTCCGGAGGCGTTGGCAAAACAACGACATCCATTGCTTTGGCCTTGCTTGGCGCTCAGCTAGGCATGCGAGTGGGTTTGCTGAGTATCGACCCCGCCAAGCGATTGGCTGATGCGCTTGGGATTCCTTTGGGGAGCGAACTGTCTCGAGTCCAACTGAAGCGGTCGATTCCGGGCTATGTGGAGGCGGCGATGCTTGACCAGAAAGCTGTCTTTGATGATATGGTGCGACGTTTCGCCCCCAATCCGACAATCGCGGCCAAGATCTTTAACAATTCGATCTATAAGGAAGTCTCCAGCAACCTGGGTGGACCGCTGGAATACATGGCCCTGGCTAAACTAGAATCCATGGTGAGCCAAGGCCGATATGATCTAATCGTGCTCGATACTCCACCTGACACCCACGCGCTCGATTTTTTGGCGCGGCCTAATATTCTCGCCGGATTTATCGAGAATGGTGTCATGAGTTGGTTGATCAAACCCTTTCACTTGGCGCAAAAACTTGGCGCTGGGGCTCTTTTCAAGGCCGGCGGCAAAGTCATGCAAGGCATTTCTTCGATCACCGGCGTAAAAATGCTGAAGATGCTGGCTGAATTTTTGGTCCTGATGGAGGAAGTCATCATCGGCTTCAACCGCGTGGGCCGGGAAGTCTCTGTCGCCTTGAAGCAAAAGACCACTGGCTTCGTGCTGGTATCGGCACCGACCAACAATGCGGTGCGCTCGGCTTCGTATCTCTTGCAAGAGCTCAAAAACAATCAATATCCACTCATGACGATCATCATGAATCGCAATATGCCCTTCGCTTTGCAGGAGTCAGCCAAAGCCTGGGATCTCTGTGAACACCAATGGACAGAGCTTGGTGCCGGTTTTTCCATTCTCAGTCGTCGCCAAGAATATGCGGCCTCACTCGCGGGGAAATTGGAAGATCAGGCCAATCGATCCTTCGGCCAATCAGTGCCACTTTTACTTTTGGAAGAACAAAGACAAATGATTCACAGCGAAGATAGCCTTTGGGATTTCACGGAAGCCTTGCAAAAAGCCCGACAATACACCCCCACTGTTTAAGCGTGGTCAAAAACTTGGCGGCATTTCTCAACCATGGAAATGCTTGATAAACTAGACCTAGCCGGGTATTGATGGGATCAAACGGAGAACCTCCCGCTATGGCTGTCACGCGATCCATCCAAAACCTCATGATCCAATCCATCACTGGACTTGGTCATGTGGTGACCGATCTGATCGAAGGTCTGGGCGAATTTTTAATCTTTGTGGGCAAAGTTCTGCGGCTGATAGTGAGGCGACCTTTCCGAGTCCGGCTCTTATTTCAGCAGATGCAGTTCATCGGCTACGAGTCGACTTTTATTATCCTGCTCTGTGGCTTTTTCATCGGCGCTGCGGTGAGTTTACAAGTCGGTACAATATTTACGATATTTGGTGCTCAGAGCATGTTGGGGGCGGCCAACGCCAAAGCTTTAGCCCGTGAGCTGAGTCCGCTCATGGCTGGTTTTTTGATTGCTGGTCGAGCCGGTGCAGCGATTACAGCCGAGATCAGCACGATGAAGGTGAACGAACAAATTGATGCCATGGAGGCCATGGCCGTCGATCCTATTAGCTACCTGGTTGTCCCCAGGTTTCTCGCCGCTCTTATTATGCTTCCTCTGCTGGTTGCCCTCTTCAACCTCACGGGGCAGGCGGCTTCGCTCATGATTGCTTTGAATATTTTTGATATCGATCAGGGCATCTTTTTCGACAAGATGGCTCGCATTGTAAGTTGGAAAGACGTATGGAGTGGATTGCAAAAAGCCATCGTCTTTGGTGGAATTATTGCACTGCTTGCCTGTCGCTATGGTTTGACAGCCTCAGGCGGGGCGAAAGGCGTTGGTCGAGCCACCACGAATTCCGTCGTCATGATGCTTTTGGCTTTATTAAGCGTCGATTTCATCATCACCTACTTACAGATCGTTTGGAAATGATTGAATTCCAAAAAGTGACAAAAATCTTTGGCTCCTTTCGGGTCTTGGATGAGCTCGACCTGCATATTCCAAAGGGCAAAATCACCCTTATTCTTGGCAAATCAGGCGAAGGCAAATCCGTGACGATCAAGCACATCATGGGACTCCTCCATCCGACGATGGGGCGAGTGTTGGTTGATGGAG
Source organism: Oligoflexus sp. (assembly GCA_041736645.1). Classification (GTDB taxonomy): domain Bacteria; phylum Bdellovibrionota_B; class Oligoflexia; order Oligoflexales; family Oligoflexaceae; genus Oligoflexus. The sequence goes on along the minus strand of JBGSTF010000268.1, from coordinate 6,020 downwards.
AAGACATCACCGACTTCAGCGATGAGCAGTTTCAGGAGCATCGCAAGAAGTTCGGCATGCTTTTTCAAAATGCCGCTTTGTTTGACGGCCTTTCGGTCGGTGAAAACGTGATGTTTCCATTGCGTGAACACACCAAAATGGGCCTCAAAGACATGCGGGCTCGAGCCGAGAAAGTTCTTGAAGAAGTTGGTCTGCCCGGGATTCAGAGGAAATATCCAGATGCTTTGTCGACTGGTGAAAAGAAGCGGGTGGGGCTGGCACGAGCGATCGTCAATCACCCGAAGATTGTTTTGTACGATGAACCCACGACGGGAATGGACCCATTGGTGTCAGAAATGATCGATAACTTGATCATGGAAGTTTCTAAACGGAACTTGGATCTGACTTCGGTGGTGATATCCCACGATTTGAAGGCGGCCTTGGATATAGCGGACAATGTGGTGATGCTCTACAAGGGGCGGGTGCAGCTGGCTGGTTCTCCAGAAGCATTTCGTAGCAGTAAGGATCCAGTGATTCGGCAGTTTTTCGCTGGAAAAGTCGACGGACCCATGGAGTTTTTCTGAGTTCTACACGGAACAACTGTGCCCATAAGCCCACAGTCTCTCGATAAAAAAGCGCAGTTCTTGTTGTTTATTCATTGGACGGATCCCTGGTGGATTCGTTAAGTTACAGTCCCAGCAGCCGATAAGCTGATTGCCAAAGTAGGGTGAAAACCCTTGTTCACCGAAGAGGAGTTCTGAGTTCATGAGCCGCATGGGAACGGAATTTAAAGTTGGCCTTTTTACCTTGCTAGGCCTCTCCGCGACCGCAGTGGCGATCTTTTTCGTGAGCCCGGAGCTATTCGATCGCAAGAGCAAAATCTCGTATTTTACCATCCTCAAGGATGCTTCCGGAATTTTGGAAAATACACACGTAAAAACCAACGGTGTGAATATTGGGCGAGTTGTGACAGTTAAACTGAACGAAACAGCCACTCAAGTTGAGTTGGAGATTTTCGCTGATGTCCCTATTCCTGCCGGCTCTCAAGTTGCCGTCCGCACGGTTGGTTTTCTAGGTGATAAGTACATCGATGTCGTAAGGCCTGAACATGCCACCGAGAAGCTGGGTGCCAACGGTTACATCCCGCGCTCCCAGGATTCTGCAGATATTGCGGAAGTCGTCAAACTGGTCGGTTCGATCGCTGCTGATGTCAAGAAGGTGACTGAGAACTTGGCCCTTGTCTTAGGCGACAAGAAGGGCCAGGAAAAGCTTGGCAACATCGTCGACAATATTGAAAAGTTGACAGAGAATGCCAAGGAGATGTTCACAGAGAATCGCAAGGATGTGAAGGCCTTAGTGGAAAATTTCCGTGAGGTTTCGGCAAACTTGCGCGAGGTCACCAATGCGGAGAATCGAGCCAAGATCGATCGTATTATTGCCAATTTTGACAAATCCATGGAAGACGTGAAGTCGGCAAGTAATAGCATCAAACAGATTTCTGCAAAAATCGACAACGGCCAGGGCACTATAGGGCGCTTGGTGAATGACGACGTCGCGTTGGAAGAAATTGAAGGCGCGATCAAAGATTTGCGCCAGGTCCTTGCCCCTGTTTCAAAACTGCAAGTGTCCGTGGATACCCATAGCGAATTGCGTCGTGATGAGAGCAGTCAGACTTACTTTAACCTGCGGCTGACGACCAGACCTGATTCTTACTATCTCTTGGGCTTTACCGATTACTCTCAGCGCGTGGTGGATACGACCAAGGAAAACCTGGATGATGGAGCCGGTCCGGTCACGCGAACTCGCGAAAGTATCAAAGACGAAAAAGCTCTACGTTTCAATCTGCAGCTGGCTAAGCGCTGGAAATGGATCGGAGCTCGCCTGGGGTTATTTGAAAGCACCGGTGGTGTCGCAACCGATGTCTATCTGTGGCGAGATCGTTTCAAACTATCCATGGAAGCATTTGATTTTGCTAAGAAAAATGACAGTGTGCGACGAACAGCTCACTTGAAGGCCTATGCCAGCGTCCTGTTCTTCGATCACCTTATTGCGATGGCTGGTGTGGATGACCCGACCAAGCTGAAAGAAGGGACGAGTAAGGTCGACACCAAGGCCAATCTGTTTTTCGGAGCAGGCCTGACCTTCAACGATCAGGACCTTAAGGCCCTTTTCGGCATGGCCGCAATCGCAACCAAGTAATTTATTCATTTGTTATAATAAGTTAGCTGATAAGCTCCTGCAACCCCGCCTCAAGTAAGCTGTTTTTGCATAACACTTCTTGACAGTTCACCTTATGTATGTCAATTTGCGCTGATCCAGCCCCAAGCTGGTTTCTGTTGTGTTGGACCTCATGTGGAGTGGATGTCGATGAAGCCTTTATCCCGTATGCTACAGCGAAGTTTGCTGGCAGCCTCATTGATTGGCCTATCACTGCCAAGTGCAATTGCACTTGGCGTTGATACCGCGATGAAGATTGCCGATGGCCGTCCGTGGAATGTGTCTGAGTATGGCATGAACCTTACACCTCCCAATGGCTGGCAGATTCTACCCAATTATCGCGGCAAAACCCTTGTTCTGCAGCCCGTTCCCAAGCAAGAAAAAATCAAAGATTACAGCAAGCCAATCTACAACCGCAATATTACGGTCGCCGTCATGCATCAAGGTAGACCCATTGATGAGGCCGAGGCGCTCACCCTTCGGACCAAATTGGAACTCGATTTTGGTCAGGCTCCAGGCGTGACAGAATTTCAAATTCTCGAGCACCGCTTTATCGATTACCGGCAAAAAGCTGACGGTATCTTGATTTACACGTCCTTCCGTTTGAATGGCTTTCCTATGAGCCAGATGCATATCTTCCTCTCTGGTAGCAAGAACTCTGCGCTCTTGACCTATACGGATTTGGCTGATGCCTTCCAGGCCAACGATGAAGCGATGGGTCTGGCATGGAATGCCATGCTCTCAACCGAACTGAATGGTGTCGCGCCGAGACGATACGAAGATGTGATTTATATCGCATCAGGCCTTGGACTATTTTTCGTTGCGAGTTGTTTAGTTTTGATCCTGCGCCGTCGATCGGCTCATCGCCGGTATGAAGGCGCGGAAGAAGACCTTTACCGTGACGATGTCCAAAGCTCCGACGAGCTTTCCACTGTCACTGGATTGGCGACAGTTGTAGCCAGGTCCTCGGCGGCCCCCAAAAGGGCTCCGGTGAGCGATGTATGGAGTCTGGCAACCAGCACAGTCTCAACATCCGTCCCTAAAAATCGTAAAAAGCGGGCGCAAGCTTCTGCGCATACAGCTTGGTGATCGAAGTGGGACGGGGTTTCCCGTCCCTTCCTCTTAGCCATTTCTCACCTCTTTCCTCTGCAATTTCCCATACCCTAATCTTCGAGCAGCTGGTACAAAGAACTAAGCTTACACGCTAGGCAGTCTATGCCGATGGTTGATTTGCCGTGTAAAAATGATCCATACGAAATATGAGCGGTTTGCTATACTGGTAGAAACAGTTTCGTTTTGATCAGAGGCACGACGGGTGATGATGCAAGATTTTAAGCATCGCATCCATGATAGAGCCAGAAGAGGCTCGGCAAAGCAGGGGCGATGCCCTTGTTTCTCAATCTGAGACAGAAACTGACGGCTGGGGATTTCTTGGGAGGTTGACGGGATGCCATTTCTAGCAAGCAGAGTAGGGCGGTACGTTCGAACTTCAATGCTGGCTGCCTTGCTACTCTGTGGCTCGGGTACAGCTTCAGCACTGACGTGTTCAGAAGTCAGGCAATTGGTTCTTTTGTATTTCAAGATGCATTTCTCCTACAACTCCTTTACGGACGAAATCTCGCGAAGAACCTTGGATAATTTCCTAAAAGCATGGGATCCAGGGAAAATGTATTTCTATCAGTCGGATTTCGACGAGTTCACCAGCAAGTACTCTAACAAGCTGGACGATCTCATCGGTCGCGACATGAATTGCACGGTTATCGATGAAATCATGAATCGATACACCCAAAGGTTCAACGAGCGAAGCCAGTTCGTCAACAAAGTGGTCGATGAAAAATACGATTTCTCGCTCGACGAGTACCTCAACGTCGATCGAAAGAACATGCCCTATGCAAAAACCGTTGAAGAGGTCAACGATCGTTGGCGTAAGCAGACGAAGTTCCAGCTTCTGAACCTAAAGATGGGCGTTGATACTATTGATAAAGCGCGAGAAAAGCTCAAAAAGCGCTATGAATTGCTGGTGAAAAGGCACAACGATCTCACCAAAGATAGGGTTTATGGGGTCTTTTTGAATGCTTTTTCTACCGCCCTAGATCCCCATTCCAGTTATATGCCGGCTGAAGAATTGGAAGATTTCCGCATTCGAACCCGCCTTTCTCTGGAAGGGATTGGCGCCAGTTTGCGAAGTGAAGACGGCTTTACCATCGTGGCCAACCTTGTCAAAGGTGGCGCAGCTGAGAAGAGTGGTCAGCTGAAGGTCAACGATAAAATCATCGCTGTCGGCCAAGAAAATGGTGAATCCACTGATGTGATCGACATGGATCTCCAGGAAGTGGTGAAGAAAATTCGGGGTGCACGGGGTACCGTAGTCAAGCTGTCAATCCTACGAGAAGAGTCCAATACCTCGCGAAAAATGATCGTTCCGATCGTGCGCGAGAAAATCCAGCTGGTCGAGCAGCAGGCCTCGTCTCATGTGGTGGATGTGGACACTAAAGAGGGTGGCAAAGCCAAGAAATTAAAGATCGGTGTGATCACTCTGCCTTCTTTCTATATCGACTTCGAAGGCCGACAAAAACGTCTTAAGAACTATCGATCCTCGTCCAACGACACCAAGGAGCAGTTGAAAGCACTCAAAGAAAAGGGTGTTGACGGCGTGATTCTCGATCTTCGTAGCAATGGCGGTGGCGGCTTGGATGAATCGATTAGTACGGCAGGCCTATTCTTCGGTGCAGGTCCGGTGGTCCAGGTCAAAGCGTCAAATGGTGAAACTGAAACCTACTATGATCCCGATGAAGGGACCGCCTATGATGGGCCGCTGATCGTCATGATCAACCGCCACTCAGCATCAGCGTCAGAGATTTTTGCCGGTGCCATCCAGGATTACAACCGGGGACTTATCGTCGGGGATTCCCATACCTTTGGCAAAGGCACTGTCCAGAATCTCAATGACCTAGCTCAAAAGTTGGGTGCGGTGAAAGTCACCGTCAATCAATTCTACCGAGCCTCTGGAGCCTCGACCCAGCTCAAGGGTGTGAATGCCGACCTCGTACTGCCTAGTATCGTCGATGAGTTGGAGATTGGTGAGAAATACTATGACTATGCTCTTCCCTATGAAGAGATTAAGACAGCCAAGTACACTCCATTCAAACTGACTCGACCTTTTGTCCCAGAGTTGAAGAAACGTTCTGAAGTTCGGCTAGCGGCTGACCCGGATTTTAAGAAGGTCAAAGATGAAATTGAGAAATTCCGTAAGAACAAAGAGGAGCGTTCTCGCGTTTCTTTGAAGGAAAAGAAAGACGAAGACACTAAGGATGCGAAGAAGGCTAAGGATAAGGATAAGGAAGAAGACCTCGTCAATGAATCCTCAGAATTCTCGCTGAAAGACGATGTTTATTTGCAGGAAACTGTTCGAATTGCTTCGGACTATGTCCAGCTCTTGAGAAAGCAAAGACTTGATGGCCAACCAGCGTTGCCAGCAGTGATTGCCCAAACCAAGAAAGCGGCTGCCAAAGAAGCTGAAAAGGCTGTCAGCGACAATAAGAATCCGGCCAAGGCTGAGAAAAAGTAAGTAACTTTCGCAAGGAACTATAAAAAAGGGGCAACAGCAGTTAAAAATAAATCTTGACGAATCTCTTCACGTATGTCATCTAAGACCATACTTTTGTATGAATCTCTTAAGGAAAGAGAGATGCATCTATCAATTGGTCAAGCTGCCATCCTTTTGGGAATATCGATCACAACTCTACGCCGCTGGGAGCGTGAGGGTTTTTTTGCTCCCACCTATCGAACGCTTGGCGGCCATCGCCGCTATGCTTTGTCGGCTC
>JBGSTF010000249.1:0-38784 GCA_041736645.1 Oligoflexus sp. | reverse complement strand
CCGATCTAACTCAATTTCACTCCAGATGTATCCTGGATCCACTGAGCAAAATCGCCAACGAAATTATAGATCGCTTCGCCGGTATCACAGATGGTGTCAAGTTGTTCCGACACCAGAATGCGGTCCCACCCCATAAAATCGCCGACCACATACCATGTGCCATCTTTTTGCAGGTAAGCAGGTCCGCCTGAATCACCGAAGCAGGGTCCGTGCTCTTTGCGGGGACCGATCACGATCAAATTGAAAAGTCGACCATGATTAACAAATTCGCGGACCATGGTATCGACATACAGCAAGCGTCCCCCTTGGCAGCTGAGGTCATCCGGACTGCATTGCGATGCTGTTCGTCCATAGCCAGCGATAGAAAGGGGGGTTTCATGTTTCAGATCAACTGGGTTATGCCAAATTTCAATCGGCTTGAAACCCAGAGGTAAGCCATCTTTAAAGCGAACCCAAGCAATATCAAAATTGGATTCAAACTTTTGAAATTTCTTGAAGGTTTCAAGCGCTTCCACTTCGCGATAAACGGACTTGCCATCTTTTGTGTCGCGACCAAACATGACGGAAAAATCTTCTGGCCTTTTATCAAAGACGCAGTGCGCAGCCGTCACAATGAGATTTTCGGCGATCACTGTTCCCGAACAAAAATGCTCTGAACTGTATTTATCCACTAAAGCGACCGCGCTCCACGCCGCAGGATGCTCTTCCCCAGGGGTGCTGCCATTAACCATTCGGAGCGCCGAGTCGATTGTCATGCCCTCTCGTCCACACATAAGAACGAAGGCAGGCACAATCAGCACCAGCAAGACCCACACTCCATGCAGAGCTGGAAATTCGCGCACCTTTTTTAACATGATGTGTCACCCCTTTCGATTGATGGCCTGCTTTATCTCTGCATGCTTTATGCCATGCTTTGGGTCTGCATATGCATAAGAATATGATAAATTCTTCTTGTGTGAAATGCTTCAAAACAGCCAGTTCAAGAGGTTTGAGGCGGCATATGCAACACGTATTTTTCTGGCGACGGAGTAATTATCTGCATGGACAGAACCGCTTTTTGGGAATATTTTGAAAATAGATTCACGTTACAGAAGGGAGATCACTGCGATGCACAAAAAACTTGGCAATTTCAAGCCGTGGGCCTCGCTCATCCTGACCAGCACTTTCTGTCTAACCGCTTGTGGCAAACAGGAACAGCAGAAAAGCACGACAAAACTGACCAACGGAATCGAGGTTGATAGCACTGGCTTTCCCGCGGTTGTACTGCTGATGACTCCAGGTGCCAACGGACCAAAAATTTGCACGGCATTTTTCGTCAATGAACACCAAGCATTGACTGCTGCGCACTGTGTCAAAGATCTGGATCAAGAGTCTCCCGAGCTTTACATCGTGAATCCTGCGAGCGCTGCTGTCGGCTCCGCCGCCTATGAATACAAAGCTAGAGCGCTGCATGTTTCCATTCATCCGGACTATGCGCCGGACAGTACCCAGGTTCAAGCGAGTGATCTCGCAGTCGTTGACTTTCCGACTGGTTCAGCCCCAGCCTCTCTGCGCGTCTCGCGGCGCTCGGTGAGTGTGAATGACCCTGTTGTGTTGGTTGGCTATGGCAACAATGAAAACTTCGCTTCGTCCAGTACGGCTCAAGCTGGAGTTGGAGCAGGCGTCAAGCGATACGGGCAAAACACCATCAAAACAGTCCAGGATGGTCTGCTCAGTTTGGCAGGCTTGGCTAAGACCAAAGCGAGCGTGCAGAAGGGCCAGTATGTGGCCACGGGCCAGGGTGATTCCGGCAGCCCGCTGCTCTTCAACGGCGAGCCCGTCGCGCTTACAGTGGCCGGCGAAATTCGCCAGGGAAGCAATGGCCAGGTCACATCGCTTTCTTACTCAGTGGATCTCAATAGTCCATCCAGCCGAGCTTTCTTGAACAGTGTCCTGGATTAAGTTAGCATTCCTCCCCAGAGTCATTGGACCACCTGGGGGGATTCTTTGCACACCTTACGACGGCTTTTACTGCAGTGTCTCTTGCTTCTGTCCCTCTATGAATTCGTTCGCTTGCTCTTCTGGCTGGTGAACCGAAGCCAATTTCAAACAGCAAGTTGGAACATTCTGCTCGAGGCCTTTGCTCAAGGGGCACGCTACGATCTATCGGCCATTGCATTGACCAACGGAGCTCTGTTTCTCCTTTATCTCCTGCCTGTTCCCTTGAGCTGGATGAATTGGCAGGAACGCCTAGTGGCCGTCCTAGGAGGCCTCATCAATGGCTTCTTTCTGGGCTTGAATGTCGTCGATATCGAGTACTATCGCTTTACCGGCAAACGCTTCACTTGGGACTCCTTTGCTATCGGCAAGGATATTCTCGGCCAAATCGTTCAAGTCTCTGTGTACTACTGGTACTACACAGCTTTGATCCTGACGATCGGCTTCGGTTTCATTTGGCTCTCCCTGCGCATTCTCAAACGCCAGGAGCGGGAAAAGCTTTGGTCCAGGATGGCTAGCACCTTAGCCGTCCTGGCCCTTGCCGCCCTTGCAGGTCGCGGCGGATGGCAACACAAGCCGCTCATTCCTGCCCAAGCATATGCCGGCGATACCGGCACACTTGGTATTCTCATTCTCAATAGTTCTTTCACACTTTTAAAGTCCTCGGACAAAGCACTCTTGCGCCCCCTGGCCTTCATGAAAGAAGAGCAAGCACGGCAGATCTTGGTGGCGAAGGATGCAGGAGAACCAGTTGAGCTCATCCAAAGACCAAAGAATGTCATCCTGGTGATCATGGAAAGCTTTGGTAAGGAGTACGTTTTTCCTCCTCAAGGCAAACCAAGCTATACACCCTTTCTACAAAGCTTGGCCCTCAAGGGCAGTTCGTTTCCACAGGCCTTCGCTAATGGGCGCCGTTCCATTGATGCCTTGCCAGCTATCCTCGCCGGAGTCCCGGCTTGGATGGATTCACCGTTCATCACATCTCCTTACCAAACCAATCGGCTCATGGGGTTTCCCCGCATGCTCAAGGAGCATGGCTATCGCACTCAATTTTTTCATGGTGGCGACAACGGCACCATGTTCTTCGATGTTATGGCTGGTCGTTTCGGTTTCTCTGAATACATTGGTGCTAAGGAATATCCAGACCAAAGAGATCATGACGGGCGTTGGGGAATTTTTGATGAGCCGTTTCTCCAATACACAGTCAAGCGCTTGGGAGAAGATCCAAAACCTTTCTTTGCCACCCTCTTCACGCTGAGCTCGCATCATCCTTACACCATTCCCGAGGCTCATAAAAATCGATTCCCCAAGGGAACGCTTGAGATCCATGAAAGCCTAGGCTACTCCGACTACGCCATGCAAAAATTTTATGAGAGCTCAGCGCAAGAACCTTGGTTCAAAGACACCTTGTTCATTTTTACAGCAGATCACACTCAAAAGACCGAATATCCCGAATATGAAACAATTGTTGGCCATTTTCGGGTGCCCATGATCTTCATCATGAACGATCGGCCATTGCCCTTTCCGGACTATAACCGTCCTGTGCAGCATATGGATATCATGCCGACTGTCCTCGATGCATTGGGAGTCGAATTGCATGGATATCCGCGCTTTGGCAGCAGTCTTCTGCGAACAGATAAACGCCCTGGCATCGTTCTGAACGAAGGCCCCCGTTATATTTTATTCGGCAAAAACAGCCTATTGAGCTGGAATATGGAGACCGACCAAATCCATAGCTACGATTGGCCTCGTGATACTCTTTTAAAATCAGAACAATCGTTCACTCAGAAAAGCAGTTTTGATTTTGAGTTTCTAAAAGCCCAAGTGCAATGCTTCAACAATGGGATGGTGCAAAATACCTTGCTCTGGTAGAACGGAAGGAGTCTCCATACAAGGGTCAAACCATGTTAAAATTTTTCGAAAGCAGGGCTTTGCTGCAAAATCTTGCCAGCTGGGCTGACACTACTGATGTAAAACTGAGGGGATGGTGGCACAAGCAAAGCGAAGACTTGCTGGCTTCATTTATGCCTTCTCCTTCACAATGGGGAACAGCCGCCCTCGAACAAGCTCGAGCTTTGGACATCGACTGGCCTCGCCTCAGCCAACTCAAAACAAATATTCATAAGTCCACCTTTGACGCTAAAGTCAAAGCTGGTGAGTCTCTTTACTCAACTTACACCAAAGCTGCTCGCAAATGGTTGGGAGCAGAACTCCGCGAGGTCGAACTCACCGCAGGTCGGATCCACTACTGGACGACAAGCAGCAATCATCCAGAGACTATTTTGTTTATTCATGGCTTCGGCGATAGCAAGGATGGGGCTTATAGTCTTGCCTTTCACTTGGCTAAACAATTCAATGTGATTGCGCTGGATCTGCCTGGCTTTGGCCAAAGCTTTCGTGATCCCGAACTCTGCTATGATACCCATTCGTACGGGCGCTGGCTGGATGAGTTCATGACTAAAGCTCGAATTGGCCCGGTGCACGTGGTGGGTAATTCCTTGGGTGGTGCCATGGCCCTAAAACTGGCGTTGGTCAGGCCGGATGTCATCAAGTCGCTCTGCCTGCTGAACACAGCAGCTATAATCGACTTCAAACATCATTCTATCTATGACGATATTTTGCGTGGGGAAATCCTCTTTCAAGTCCAAACGTTCGAACAGTTTGAAAAATTCTGGTCGACAGTTTTTCACCGCCGACCTTTTTTACCACCCTTTGTGAAAGAATATTTTTTTCACACATTCCGCGAGAATCATGACTGGTACGGTCAACTCGTCAGGCAGAATTTTGGTGGCTATGCCAGCAAAAAAGATCCTCGCTACAAAAAGTTGTTCATGAACGAACATTTGCGCAAGATCGAAGCACCGACTCTCATCATCTGGGGCGATCGTGATCAGCTGTTTCCCGTTGCTTATGGAGAAAAAGGCCACAAACTGCTGAAAGACGCACGCTTCTTAGTGTTAAGCGATGTGGGCCATGCTCCTCAGGTTGAAGTCCCGGAAGAAGTAGCTCGTCATCTCAAACAATTTATTGCGGGACTTTCAGCATCTCAAGACCAGAGTAGTGTCCAATAACTTTTCCAAAACAGTCCAAGCGTGGTCGTATAGCCACTCCAAGCTTTCACCACACGACCATCACGATCAATTATGATGTAGGACGGATAGGATCGGACACCAAGAGCCGATTCCTCCCGCTCCTGGCCTAGTAAAACAGGAACTCTCAATCCTGTTGAACTGACAAACTCCCGAACTTCAGTTGGTTTTTCCCAACTCAGAGCAATGGCTATGATATGGAATCGATCAGCTGGCAGTCGATTGATATTGCCTGCACTGCCACGACAAACACCACACCAAGGTGCAAAGACATAGAGCACCGTGTATTTTTCAGGATTCCATAAACTTCGCGTAGGGCCTTCGACTGTAGGCAGCGATTGGGTTCGCAAAAAATCGGGCAAAAGTCCTTGGCTAAGATGCCGGGATTGCCATCTTTCGACAGCATAAAGCAAGGTCATGAAGATCAATAGATCACGCAGCCACCTTCTCCAGGATCTGCTAGCCCAAGATTTCAATCGAGTCAGCATAGGGCCACCCCTGTAAAAATTTCCAAGCTGTTTTGATTGTCGGCTTCGGCACTGCAAAGGTCAAGGCTGGCACTTAGCCGCCCTTGGCAAGAATCTTGATATCTTCGATGGAATAAGGCTTATAGCCCAGATAGATATCTTGATCTTTGTGCTGGGGGGCAAGAGGCACTTCAAATTGTCCATCGACCAAAAACTGTCTCACAGCCGAATAAGGATCCTGAATTCCAAACCCTATGAGGGTCTTGCGCAAATATTGCGACACTTTTTCAATACTGCCAATGCGCCGTGCGAGTAAAGGCTCCAAAGCCTGCTGCAGTATCATGTTGAGCGAGGCTTGCATCGAATCATGGGTGCATTTAAGCCGACCTAATGGCAAATTCTTCATCACCTGAATGAGTTGTACGCTATGAGTTTTAGCCGCCAATTCGGGGATGATTTTTTGTCCTTCGACCATTTCAAAAATTAGCAGGCCCAGAACATAGATATCAGACGCTGCAACGACAGCATCGCTGCTCAGATGCTCCGGAGAGTAATAACCCGGGGTACCGATAATCATATTCCGATAGGAATCAAGATGGCTATCAAGCACCAAACTGAAGTCAGTCAGATACACTTTACCGCTTCTCTCGATCATGATATTGGAACTGGAAAGATCCGCATGAATCAGATCATGAAGATGTAAACCATCCAGACCTTGTGCAAATTGCCAAGCAATGGACAGACTCACCAAGGGCGGCAGACGCCCGAAGTGACCCATGACCTGTCGGAGCGTCCAGCCATCGATCAATTGGGTCACCATATAAAAGACTGGAGGCTCGTAGCATCCATCCACATAGCCAACCAGATGGGGATGGGCTACGCGTTGCTGCATCATAAGTTCGCGGTGGAAAACACCGGTAAAGGTCGGATCCTGCCGATAGCGATCATGCAGAATTTTAACCGCAACATATTGCTTACTGCGAGTATCAAACGCTTTATAGACCCGCCCCAGCGAACCTTCGCCGATGGGATGGAGAATTTGATATGGGCCTAACGTTCCTTCCTGCATACCTCTTGCGAACTCCCCTAAATACTTGAGTCCCCTATCGGTTTATGGCGCCACGAATTGCAGGGAAAATCCTTCTAACAAAGATATTCAGAGCCTGCCTGTTCAATATTTTAATATATCTGATTATACACATATTATCAGGCCGTTATGAAGCATCCTTGAGCTACAACGGAAAGCCGTCGAAACAGGATTTACTTTTTCGTATCTATTGAGATCAACCAACGGCCGTCAGGTCTTTTCGAGGAGTCTGCACAATGGGTCTTTTTGGTCGAAAAAATCCCTATGAAAAAGATGCCTTGGACCTGGAGACCGCGATGCGCGACAGTCCCGAACGACCGGACTTGAAATCGCGTCAAGCGCCGATGCCGCCTCAACAGCAGGCGGCACCGCAGCCTCAGCAGCCGAAGGCACCCCTTCCACCGTCACAAAACCAAAGCAACCCGGGAGCACCTATGTCAGCGAACCAAGCACCGCAAGCAACGGCTCCCTATGCTCCAGCGCCTGCGAAGCCCAGCTATGGTATTGAAGATGCCATCAGTCTGATGCGAGAACTTCCTGACAACAAGAAAGAAATGGTCATCGCCATCGTTCAAAAGACCTTGGTGTCGGCGAAGATCAATGTCCATACAATCATCGACGATGCGACGCGCAAGATCGATCGCTTGGAGAAAAAGAACGAAAAGCTGAGCGTCGAAATTCGAGAATTGGAAGAAGCCATCGTTCAGCGCAAAATGGAAATGGACAAGAATCTGCGCGATGTCGAGGAAACGCGTGAGGTGAAGGTCAGCTTTGAAAGCGTTCAACCACGCGGATATGAAGATCCCATGCAGCGTCCTATCATGGGCTCACCCATGAGCTCTACATTGAGCCCACGGCCATCCGATCAACCGATGAGTGCTCCACCTCAGTATCTGTCGACTCAGAAAGCTGGATAGCAGTGAGGCCCGAAATTGGGACTCATCGGGGTCCCAATTTATATCACTCAACCCATCATAGACTTCGGTTTTGGTCCCAATCCAAGGACCCAATAGAGCACTTCACTCGTGAGCTTAGCCTTACCATCCCAAGTTAAAAAATCCCGCGCATAGTTTTGTCCCGACACACTGAGTTCGACAAGTTTCGATCGATCGCTTGCCAGATATTGCAAGGTCTTCTTGATAAACGCAATCGACTGGTCTTCGTTGGCCAAGGGAATTTTGAAGCCGATTGCTGGATGAACAATGTCACCGGGTCCACCGTAGTCGGCAACGATCGGCACCGTGCCCGTTGCCAAAGCTTCAAAGACCACACCACCACCAAATTCCCGGATGGATGGAAACAGCAAAATGTCGGCTTTGTTGAAGAACTCCATGGTCGCTTCATGAGACACCATACCAGCAAAATGAACCGCACCCTCTAATCCCAGCTTGCGGACAAGGTCTTCCAATTGAAGACGCTCGCTACCATTACCAACGATTGTCAGCTGTGCTCGCCCTGATTTCAACACATCTATGGCCCCTTTGATAGCAAGGTCGCAGGCCTTATAGGGCACCAATCGTCCTGCAAAAAGCAAACGTAAGGGTCGGTTGGCATCGGCCATAAAACTTCTTTTCTTCAGCATCTCCGGAGTAATCCCATTTTCAGGGATAAAAAAAACTTTGTCCGCATACTGAGAAAATTCGCCGCAAGTTTGCGAGGATCCTGCCATGATAGCCTTGGATTTTCGATAGGTGCTTCGAGCATATGGCATCCAGCGATAAAACTTACGGAGGTTGGAGATCCATTCTTTTTGCTTCTGGGCTTGCTGAAAAGATTCTGGAAAAGGCAAGCCACCATTGATAGGACCGATGACAAAAGGAACCTTATAAGCTTGCAACCAAAGAGCCCATGGGCTTGGCAAGACTGGCGCTACCGGCGTCAAGCGAAGCACACAATCATAAGTCTGCTGCGCCAGTGCCTCTTTCAATTTGCGAAAAGCCAGCCATTCGAAAACAAGGTAAAAAGGCAATCGAATCGCCGTTAAAGCCTGGCTGCCAAAGTCTTCTTTGAAAACGACTCGAAACAGCCAATTGTAGAAGGTATCAAGCCATCCAAGATCAATATAAGTGATGTCTGTATAGGGAGCACGCTTTCGATCATGAGCTGGCTTGTTTCTAATATGAGTCACAAGATGGACACGATGCAGCTTAGCCATGGCTTCGCTATGACGGTAGCCAACCAGAGGCACGCTTATCCAATCAGGATTGTTTTGCTCACTCAGAATAAGCAATCGCAAGGGCTTCATTGTTGGCCTTTATAGGTAATGGCTCGATACAGTTCCCGAGCGAAATGATCCGCTGAAAATTGCGCAACCGCGGTTTTCCGAGCCTCCGAGGCTAGGGAACGTCTTAGGGGAAGGTCTTTTCCTAGCAGTAACAGGGCAGCTGCCAAAGCTTGCACGTCTTCTTGCTTAACTAGGATCCCATTCACCTGATGGGTGATCATCTCTGGAGTGCCGCCTATAATCGAGGAGATGACCGCTATTTCACAAGCCATAGCTTCCATGACTGACACGGGAGCCGCCTCACCAAAGCCAACACTTGGCAGGACAAAGCAGTCAGATGCATGCAGCAATTGCAGGACTTCATGCTCGCCTGCTGTCCCTGCAAGATGAACATGAGCCTCTAGTTGAAGATTCTTGATTTCGGCTTCTATGAGCTCGCGCTCCTCGCCATCGCCGACTATTGTATAGTGAGCTTTGAGCCCTTGATCGAGTGCCAGACGCAAAGCCCGTAAAGCATAGATGTGACCCTTGCACTGAGCGAGTCTTGCCACGGTAATGCAGCGCAAATAGCCAGCTACTTGCTCCCTTGCAGGGCCAGGTTTAAAGACTTCGACATCAACGCCCATACGTATCACCGGCAGCTTCTTTCGATCGATTTTACATTGTTCCACGACTTGATTCTGCAGAGCATATGTTACACAGGCAACGAAGCGAGCCCTGGCGAATTTTGAACGATGGGCGGTGCCGTAGACGGGGAGATCGCCGTGCAATGTCAGGCTGTAGGGAAGATCACCACACTGATCCGCTAGGGCCAAAAGATGGGCGACATCAGCACAGCTGTGCCCGTGAACATGCGCTAGCTTGTCCTGCTGAGCCACCAAAAGCAGGTCACTGGCGCAAAACATGAGGCCCAAAAGACGAAGGCGAGCCCTCAGCGGGGTGTCTTCAACTGTCGCGATATAGACCAGCATCCGCAGCAAGAGACTTGGCCTGCTGAGCAGATAGAGCAAGGCTTTACCCCACGGCGGGGGAAAAATATAACGAGTCTCGGCCAATGCTTCTGGACCAAAGGCGTGTCGACTGATGAGCTTGGGACGTCTGGTCGAAAGAAGCTTTAACTCGACTCCAAGCTTTCTCAAAACGCAGGCTTCTCTCCAGAAAAATATATGGGTTTGTCCAGGAAACTCCGGGACAAGATATCCAATACGCATGTAGCCTTCTCTCCTTCAGCAGCCACCATAAGGGTCAGATCAGATGTCAAAGCCGATTCCACCCTGGAATTGCCCATCCCGGGATGAATTGAGGTTATAAGCGATGTAGCCATAGAGCGCGGGCTTACCAAACATGAGTCCTAATCCTGCGAATGGGCCTCCTAGGTTTGCACTGGCGTCGGTATTGTCGCCAACGGAAGCACCGGTAGAAGCTCCCAACCCCACCTGCACATAGGGAGCTATCCCGCCTGTCGTGAAGCGATATTTAACATTGATATCTCCGGCTGCAGCCGCACCCACGTTGTCATCATTCTTCACTGTTTCATCTTTATCGTCGGTAGCCTTGGCGTTGGCATCAACCCAACCGATACCGACTTCAAAATTCCACTGGCTCCCCCAGTAGAGAAAGTTCGCACCCAGATTTGCGTTCATAGGATTATGATAACCAAGATTCAGGGTCCAATTCGCCAAGCAGGGACTCCCGAATGAGCCCATCAATATCCCCAAAAAGACAAGCGTCTGTTTCCTCATGATATTTCACCCTTTCTCTTTTATCTTAGGGTAATGCATCCCTATCGAAATAGGCAAATGCAAAGGCCTTGAAGCGCACACGCCCCTCTTCCCATAAGTCGCCTCAAAGAGACAGTTTATCAGCTTTAAATCACTGAAATATCTGAGAAACAAATACAAATCCCTTTTTTCCTCAAGTTCCCTAAGAACTCGCCGATAAGTACCGCTAGAAACTCATACGCGCGACATAGGTCTTAGAGGTTTTTGCTTGAGTCACTAAATTTCGCCAAGTATTCAGTAGAGTTATGTTTGAACTACGTGGCGAAGGCAGGCAAAAGTCAATGAGAAATCCTAAGAGACAATAGGGGGAGTCTGTTCATGAAGGTACCTTTAGCCACATCCATACGAAGAAGTTTGCTTTTAGGAGCCACTGCGCTTCTTTTTCAAGCAGGCTGCAGCAATTCCAATTTTCGTGGTGAGTCCACGCAGGCTAACGTTGAATCCCCTGCACCGGCAGCGAGTGAAGATGCCACAGCGGAACAATCGAGTGGCGATGGCATCACCACCGCTCCAATCGATTCGACTGTTCTGGATGTACCGGCGGCGTTGAAGTCTGCTCCGGATTCCTTGTTTGCATCCTTTCCAACCACTTCGATCAAAGACGCGGAAAGCCGTTTCACTTTAGATCTTAAAGGGGCGTCCACGACTTTCACACTGAAAGATAAAATAGCGGACGCCACCGAAGCCTTTGTCCAAGTGAAACGCGATCAGAATACCAATCCCTTTACCCAAGGGAACCCTGGACAACCGGATCAGCAGACGATTCTCCAAAGCGGCAAGAAGGGCATGGTGGACATCGTCCTCGTGATCGATAACTCCGGTTCGATGGCGGAAGAACAGGCGAACCTTTCAGGAAAACTGAATGATTTGCTCGTAGCAATCGCCGATTCCAGCTGGCAGATCAACGTGATCAACACCAGCACTGTGGTGGCCAACAACGATATTTTTAATGCCAACCTCGGCGGCCAAGAAACCTGTAACTCGACATTGATTCGTAAAGGAGACGCCGATCCAACGACCGCCTTCGCCAACGCAGTGAAAGCCGGTACATCAGGCAGTGGCAATGAGATGGGTATTCGCCAAGCCGTTGTTGGACTTCGTTGCCCTGGAAAAATGCCCAGAGCAGGGGCGAGTCTGGCTGTCCTAATCGTCAGCGATGAAGATAACTGCAGCCTCGATGGTGCAGATTGTGGCGCCGCCCCATGGGCCAAGGAAAACTATTTGATCGATTACGTGGAAAAATCGATGGGCATGGTGGTCGGGAAAAATGCCGGTTTCTATGGCATCATCGCGCCCAGCAAGGCCGAGTGTACAACCGCTTTCAATCCATCTCCGCAGTATATTCGTCTCTTTGACTATAAGGCTGCAGTTCCAAAGCAGAACTATGGAAACATCTGTGATGCAAGCTACAAAACCACTCTGAATCGAATTTCACAGAATATCGCTTTGCTTCTGGATAATAAATTCACTTTAGCAAAAACCCCAGCTCCGGGAACGCTTAATGTAAGCGTGAAGTCGGCGGCAGGGGTCGTCACTCCTGTGAATCCAGGGGACTATACTCAAACCAACAATACCGTGACCTTCAACGCCGGCAAAGAGCCTGCGAACGGCAGCACGATCATATTCGATTATCTTATCAATCCCGTTCCCATGTTTACAGCTGTGGATCTGACCGGCCTCCCAGCGCCAGGAACACTGACAGTAACTGTGAATGGCACTCTGCTGGCTGCCGGCGCTTATAGCCTATCTGGCAAGAGATTGACATTCAATACGCCACCACCCGCAAACGCAGCCATCAAAGTAGCCTATAGCGTGGACGACCCTGCGAAGCCGCTCTTTAACGCAGTCACTGTTAAGGGCGCGCCTTTGAATGACGTTGTGGCTGTTAAAGTGAATGGTGCAGCAACCAACGGGTTTACTTATGACAAGGTTACGAAGAAGGTCACTCTTGCTGCAACGCCTCCAGATAACCAAACAGTTGAAGTCCTCTACAAATTTGTCGAGGGTCCGATTCTGAGTTACGCTGTGAGTGTTGCCACTGGAGCCAAGACCTTCCGCCTTCTGGATGGCGCGACACAACTTGATGCCACGATAAATCCAACGGCCACTGAGGTGAAGCTGAATAACCCAGCGAACCATCAAGCTGGCAAAGTGCTGACCTTGGCTTATGAACTTCCCGATGGCGCGGAACGTCGTTTCCCACTCATTGGAAAACCGGAAGCCGGCACTTTAAACATTCAGATGATGGCTGGAACCTGTGTATTGGGTACCAATCTGAAGATCGATGAAATCAAGAACGAACTCGTGGCAACATGCCCAGTGAATGAGAAAACTGATTTCATCATGTCGTATAAGTACAAGAGCCAGCTGAAGTCGTTCACTCTCTCGGGCATCACGAATCCCGACAAAGGAAGCTTCGACGTATACTACAATGGGAAGCCAACGTCAGACTTCACAAGGGACGCGGCGACGATCACGCTCAATTTCGAACCCGTTGAGAATTCTCGAGTCGATATCCGCTACACATTGCCTGAATAAATGGATCGAAGCTCCTGCCTTACCGCAGGAGCTTTTTTTCTTTCAATAGTAGAGTTTTCAACTCAAAATCCCACATCATTACTCCGATAACCCTATCTTTCACAGGAAATTCAGTGAGATTCCTTTTGCCTTGGCTGTTGTTCGTGCTTGGCTTGGCTGGCATAAGTCAGGCGGAGAGCAGCAAGGAAAATCGGCGGGATCGAAAAATCGAAGTGCAGGGGCACGGCGGGGCCTCCGGTGTCGGAGTTTCCATCGGAACCTATTTACCCGACGATTGTCGTCTCGACTTGAAGTGGTCCCGGGGTGATACGGCGCTTTTAGGGTTCGATGAACACAGCTTCAAGGCGGAATTTCAGTCCTTCACCGCCAATAGCTTTTACGTTGCCTTGGGTCTTCATCATCGAAAGGTGGAGTGGGATCAATCCTCTTCATCAGTCGCCGCCTATGCTGACCCAGTTCTTGAAAGATCGAGCACGCGATCAAATGGCATTTATTTTGTGGTTGGCAACGAGTGGACTGTGGGGAATTTTGTCATCGGCGGTGAATGGTATGGCTTAAGTCAGCCTGTTCTCCGGCAGACAGACAATGTTTACGGAACGACAGCCACTGAAATGGAAAAGAACCTTTCCAAACGCCAGATGGATGAGGCCATGCGCATGCCAGTTCCCATCGGACCCAGCCTGATCATCGGCTTCTCTTTCTAATAAATCTGTTCGCCGTTTTTGACAGGTATCGTGAGCCTCGATTACCTTGAATTTCGAACCTGAACTTGATTCCAAAGTGGGAATCAGTTATACATTTCCAGAGTGATCAAGCGAGCTGACACGTTCACCTCCATGCCTTAAACTCGGGAAGTTATGAGCATACGCAATCAAGTCCCCATGAGTGAGAATAAGCTTCCTCATGGGGTTTTTCAGTGGACAATGAATTTCGATATAGAAGCCATGCAGGTCGAGTCATTTCAGGCTGAAGGCTTGGAGCTCCCTTCCTCACTGCGTTTTGCGGTCAAAAAGCGTCAAATTGAATTTCTTTGTGGTCGTCTTTGCGCTAAACGCTGTATGGAGAGCCTCGGCTTCGACCAGACACCCACAGTCCTGGTTGGGGAAGATCGCGCCCCTATCTGGCCAGCGGGACTGGTCGGTTCGATTTCCCACACCGATCGATTGGCCACCGCGATTATGGGACCTACACGTTCGGTGGAAGCCATCGGCATTGACATCGAACGCCGAATTAAAGAAGCCACGCCGCAGATGATCAAACATATCTGCTGCGAATTGGGCGAGCTGGACGAGATCGCCGACGGTCAGCAGCTATCGCGCGAGGAAGCTCTCACTCTGATTTTTTCTGGCAAAGAGAGCCTCTATAAAGCCATATATCCCAAACTGCAAAGATTCTATGGATTTCAGGCTGCCCGCGTCAGCTCGCTCGGACCAAAGAAGCTCCAGATCATGCTCGAGACCGACTTGAACGATGATTTTGAGAAGGGAATGAGTTGGGCGCTCGAGGTCCGTATGCCGGCTGCGGACTTAATCGAAACTATAATACTCAAAGGGCGATGATAGCTGCAAACTGTGCTGGGGATTAACCCTAGAAGCGCCTGACCAAAAGACTGGCGGCATAAATCTTCAGCCCAGGTTAGATGAGTTCTGTAGCCTGTCTCCATTCCACCACATGAACATCTTCTCGCATAAAGTTCCCCGTTCCGCCAAAAATGATTCCAGGATCTTTTGCTTTGTCTTTGGCGAATGACATATAACTCTGCAAAGATCTCAGAAAATCACGATTAAAAGTTTCCCCCGACTTAATTTCGATAGGAATGAGTGCGTGAGGAGTTTCGACTATCAAATCAATTTCGATGCCCTTGTTGTCACGCCAGAAGAAGAGAGGAGGCGTGCGATGTTGATTGATAAAGTGCTTGTACATTTCAGCAATGATGAGTGACTCAAAAATATGACCACGCATTGAATGAGCGGTTATCTCATCGGCTTGATGAATGCCCAAAAGAGAGCAAAGAATACCACTATCAAAAAAATAGAGTTTTGGTGATTTTATGAGTCGCTTGCTAAAATTCTCAAAATGAGGCGGAAGGCGGAAGCAAATAAAAGATGACTCCAGGATTCCTAGCCAGGATTTTGCTGTGCTTTGACTTATGCCGCAATCCGCTCCAAGGCTTTCCATATTTAGGATCTGTCCACAGCGTCCAGCACACATCTTGACAAACTTCTGAAACAAGTAGAGATCGTGGACCGCTTTGATAAGTCTAACGTCTCGTTCGATATAAGTTTTAATATAATCGCTGTACCAATCGGCTGGAGATACCTCCGTCATATGAACTCTAGGATAAAATCCATTCAAGAGCGTTTGTTCCAGTGATAAATTCTCCGCTTTGTCTTGTTTTTTTAATTCAGCCAAAGAAAAAGGTAGGAGTTGTATGAATGCTGCTCTCCCTGCCAAGGACTGTGAAGTTAATTCCGCGAGAGGCAGCTGAGATGAGCCAGTTAAAATAAACTGGCCGGGCTTTTGTTCACGATCAACGACAGTTTGTAGATAGGAAAGTATGTTTGGAACACGCTGAACTTCATCAATGATAGCGCCATCAGGAAATCGCCTTAGAAAGCCACGCGGATCCTCTTCTGCAAATGACCTTTCGTCGAGATCTTCGAGAGAAACATAGGGACGATCATGAAACAATTTTCGCGCCAGAGTGGTTTTTCCCGATTGCCTTGGACCCGTCACGACAAGAACAGGATATCCTTTGGATAGCTCCAAAATTTTGGGCTCTAAAGCTCTGTTGAGATACATGGTACTGATTCGACTCATTCCGTGATTCCCTGCCTACGACTTTTAGCTGTAATTATATGAATTCTCTATAGAAGTACAGATCCATTTTTTTTAAGTGGATCTGTACGGCAAAAAGATATCTTGGCATATAATGCAGAGGCAAGTCCATCTTAGTCGTTAAATAGCTGAAATTATTTGAGATATCTAAGCTTCTGAAACTCACTGCCGTCGAACTGACGAAAGCCTGATGTTTGGCGCAAAGAATCTGACTTTATCGATCGATAACCACTCGTCGGATTATTACCTAATGGTCAGTCGGGCCAGCGCAAGTTTTACCAAAAAAAGTCGATATCTCTTTAGAGCAGGTTTGTCTGGCAAGAGGAGAGAGCTATGAGTGGAGCGAGTGTTCTTGTCGTTGACGACATGCCCGAGATCCGCATGATCGTTCGTCGGAGTCTGGCGAACAAAGACCTGCAGGTGTTTGAAGCAGCCTCTGGACAGGCCGCTTTGGAATCCATCAGACACAATCCTAGTATTCAGTTGCTCCTGCTCGACATCATGCTGCCTGATATGAGTGGCTACGATGTGATGCAAGCGTTACTCGAAGAAAAAGATCGTCGGGGTATGAAAGTCTGTTTCATCTCTGGAAAAAAAGATAAAGATGCGGTTTTAAAGGCCATTGATTCGGGTGGCGACGACTACATTATCAAGCCGATTTTCCCGGAAAATCTTCGCTCAAAAGTTGGCATGCTGCTGAAACGGGTGGATCTAATCGAGGGCTATAGCCACATCAAGTGCCGTCTGGATGCACAGATCCTCTATCAAACGATCACACCGGACATTCAAATCCGTGGTCTCGACGAATTATCTGTCCTGCTCTCCTCCAGCGCCCGAGTCGACGATGAATATCAAATGGAACTCTATTCAGAAAGATTGAACGAGATTATCAAATACCAAGGAAACCTGACTCTCAAAGTCAACAAGTGCAAACGCGAAGCCCCGGGAAAATACCTCCTGCGCTGCCGATTCGTTGGCTTACCCGAAAATGTCGCCAAAGAGATCCGGTCGGTGGCTATTCGCGGTCAGTTTCTCACTTAGGTTTACTCTTGCCTCCCTGCCCTTCTGCTGCTACTCCTGAGGTGATTCCACAGGCCTTCAGCGGAGGATAGGACAGAATGGGCGGTTTTCAACACAAACAGTTGTCAGGGTTGGATTGTATCGTCCGAGACAAGCCGGGCAATCAAAAGGCTCTGGTCCTCTTGCACGGCTACGGAGCAGATTTTAAAGACCTCTGTTCGCTTTCCACCGAATTGGATCCGGAAAATCATTTTGATTGGTATTTTCCCAATGGCACCCTTCGTATCCCGATAGGCAATCACTACGAGGGACGCGCTTGGTTTGCTATCGATATCGTGGCGCTGGAAGAATCCATGCGAACAGGGAACCGAGCTCCCTTTATTTCAAGGGTCCCTGCAGGACTTGCCGAGGCCAGTAAACTGGTCCAAAGCCTCGTGGAACAGCTGCAAACACGCTATAAAAGCGTGAGCATTGGCGGCTTTAGTCAGGGCGCAATGGTCACCTGTGACGTCGCCTTGCAGCTCAAAGATGGGCCGGCCGCTTTGATCCAACTGTCTGGCAGTCTGATTGCACTGCCTCGGTGGGAACCTCTGTTTGCCAAAAAGTCAGGGCTGAGGGTTTTTCAATCCCATGGCCAGATGGACCCAATCTTGGCCTATGCCGCTGCCGAGGATCTGCGAAACCTGTTTCAAAAAAACAAGTATACCCTGGAATTTGTTCCTTTTTCAGGGGCTCATGAGATCCCAGCTTCGGTGCTCAGGAAGCTGCAAGAGTTTCTGACCAAGCTTCCCTAAGAGAAACTGTGCAAAGCCGCATATTTGCGCGGTTTTGCCCCTCGAACTCAGACTCAATCTTCACTGCAGTTCGCCGATAGTCCTTTCGAAGGGGATCGTGCTGCATGAAGAAACCTAGAAAAACCAGCCTTGGCGCTCGATACACAGCACGCACCCTGTTTATCTTTATGGGTATTTCGAGCTTTTTCACTCTTCTCTATCATTGGCTCGACTCCTACGAGTGGATGAGTTCCTCTCATCTGCTCATTCTTCTCGGCTTGAGCGCATTTTTCATGTTGGGCCTTGCTCTTTTGGTCAACAGCCATTTGCAATTGGTGAGGCCGTTGCAATCGCTTAAACAGCGCCTGGGAGCTTTTCATGTGAAGAATATTTTTGAGAAGGAAACCTTCTTCGAAACCAAGAGGGGCGTTCAAAATGAATTTGATGAGCTGGAAAATATGTTTCTGGGGTATTTCAGACAGCTGCAGATCGAGCATCGTGAAGCTCTTGTTGCAAAAAACAATTTGGCCGTTCTCAACAAAAATCTGGAACGCGAACTGAAGCTCCGCAAAATGCAGCTTGAAGCTCAAATCGCCAAATCCTTCAATGATAGAAAACTTGCTGCTCTCGGTGAAATGGCTGGTGGGATCGCTCACGAAATCAACAATCCCCTAGCTATTCTGGTGGGTCGATCCGGACAACTCAGAAAATTTGTCAGTGCCATCGACTGTGATCAAGCCAAATGTGACTTGATTTTGAATAGCATTGAAAAAGCCATCTTTCGTATTCAGGATGCCGTTAATGATCTCGAAACCATTGCCAGCAATCCCTCGACAGAGGAAGCGAAAACTATAAAATTTGGACGACTGCTGCAGAGAATTCGCGATCTCAGCATCAATCGCTATGCACCTCGCGGCATTCGCGTCGACTTTCCTGAAGGATATGACAGCGAAGTCGAGGCACGCGAAGTTGAACTGACCCAGGCTTTTCTCTATTTGATTCAAAACGCGGCAGATGCGGCCCAGACATCGCAGCAGCCATGGATACGAGTTGAAGTGCAGGCACTGGATCAAGATCGCCTCTGTCTGCGCATGATTGATAGCGGACCTGGCATTCCCGTGGAAGTTCGCGATAAAATTTTTCAGCCTTTCTTTACCACCAAAGAAGTGGGCCAAGGCCGTGGCGTTGGCCTCAGTCTGGCCTTGAGTATTATCGATAGCCACGGCGGTCGGCTCTATTTTGACTTCGCCCAGAATCACACCACCCTATGCGTCGAGCTTCCCGTTGCCAAACACCAGCGCCTCGCGGCATGACCTTGTGTCTTTCCGCTTGTAGAGCCAGCACCCTTCAGCCCATAATGCTGAGATTGTCCCTTTTTGATAGGAGTTACCATGGCAAGAACACGTGCATTGGTCGAAAGCGATCTGGCAAGAGCAAGCAAACTGGTCAAAGACTTTGAAAGCCAGCTCGGCGGAAAAACCGACAAGAAGCAACTGCGGTTAAACCCAACCTGGCGCCGCTTGCAAGCCGTTGTCGCCAAATACAAGAATCAGTTGCACTTTATTGACAAGCGCAACAAGAAGCCTGAGACTGCCGCTCAAGCTTGAAATGCTTTCAGGACGTCCACCAGCGAGAATCCTCAAGCAGTGGATTTTGCAGGACCTCGAGGATATCGAGGTCGGCCTCGCACCACTGCAGGTTTGTGAGTTCTGCAAGTGCCAGCCATCTCGCATCACTATGCTCTTTAAGCTCCATTTGTCCACCGACCCAGGTGCAAAGCATGGGGAACAGCACGATTCGCCTTTCACCTTGCACCACCGCATGGGCCCTTAAGGAGCCACAGATGCGGACTTGGATGCCCAGCTCCTCATCCAGCTCACGATGCAAACAGGCAAAGGCATTTTCGCCCGGTTCGATTTTCCCGCCAGGAAATTCCCAAAGCAGGGGATCTCGCATGAGGGCCGAGCGTTGAACGGTCAAATACAACGGGCCTTTTCTTATGACGGCGCAGGCGACCGCTATCGATGATACTGTCAAAAAAACCTCCTCACCTTGCACAGGGCAGCCCACGAAAAACCAAAGCGCCCTGGAATACATGGATCTTTAGCGTCGAATATGCAAGAAAACAGGGTCTCATATGAAGGATTTAAGGGGGAATTCATGATTCAAGGTCCGACGCTTTTTCAGGCAGAAAATCTCGGCGCTCTACCACACCTATCAGAATTGGCGCGCTTGCACTGGCGTCCTGTAGCGGCTCAAAGCCGGCCACCCCGAGCTGCTCCAGAAATAAGTCTAGAAGATAAACTCCGCTTTCTCCGCGAACAGAAAATCGGCCGCCTGACACTCTTGCCCAGTCCGAAACTTTGGCAAGGAGTCCTGGGTGAACAAAGTGGCCCCAACTTGCGAGCCATGCTGCACTTGGACTATACAGCATCGGCCCAAGGCCTGGGATTTATCGAGCGCTATATGAACGAGTGTTTGACCACCTATGCCAATACTCATACCGAAACTTCAACAACAGGCCGCTATTCCACCAGCCGACTCCATGAAGCCGTGGAAATCATTCGCGAGCATGTGGGTGCAGGCCAAGAAAGCTTCGTCGTCCCTGCCGGCTTTGGTGCGACGGGGGCCATCGAAAAAATTCAAAAAATTCTTGGGCTCTATCTCTCTCCCAAAGGTCAGAAATTGATCATGGAGCAGCTGGGCCTTGATATCAAAAAATCACTGGCTGAAAAAGTAGTGGTCTTTGTCGGCCCCTATGAGCATCACTCGAACGATGTGTCTTGGCAGGACGATGCTCTCTGTACCTTCGTCCGCATCAAAGCTTTGCGAGAAGGCCCTAGCTGCAATGATGTGGACCTCGCGGAACTGGATCGTCAGCTTGCGCTTTATCCGCATCACTTGAAAATTGGATCCTTTTCCGCAGCCTCCAATGTCACCGGACTCAAAGGACAGCTCAAAGATATTTCTGAAGTTTTGCATCGCCATGGCTCACTCTTTTGCGTGGACTATGCTGCATGCGCTCCATACGCCGACATTAATATGGAACGCGATGGCATTGATGCTATCTTTCTGTCGGTCCATAAGAATTTAGGTGGATCCAATATTGGCTTTCTGGTCGGACGTCGGCACTTCTACGACATGAGCAGCAATCCCTCGTTTGGCGGAGGTGGCACTGTATCAGCTGTGACGCCTTGGGAATATCACTTTCATCCATCGATCGAAGAGCGTGAGTCGGCGGGCACACCCGCGATTAGACAGACATGGCAGGCAGCCCTTTCCTTCCAAATCAAAGATTGGGTGGGTATGGATGCCATCCATCGCTTGGAACATCAACTAACGGAAACCATGCTTAGCTTTTTCCAGGATCATCCCAAGCTCGAGATCTTAGGCAATTGTGATCCCAGCAAACGCTATCCCATCTTTTCATTTTTGGTTCGTCACGGTCAACGTAAGCTTCACCATACCTTTGTCGCTGTTCTGCTCAATGATTTCTTTGGCATTCAGGCTCGTTCGGGTTGCGCCTGCGCTGGTCCCTTCGGCCATGAACTGCTGGGCATCGAAAAAGCTCTGTCGGGCCAGTACCTGGAACTTATTCTCAACATCCTCAATGGCTTTAAACCTGGCTGGACCAGGATTGGAGCACACTACACTCTCAGCCGCTCCGAGTTGGATTACACCAAGAAAGCCTTGAGCGCCATCGGTTGGTTTGGGGCGTTGTTCCTTGATCAATATCGATTTGATCCCTATACAGGCGACTGGCAGCACCAGCATCCAAGCCAGCAAAATCCTCGTCTGCACCTAGACGAAGCTTTGACTTTGGAAGACAGCGAACATCTTTTGCCTCAATTGAAAGACGAAGCGTCCCTGGAAGCATGCTGGAACGATCAGCTCGAGGAATTTTATCTGCTGACTTCGGCCCAGCTTGCTCGACTTATTCTCATCGAAAGCGCAGGGCGATCGGCTCAGATTACGCTCGATCGGCTCGCCGCCGCCTGCTATCCCTTGATCAAAAAACAGATCGTGAACTTCACCAATTCCGAAGATGAATTTCTGCGCGAGCTCATTCAGCTGCTGTGCCCACTCTTGACTCCAGAAGGCAAAAAGGCCGAAGATTGCCGTCGGGATATCGAACATCTCCTGCGCAGTCTGCTGTTTGTCCCTGAGCAGCACATGCATCGCTACGAGGCCTTCACCGGCATAGAAAGTCATCTGCCTTTCTTCTTTGTCGCTTCGGGACATTTGACTCGTCCCATCGCCTGGGAGAAGGTTCGGTTTGGCAACTGCTCGAAGATGAGTGAATCATTACCTCTCTGAAAGTATAGCTGGGGGCTGCACATCCAAGCCCCGAGGCGAGCCATGTCGGGACATGGCCCCGAATGCCGAATCCAGAAAGCTTCAAACGAGAAATAGGTAGCTTCATCAATTGCCTCCGATAGCTATTATTCAATAATATCAATATCTTATGAAGTTCTAGAATAAATTGTGCACAAGTATCTCAAGATCCAATAGACAGGAACCGAAGTATTAGGGTACTTATTGTTAGTGCCCTAACTACCTGGAGCCTTGCGAACAGTGCTCGGAGAGGTGTTTTATGTTTCCATTGAACGATCATTTCCCGGGATATGAGTCGATTCAATTCTTTGCCAAGCGCTACAAAGAATTGGATGTTTCGGCCTTGGAAAGTTATCTGGCTGTCGTTCGGGTTGCATCGCAACTGAATCGTGGTGCTGAGGCTTATTTCCAACGAATGGACATGTCTCAGGGACGCTTTATGGTCATGATCATGCTGCTTAAAGCCGGTGAGGCAGGACTGAGTCCGGCTGAAATAGCGCAAAACATCAGCTGTGCTCGCGCCACCGTAACTGGATTGCTTGACACCTTGGAAGCTTCGGGCTGGACGGAGCGGCATGCTGATCCCGGAGGCGATCGTCGCAGCCTGACCGTGCGCTTGACCGAAGCAGGAAGGCAGAAGTTAGACAGCATTTTGCCAGGCCATTACCATCGTATTGCCCAGGCCATGGCTGAGTTTTCTGCGGAAGAGCGCAACCAGCTTAAAACTCTGATTCAAAAGTTCAGTCTAGGTCTTTCGGCCTTCGAAGCTACGTTTTCGGGTCTTGCTGAAGAGAAAAATTCAGAGCAGCCACATTCCAAAAAGGAAAATCCATGAAAAAAGCCCAGAAAGTTGCCATTGGACTTGTGACAGGTCTGGCTTTGGTAACCGGTTTCTTTGCGATTCGCGACTATGGACTTGAGAATACTGACGACGCGCAAATAGAAGGTCGAATTGTTAGTATCTCTTCGCGCGTCTCCGGTCAGGTGCAGAAAGTGTATGTCACCGACAATCAAGTCGTCAAAGCAGGCGATCCCTTGGTGGATCTCGATCGAACCGAACTGGAATCACGTTTGGCCGCAGCTCAAGCCGATCTCATTGCGGCAAGAGCTAACCTTTCATCGAGTGAATCCGATGTCGCTGGAGCCAATTCGCGACTCAAATTATCTGAAATCGAATTGAATCGGATTCGCAAGCTAGCCAAGGATGGGGTTGTATCACAGTCCGAAGTGGATACAAGGCAAGCCCAATACGACCAAGCCAAGGCATCCTATGACCAGGCTATGGCTCGTCTCGGTGGTGGCAAAAGCGAGCTTGTGAAAAACCAGCCCGCCAGTCCAGGAGCTGCGCTCGCCAAGGTGCTGCAGGCCGAGGCCGCTCTGCAGTTGGCTAAAGTCAATCTTTCCTACACCACGATATCTGCACCTATCGATGGCGTGGTATCCCGCAAAAATGTTGAAGTTGGCCAAATCTTGGCTCCGATGAGCAGTCTCTTAGCACTCGTGAATCTCAATGAGGTTTGGGTTGTAGCCAACTTCAAAGAAGATCAGCTCAAGCACATGAAGGTCGGACAATCGGCTCGCATCAAGGTGGATTCATACGGAGGCAAAGCCTTCGAAGGTGAAGTCGCATCGATAGCAGCAGCCACTGGCTCTAAATTTTCACTCATACCCCCCGACAATGCATCAGGCAATTTCGTCAAAGTTGTCCAACGAGTTTCTGTGCTTTTGCATTTTAAGAGTCATGAGAATCAGGCTGAAGGTGGAATCGTTCTGCGTCCAGGCCTAAGTGCCTATGTGTCTGTCACAACACGCTAAGAGCGTAGCGACTAAGGGGTTTCCCGCATGGAACAGACACTCATTACTGGCTCCAAACGTGGCATTACTATTGCCGCGATGGCTGCTGCTTTGATGGCTATTCTTGATATATCTATCGTCAACGTCGCCATTTCGGACATTCGAGCAGCATTTGGCACTCCCATCGATCAGATCGCTTGGGTTTCCACCGGCTATATGATGGCGAACGTGGTTGTCATTCCGATTACAGGTTTCTTGCAAAGGCGTTTTGGCTTCAAAAAATACTTCACCTTTTCGATCGGAATTTTTATCGTCGCCTCAGCACTCTGCGGACTGGCCTGGAATCTTCCTTCCCTGGTCGCTTTTCGTATTTTGCAGGGAATGGGTGGTGGCGCAATTATCCCGACTTCACAATCGATTCTTTTCGCTCGCTATCCACGCCAGGAGCATGGAATGGCCGGCGCGCTGTTTGGTTTGGGAGCTGTGACGGGTCCTCTGCTAGGTCCAACCTTAGGCGGCTACCTCATCGATATCGCCAGCTGGCATTGGATCTTCTTTATCAATTTGCCAATTGGGCTTTTTGCTATGTATATGGCTTGGCGACACATTGAAGAACCGAGTTTCAAACCCAATATGATGCCCATCGATCGCTGGGGATTGAGCATGCTGGCGGTAGGCATGGCGAGTCTTCAGTATGTGCTCGAAGAGGGCAATCGAGATGATTGGTTTCAAAGCCCGACAATCATTATACTGGCAGCGATCGCGACCGTGTCCCTCATCACCTTTGCCGTGCATGAACTAGAGATTGACAATCCCATTGTCGATCTTCGGGTCTTTGCTAACAGCTCCTATGCAGCGGCGACAGGTGTGAATTTTATGATAGGTATTGCACTGTTTTCAGCCACCTTTCTCTATGCCCTATACTGCGGTACCGTGATGCACTACAAGGCGCTCGATATCGGTGAGTTGTTCCTCAAAGGCAGCTGCATCCAGATCGCCATCATGCCCTTGATTGGTAAGTTTGGACATAAAGCGGATGGACGCTATCTCTTAGCCTTTGGCGTGATTATGTTGACAGCAGGGCTGTACATGAATACTAAGCTCTCCAACCAATCGGATTTTGGTCAGATGGTGTTGCCGATCTTTATCCGTTCGCTGGGACTTGGTTTCGTCTTTGTGCCCTTGAGTTTGATTGCTTTGTCGGATCTCCCGGCGCATCAGCGAGGCAACGCGGCGGGACTCTTTAATCTAACGAGGGAGCTGGGTGGTTCGATTGGAACGGCTTGGATGAGTACCTTGCTCAGCCGTTCCCAGACCCGAGAGTATGCCTACCTCTCTGAATCTATCACACACTTTTCGGAAGCTACCAGACAACGCCTGGAGCTCATGAACAATAGCATCGGCCACAAGCTCGCCGATCCCAATGGAGTCTTGGCTCTGCTGCGTATGAAAGTTTCCGAACAAAGTTTAATCAAAGCCTTTAACTCGAGTTTCGTGACTATCACCTTAGCCTTTACCGTGACGCTGATGCTGGTCTTTCTTCTGCGTCGGCCTTCACAAGGAGGAGCACCTTCTCATGATGCCCACTAAATCACTCCCTTTTATTTTTCTGTTAGGATTTATTTTGCCTCCCCAACTGCAAGCTGCCGATGAAGCGGCTGTAAGATTGGTCGCCAAAGGGTCTGGCATTTCTCTGCAAGAGGCCATGAACAAAGCCGAACAAGAGAGTTCGGCTCTGAAGGCGCAAGAGGCAGCCTTAGACATCGCCGCAGCTCGGGTCGAACAGACCGGAGGCAATAAAGGTCCAAGGGTGAGCTTGGAAGCTCAGCGGGCTTGGATTGACAGCAATGTCAATAAACTCGCAGGCGTTACTTTGCCGAACGGAATTCGCAGTCCGGACGAGATAAGTTCTGCCGGTTTGCTCCTTACCCAACCTATTACCAACTGGTTCGTCCTCAACAACAAAGAAAATGCCGAACAGCATCTTGCGGAAGCAGCCCGAGCCGATCGAGAGGCTGGAGGCCAAGACTTACGAAGCCGAACTGCGGAAACTTTTTTGCTGGTATTAAAAGAGACGAGGCTTCGTGAGATTGCCAAACAGTCCTTGGCCGTCATCCAGAAGCAAAAGCGCGACGCCGAGCTGCTGCGGGCACAAGGCAAGCTTGCTCAACTCGACTTTGCAAGATTTTCTTTTGCTGAATCCGAGGCCGTGACACAGGTCAGCGATGAGGAATCTAAATTGTTTGTGGCTGCCGCAATTCTACGGGAGCAACTGAATATTCCCGTCGATCAAGAGCTGGTTTTAGAAGACATTGAAGGTAAGTCCATTATCGACAAGCTAAGCAGCAAAAATGAAAGAGCCGAACTCCGCAGCGCTCAGGAGCGTTCAGAAGCATTCAAGAGTTATCGCTCTGCTGCACGAATTGATTATTTACCAACCGTCAATGCTTTCGCCCGCTTTGATCGGGATTTTGCCGCTGTCGATATCAATATTCCCATACCGGGCGCGCCGGTCTATCCCAAAGAGGACTTTCGCGACCGCTTCAGCTACGGATTTACTCTAAACTGGGTGCTTTGGGATGGAATGGCTCGTGGAGCGAGAGATCGAGAGCTCGCGGCGGAAGCCAATCGAGCGACTCTTCAAAAACAGGCTCTGGCCTCGAGCCTTCGCATCGAAGAAGCTCAAACTTCAGCTGCGCTGGAAAAAACCAGACAGACACTTCGCAATGCTGAAGTCTCTGCCAAGCTAAGCGAAGAAATTTTCAATGCTTTCACTGCTAAATTTCGCAACGGACTGGCAACAACAACCGACGTCCTCAGTGCCGAGCGAGATTTAACGCGAGCCCGAGCTCAACTCGCCAGCACAGGCTACGACTTACAAATGGCTGCGATTCGCTACAATCGCGCACTTGGCAATAAGCTCTAGACAACTTTCCGCATCACAGGCGCCTTGTCCTTGGAAGAGGCGTCCCATTTTCTCAGAACCCACTGCTGCTGCTTCTGATAGATCCAACCCACGGCTGGCAAAACGCGATTGAACAGCAGTGTGAGCCTAAAAATAAACGAAGGGAAAATCGTCTGTCGATCGGCGAGGACCGCCTGGATGGCTTTTCTCGCAACCTGCTCAGGAGTTTGCGAAGGAAAAGGAGTCGGCGCGCAGCCCTTCTCTTGCTGAAAGAATTTTGTTCGGGTGGCGATAGGATTCAAGAGAGTCAGGCAGGCAGGATCTTGCAATTCCCAGCGAATCGCTTCAGTGAAACTCACCAACGAAGCTTTAGTGGCTCCGTAGACTGCATAGCCGGGAATGGGTAAGTAACCCATGGCCGACGCCGTAACAACCACTCGAAAGGGTTTTCCAGCAGCAAGTTCACGAACTTTTTGAAAGGTATAGATCGGCGTGAGGACGTTGGTGGCGTATATGCGCTCGAGTCTTTTCCAATTCGCTGCTCCAACAGTTTCATAATACGCAAAACCCGCATTAGCGAAATAGACGTCCACTCCTCCCATCCATTCCTGAGCTCGTTCCAAAACTTCGTCTGTTCCAAAAGGCTCGCTCAAGTCGCAGCGTACGGCAAGAACCTGGGGTGCTATGTCCTTAATCGAATCGATATTTAAATCAGCAGCAACGATTTTCACGTGCTGAATCTTCAGCAGATCTTTTAGCAGGGCTAAACCAATTCCAGATCCTGCTCCTGTAATCACTATTCTTTTGCCTTCTAATTTCATATTGTGCCCCCCCAGAGAGATAGCGATCCGTTCCATGATGGAAGGCATTCGGACAGGATTCTATCCCATGCCTCGGACTATTCCGTTTTTTTGCAGCTTTGTGCGCTGAATGCGTTGAAAAATATATTTCATAACAGAGTTTGCCCGATGATATTCGGACTGAAACCACTATGCAAGAGTCCTGCTGGGAAATTTAGCGTCGCCCTTTGCTCGCCAACAAGTTTCGTTCTCCGTCCGAGCTTCGGACTGGACAAGGTCAAACCCTTAGGGCAAAACAGCCCCTGACGGCCTTTGGCTGCATCGACTTATGTAAAGGTAACCCCATGAATCGTAAGTATATTCTCTTTGGCAATCTCGTGCTTTTGGTCGGTTTTGCGGCGGGCTATGCTGCGGCTTTCTTTACGGTCAAAAAAATTGAGAGCACTCCCAAGCCCGATCAGGCCATTGTTGCGCAAGAAGTGGCTCCTCCGGTTGTCGAACCGACTCAGGAGATTGCAAGTCCTAGGGCAGTAGCCGTTGATGACACGGACCCCGTCGTGAAAAAACTGGAAGCGCAATTGGCAGAAAGAAATGCCAAAATCACTGAGCTGCAGCAGAACTTGAGTGGCGCTCCCCATGACACTGTAGCTCCAGAAGAGGACACGATCGAATACCGCGAGAAACTTGCGGCGGATCTGATGGAAGTGACAAGAACCAAAGAGATGATTCAGCAGTCCTTTAAATCCTCGGCTCAGCTCATGGGAAAGGATCTTGGCCTAGAAGGCCAGGAGGCCCTCAACGCATCCCTACAGAAATTCTACAGCTGGGATAAAATGGAAAGAATGTTTTCCAAAGTCTACACCGACGTATTTTCAGCACAAGAATTGAATGACATGACCGAATTCTATCGTTCGGAAGTCGGGACCAACATGTTGAAGAAGCAGCCAGAGGTGATGCAAAAGACCTTGCAGTTGGTCCAACAAATCAATCAAGAGATTCAACCAAAATTGCAGGCCGAGCTGGAAGCTATTACTAAGAAGAACAAAGAAAAGCCAAAGCCAACAGCAAGCAAGAACTAAGCTGTTACAGGCCAAAAATTTCTTCCAAAACGATCGCCACTCCATCCAGCTCATGCCTTGGGGCGAGGCGATCGGCTACAGCTTTCACTTCGTCATCACCATTCTCCATAGCAATGCCAAGGCCGGCTGCTGCTATCATTTCTAGATCGTTAGCTCCATCTCCTAGGGCAATCACGTCTTTAGCATCCAATCCAAGATGACGACACACGACAGCCAGTGCTTGGCCTTTATTTGATTCAAAGGCGCTGAGCTCGATCCAAGGATATTCCCGAAAATAAGTGAAATGCACCAAATCCGAAAATTGCTCCTGCAGTGTTTCGTAGATCGATCGCCGATCTTCGCGAGCATGTATGAGGATCGACAGAACGGGACCTTGCGGCAGGTTATCATAATCGAACATCAGAGGAGATTTCTGATACATACCAATAAATTCATCCAACACTGCATTATGTTCCAGCGCATAAAAACCGTCCGATTCATCAAGCAGTATGTTTTTCACGCCGTCCATTGTACGGCATACTTCCAGCAAGCTGTGCATAGTTTCATAGGGGATCACGTGGGCTGACAGCGGTTCGCCAAAAAGTTTATGGTGGACCATACTGCCGCTCAATGAAATTACTGGGTCGGGAATATCCAGATGAGCCACCAATTGCCTTATAGATTCAATAGGCCGGCCAGTCGCTATGATCACATGAATGCCTTGAGCGACAAGTCTTTTGAGACACTGGGCGTTGCGTTCCGAGACTCGTGACTGCTTGTTGAGTAAGGTGCCATCAAGATCGATGAAAACGGCTTTGTACGCATGCTGATTCAAACTTGAGGCTCCTGCTGCGGAATGAGTTGTTGTTCGGGAATCTTAGTCATGAATTTTGGATCGCTCAAAGCTCGAAAAATATCTTTCGAATTCTTCTTTTGGAAGTCGCCGCTGCGCAGCCCCTCCATTGTGCAAGCAAGCCAACGGCAGTAGCCTTTAAAGGTCCTCGACCTGCCCAGTATTAAAGCCAGTGGGTCTCCTGCAGAATTCGGTTGTGGATTCATCACCAACCGCTCGACTGCCAACCAGGATACAGGCAGACTCCGTAAATCGATCTTCATACGTTTGCTAAATTCTCGCCAAAAAGCCGACTGATGAACTTCACCAGGAATCGGCGCAAAAAAATGGCACCAATCCTGTTCATGACCCGGGCTAAGAGCGCCGCAGCTTTTCTGATGCAAGCAGGGCCCAAGCACGCGATGACTTGCCAAGAGTTCATTCCGGATATGGCTCAGGTGCCGGCTTTCCAACCGTCGGCCTGGCTCAACCCATAGCACGGCTGCTGCAGACTGCGCCAGTGCTAGGAGTTGCGACGAAACCTGCTGGTCGAGCTCAGACAAGACATGGCTCACCAGCAGAATGAAGGGACCTTCAGGGACGCGTAAAGTCGGCAAGACCTCAACCTTTTGAGTCGGAAATTCCTGCCGAATCTGTTGAACAGCAAACTGAGCTGCGACGGGAGATCGATCGTAGACTTGGACAAGCGTTTCGGCGCGGGGCATTACCCCTAAAAGACTACGACTTGCAATACCAGTCCCACAGCCCCAATCGACTATTGTCGGGAGCTCCTGCCAGCCCTGCAGTCGTTCGGCCAAGACGCCTAGGACTGCCTGCCACTTCCAGCGGATACGCTGCGCCAGCGTCATTTCATAGGCCGCCAACCAACGCTCATCGTGCCAATAATCAGGCAAATGCCCTTCAGCATCCAAGAATCCCTGGCGCATGTGCTGCAAAAGTTCCCAATCGATCGATCTCATAGATCCCAAGAATAAAAAAAGGCTTCGACGAAGCCCCTAGATTATGAATTTTTACTGCGTTTGTCCACGTGAAGTCAAGGGCAGCGAGGAGGTCGAACAGGCCGCGATCATAGCCTTCACTCGTTGCTGGCCTTCTGCTGTAGCCGTCTCAATATGTCTTCCAGCATCTCGATTGAAAAATGCGCACGGATATGTTCGAAGTAGAAGCTATCGGCTCGCTCACCATCAGGTTTTCGGTTATGGAGCATGATAATTTCTTCGAGCAATTGGATACGATAGGCTTGCTCTTCCTGCCTCTTGATTCGATACTTTTCAAAATTAACGATCATGACCATTCCTCTCGCAGTCAACACCTAAAGATCTTCAGCTTTTGAATGACTGCATCCTACCAATAAGCTTAACGGACACCCAGGTCTGGCTCTTGACTCATGCTCACGGATCGCTCTTTTCAAGCTCAATTTCAATGAGTTAAACCCCTCTTTTCGAAGATTTACGTCCCAGGTATGACTGTTCTTTGCTAACTCCTATTCAATTGCAGGACTCTCGTTCAAGATTCAGCCCAAAATCGGCATCCAGACGCCTAGGGCTTGGCAGGAATCATTTTGCTGCGAGCGGTGGCAAGAACGGCTCTTCGGCCTCCCAATACTGCCCACAAAAACAATTTAACATTTTGATTTTACTATCTTTTATTATTTACTTTATATCTTGAAAGGGAAACTGCCGAAAAGGTAAATTAAGGGGGATTGCCAACATGAAACATTACCAAAAGTCTTTAAAGCGAGGACTGAGCCTACTTGCTTTGACGACCGGATTGAGCCCTGCCTGCTCCAACCCAGGGAAATCCAGTTCCCCGCAGGATCCGGATCCACAGGTGCAGATCAAAGAGAGTGCGGATGCCAAGCCTATCGTTCCAGCGAAACCTGAGGCTGCTCCACGAATTGTGATGAGTTTCAAAAGCGCCAGTGGCCTAAAAAATATCAGCGGCTATGTCGTCAATGCAATCGATGAACATGCATTCAAGCCCGTTATCGACAGCCCTGGCCGCTACGCTCTCAACTCCATGAAAGCCGGTCGCTTCGATATTATCATCGAAGCTCAAAAAGCTAGTGACGATGCCAGTCAATCAGCAAGCACGGCGGTTGCCATTCGTATCAATGGCATTTCCATAAAATCAACGGAAGATACGGTGATCAAGGACCCTATTGAACTGCTACCTACTTTAACCATCAAAGGCAAGATCCACCTGCACGATGGCGTTACCCACGGTGCTATCAATGTGCAAATTCCTGGCACAAGGATCAAAGCCGTCACTGCTGCCGATGGAAGCTATGCATTGGAGAGAGTGCCGAGCGGTATGCATGACGTCGCTGTGACCAATGCAGGCTTTGGCAAAGGTATCTTTGAAGTGCGGAGCTGGCCCGAAGGCAGCAATGAACTTTCAACCTTGACCTTGCTTCCCGAAGAACAGGCACTGCCGACTGGCGTTCATTATAAAGGCGAAGGACTGAGCGCCACAGAGCCCAACACGGTGACACTCTTTTTGCTTCGCCCTATGGGTATGGCCAAATTTCGCTGGAGCGAGACCTCTGATTTTGTCGGCAGCCTTTGGCAAGACTATCAATCATCGTTCGATGCCAATCTTCCTGCAGGAGGCGATCGGCGGGTCTTCGTCCAGTTCGCCAGCAAGGATTTGTCCCAGCTAAGCGCTGTGTTTAATGTCGATCTGCCGACTGCACCTCTAGCAACGCCTTAATACATCAGATTGAGCGAGCGAATAGGGAGGCAAAGATAGCCTCCCTTTTTGTTTACTACTTAACTTTGCAGCTATGACCATATTCATATCCCCAGCCGTCTCCGTCTGGATCAACCAACGGCGAGGAACAGTCGGCAACCTGACAGCTGCGATTATTTTCCCAACCCCAACCATCACCATCCGGATCTGATTTTCCGTCCTGACAGAAAACAGCTGAATTCGGTACAAGTTTCACACGACATGACTTGCCATTCTCCCAACCCCAACCATCACCATCTAGATCCGAACTTTTGGAAGCGCATAGGTTGATGCGGCAGCTGGAGTTCTTTTCCCAACCCCAGCCATCACCGTCTGGATCCGATGCTGTCGACTCGCAGATAGGAATCACTTTGGAATCAGGCATTGTGATCTCACGACCAGACGTCGGCAGAGTGACCGGAGCCTTGGGAGCTGGGAGATTAGCCGTAAACAGTCCCTGAGCGTCGCCATACATAATCGTCTTAGGATCGTTGGCAAAGCTTTTGAAATCTTGGTAACCAGCATGTCCCAAGAAAGGAATGTAGTATTCGGTAAGCTGAGGATTTCGGTTTTCCCAAGTCAAAGTATAAGCGATAGAAAGGTCCTTATCACCTTTCAAAAGAGGCATCAAGTGCTTGGTAAACCAATCTGAGGATTTGGTCACTTCATTATGCAGATTATAGTTTCCCGTTTCAGTGAGGGCTGCCACCTTACCTTGTTCTTGGGCAATCTTCGATATAGTTTTTAGATAGCGAACAAACAGTGCCGATTGGTATTCCGGAGTTTCATAGGCATTGCCTCTATTCACTGCATAATAAAGATCGAGTCCTAGGATATCGACAGACGAAGAGCCCGGATAAAGGTTCATGAAATCATTATAGAGCTCTACATCCGTCGCAGTATCGCTTTGGGCCCTCTGAGTATCGCAGCTATGGCCTTCATGCTTGCAGAGTTTATCGGGAGAAAAAGCAATCAGCATATTGCGAAGGCCGCGATTGTTACGCAAGTAGTCGACCGACATGCTGAATAGCTTTTTATAGGCAGCTGGTCCGCTGATCACATTCTTGCGCCCCAAATGCTTTTCACAGTCCCAACTTTTTGCTCCCCACCAGAACCAGCTCCCGTTCATCTCATGAAACGGCCTAAAAATCATTGGAATCTGATCCAGGCCATCAGCCTGCAGCTTTCCTACGAAGCGGTCCAACTTCTGGGTAAACAGCCAATCTTTCCAGCTTAGCCCGTTGATCCAGGGCTCCTCGTTAACGATGCGACAGAGACAACTACGATTGCTGTCTGAATTCCAATCCTTGATTTGAAAACCTTCACCGGGAACACCATGGTTGCCAGCAGCATCGTACACATCGGCCACATCACAGCTCCGCATATGCCAATCAAAAGCCACCACGCCGCCTTTACCTTCGGCATAAAATTCTTTGGCGGCCTTTGCATAGGCGGCTTGATTCCAAGTTGGATTCTTCATAGCATAGTCCCAGACATCCATGCCCAAGATCGCCGGTCGATCGCCAACCAACTTCTGCGAGTCTGGTTCAGTACCATAGGAACCATCACCCCAAGGATTCATGCCGTCGCGTCCCACTCCGGACAGAGTGCTGCGCTGCTGACCGAATAGAAACCGCGAAGAATTCATCACGTCGGTTAAATTGGCGAAGAGTTCATTTTTGATTTGGCTGACATCATCTTTCGCGGCAATGCCTTGGTTCTGTGTTGTACTCATTTCAGCGCTGGGTCTGCAGGCAAACATCAGCAGGAAAAATAAGATCCTCGTCGGATTGTGTCTCAGCTTCATGGTTTACCTCTGGAGCGGTTCGTGGTCTTTGTTGAATCGCTAATACAATTCGCATGCCAGGACCAAAACCCTTGTGCACAAGGCTTTGCGCAACTCATCCGGCAATCTCACTGTCCCCGGCGTCCGACAAAACCGCTATCAAAGCAACCCCATTCACGGCTTAAGATCCTGATTCATTAGCTTTTTATAGTTATACTTGGACTGTCGGCGTTGGCAGGCAAGGGGTCGACCTCACCCGATTGGGTTTGACAGTCCTGTCAGGCCACAAAGCAGCGTCACAGCTTTGGACAGAACCCAGGCAGGCGTGCGGATACAAGGATCTTAGGCTTTGCCACTGAAGATGGGCGGGTTGACATGAATGGGCTGCTGTCTCTAGGAAATTGGCTATAGCGCTCACCTGCAATTGCGCTATACTTCCCTGGGGCATCCCGCGTTAAGCATTGATGATGCAGAGGAACCGACAAACAGAAACCAGGGAGTTTGGTTTTCGGGTGGTGTGCAAACCTTTCGAATGAGAGAGGAGCCTAAAGCCTGTGGACCAACACCCACCAATACGTTGGTGGGTTCCCTAGCAAATCACTGTGCGGGATGTCCTACCTAGCTTTCGGTCAGCAGCTTCTTCATCTCTCCTAAAGCTCTCTTGTGGAGTTTTTTAAAGGACGGAAGGCTGAGTTGCATTTCGTCTGCGACTTCGCGCAGAGTCTTCTCTTCAAAATACAACTTGGCAATGACCAGCTTTTCAGGTCCGATCATATTCTTCATGGCTTCATCCAAACGCCTTTGATCTTCGATTTCAAGCAGCATCGACAGCTGGTCCATACTATGATCGGGCGCTTCAATGTCGTCCATGTCAACGTCGGTTTCAAATTCGAGACCATTGCCCCACACGGATTCTATCTGCAAAAGCTCTTGCAGCTCCTCCAGACTCACCTTAAGACGGATGCGGATCACATCCTTGGTCAAAGTGAGTTCACGCAGATGGGCCTCTTCCCGCATGCGCCCCAGGGCCGCCAGCTTTTTCCGAATCTTAAAAGGAACCGGATGTCGACGAGCCTGTTCCTCTCGCATGCTTTCGCGAATCAAGGGCCAGGCAAAACTCTTGAAAGAACCGCGGGGCTTCTTATAAAACTTTTGCGCCGCTAGAAATAAGGCTTCCCGTCCAACACTTTGCAGCTCCTGAAATTCCGCCTCATTTTCCATTTTGCTCGGAATATGATAACGAGCGGCGGCCTTCTTGACGATTTCCCAATGCAGCTCGACCAGCTTGTGCGGCATGATTGCCGCAGCATCGTGCAAAGCTTGACCCAAGCCATTGATTTCATCCAAAGCTGCCAACTGACGATCCAATCGAGCTGGCAAAGGGTGCAATTCTCGAGCAAGGAGCAGGAACAGCCGCAGACAATCTCTCTGCCCCTGATCGTCCAGACTCTGAATTTTCCAAGACGCCGCCTGCTGCTCGGCTTTTTCCAACAGTTTGGCAAAGTCAACCAGAGTCAAAGTCTCGACTAGG
Organism: Oligoflexus sp.; assembly: GCA_041736645.1. Taxonomy (GTDB): domain Bacteria; phylum Bdellovibrionota_B; class Oligoflexia; order Oligoflexales; family Oligoflexaceae; genus Oligoflexus. The sequence goes on along the minus strand of JBGSTF010000249.1, from coordinate 3,198 downwards.
CTCTGGCTGCTATTCCAAATCTCGATAAAATGCGCCCGTATCAGGGAGTTATCGATCACGTCTTGAGCCCTTTCCTCAGCTGACATTGAATTCATTTTAACAGGCGAAGGGATGCAAGCAAATTCTTGCTTTTTTCCGTGGTCTGGCCTACATGAACAGTCCAAGAAAAAAGGAGCCCGGTCATGCCCCACCTCGCGGTTTATGGAACCCTGCGTGATCCCGACATCATCCGCACCGTTTTCGGACGGGACCCATCAGGATGGTCCAACGGAACCACCCAACTGGCCCATTGGTCCAGCTATTATGTCGAAGGTGAAGTCTACCCGGGTTTGAAACGGGAACCAAGGGCAGAGCTCCTGCTTCATTTGTATCAAAATATCCCCCAAGATTGTTGGGAAAAGCTTCTCGCCTACGAAGGTTCTGAGTATAAGTTGGTGGGAGTCAAAGTGAGAGGCGTGACCTATTCCTTATTTGTTCCCAAGAGCGAAACGCGCCTGAGTCCCCATCGATGGTCCTTGGAAACCTTCCAAGTCGATCACAAGTCGGAGTTTATGCTTGGTTTGTTGGAAGAGCAGGTCGAAGGGCTTTAGGCTGGGCTAAAAAGTTGGGGCGGTGGCCCCAACCGATGCGAGAACTTAGAGCTTAGCGTGCGAAGGCAAACTCAGCTCGGCGATTTTTTGACCAGACGTCTTCGCCTTGACCCGCCATAGCTGGCTTCTCAGAGCCAAAGCTGACAGCCTCCAGGCGATCCGCACCGATTCCGAGAGTTTCAAGATACTTGCGAACGGATTCAGCTCGGCGCTGACCCAAAGCAAGGTTGTACTCGATCGAACCGCGGTCATCACAGTGGCCTTCCACTTTCAGTTTTTCATTATCAGCCGTTTTCATATGGGCCGCAATTGCGTCCAAACGGGCTTGGCCTTCAGGGGTCAAGGTGGCGTCATCGAAGGCGAAGTAGACAATCTCGGCCTTAAATTCGAGCTTGCCATCTTTGTTGACTGAAAAATCGTTATCACTTTTTTTCTCAGCTGTTACAGCCTCTTCGACCTTTTTTTCGTCGTTGGTACAGGCTGTACCGATCAAACTAAACAACAGGACCGCGGACAACATCGACTTCATCATCAGTAAAATTCCTCCAGTTCAATTTCCGGGAGATCACCTCGCGGCGATGTGCAAGGAGATTTCCACAGTATGAGGCGTTGTACTTGACCGAGATTTGTAGATAAAAAAAATTTACCTGTCTAGTCCATCGGCACTGACCCCGTCGCAATCCTCGACAGAAAGGTCGAAAGCGGCACAAGTCGGTTGATGGGCTCTGGAAAAGGATGCTAGTGTCAGGGGTAGCTTTCCAGGCCCACTGCTGCCGTAGAAGCCGATTCCCTTGGTTGGGAACCGCCGGGTCTGGTTGAACCCTTCAGGAAGAGAGACTTGGGACACATCGCTCGACCAGCCAAGCTTGAAAGTCTCTGGAAGCGAAGACACAGTCTTCTTCTTCTGACGCTTCTGCTTTCTCTGGTCGTTCACTTGATCGCTGGTCTTGGACTATCCTGGCTCTCACCGGTCGTCACTAAGCCTAAAAAACAGATTCAGGCTCCGGTGAGATTGCAGTTCACTGAAAAATCCAGCCCCAAAGAGACGGAAGCTAGCAAGCTCGATAAAAAAACCAAGGATGATGAAAAGAGTCATACGATTGTGGAAGTTCCGCTTCCTGAAACCGAAGCCCCTGATAGACCCGCTTATCTTGGGGCTCAGAATCACAAGACCGCTCAAGAAACCAAGACCCAGCCCAAGGCAAGCACACCGGGAGCCGACGCCACTCCGATTCAGAACGGACCTCTGCGCCTCAAGGTTGAAGCAGCACCTGGTGGCAAAATAAAAGTCCCCGCGGGCAAAAATCTTGCAGAATTTATGCCGAACCAACTCGATGTGATCAATACCGGGCACAACGACTATCTGCATGATAAAAAACTGCCCGTCGGTCCTATCATGGACGTGAACACGACCGACTTCCGCTTTATTGGCTTTTTTACTGCTGTTCGCAAAGCGGTCGACCTCGCCTACTATGACATCGGCCCAACTCTGAAAGACAAGTCCTACATCCGGGACAAAGTAGAAAACGCAGGGAAGGCTCGTTTGCAAGGGGTAAGCGTCGTTCAACTGAAGGTTGCTCGCAGCGGACTTTTGGTTGAGACAAAACTGATTCAGACTTCAGGCGATAAAGATGTGGATGAATTCTGGACTCGAATCCTCAATCTCGCAGCACCCTATCCCCCGCTTCCCAGGGATTATCCTGACGAGGAGCTAAGCTTTACCTATAAGCTTTACTACGATTTGGTATTTGAAGGTGATCAGCGCAAACGCCGCTTCATGTTTTGATTTCTGCTTTGCATTTCGAGCACAAGCCATCCAATTGAAACAGGTGTTTCTTGGGTTCGAATTGATTCTGGCTCTTCAAAAACCACAGCATGGGCGCCAAAATTTCTTCGGGAACATGAATTTCACTCGCCGTGTGGCACTCTGTGCAATGGGTCATGATATGTGTGCTCGCTTCACAGGCGAGGTGGGTACAGGCGATGTAGTCACCATTCGGCGCCACCTGGTGAACTAAACCCAACTCTGCAAAGCGATCCAGGATGCGATAGACAGTGACTGAATCAACAGTTTCATTTTCATCGAGCTGCTCTGCTGTTTTTTGCAGAATGATTTTTGGCGATAGAGGGGTTTGGGAATGGGCCAAACACTCGATGAGAGCTAGGCGTGGTTTGGTCAATCGAGCCCCCGATTCTTTCAGGGTCTTGATACAAAGATCTTTAAAGCTCTCACTCTTGCTCATTCCCAGTCGTTCTCCCTTACACATGGCGACAGAGCCGCCATCCCGGTCCACCCAGGAGGGCCTAGCTTACGTTAAGGGCGTCCAAAATTCAGTAGATTTTGCGAAGAGAAGGAAAACAAGGTCATTAGGGCGCATTTTTTCCCGCAAGGGGCTGAAAAAACACTGGAAGCAGACACGCGAATCAGTTAGGATTTGCCCCTCGATCCTCCACGGATCGCTATCTGGAGAGGTGGCAGAGTGGTTGAATGTACCTGATTCGAAATCAGGCTTGGGGGTGACTCCAACGAGGGTTCGAATCCCTCTCTCTCCGTTTTTTTCAATTTAGAATCAAACAATTACGAACAGATAGACTGCACACTACAAAT
>JBGSTF010000244.1:0-50606 GCA_041736645.1 Oligoflexus sp. | reverse complement strand
TAAGAGCAAGCCCGAAGAACTCTTCTAACCAGATACCTGCTTCTTTGCAAACGATCAATCATACTGACCTCTAAAAATTTGGCAAAGCATTGAAACTTCTTTGCGAAAGTTTATAGATTTCAGAAGCGAGAAACCAGATAACTTTTATTTCCTCGCCGAACCAATGAGCATCAATTCCCGTGACCATCGAAAAAACGTGACCTTACTTCGAATAGGCACAAAAGGCGCGATCAGTGCGCAGACGATATTCAATAAAGGCCATTTCCATACGATCGGAAGCTGGCGAAAACGAATGGCGGATGATTCTGAAAAACCCGTCATCTTCAAAAGGTCCTGAAGGGACACCGTGGTGAAGGGGGTGCGATGAGAGAAATCATCGAAGTAAATTTTGTAGTTCGACTCCCAATCAGGAACTAGCATGAGGCAAAGGCCACCCGGTTTCAGGATCCGGCGGACTTCGGTAAGAAAAAAGTCAGGGTTATGCAGATGTTCCAGCAGGGACTTCGAATACACAACATCGAAGGAGTTGTCGGCGTAAGGCAGCGGATCCTTGTCGAAATTGCAAGTCTCAACCTTATCCAGGACGCCCTTCGCAGCATTCGGCGAAATGTCGCACCCGAAAACCTCGAGTCCGACTTCCTGAAAGCCACGCGAAAAATCCCCGCGTCCACAACCCGCATCTAAAAGTTTGGCACCTTTGTGAATGCCAAAAAGTCCTAATAGATAGCGCGTGAGCAAAAAAGGGTATTCCGTCAGAGGGCGTTCTTCTTTGGAGTAAACAATATCCAGGTAACTGTTAACAGTTTTATTTGAATCCACAACCATGCACCCCAAGGACAGAAAAAATTGGGCATTTTAAAAGGAACTGATAGGATAGTTTCTGAAGGCCTCACATCTTAATAGCATACCAAACGAGTTGAGATGAAGACAAAAATTTGCAAAGGTCCAGGTTGCCCGACCAAAGGTATCCGTTTCTCCAGTTTCGACACAAAAACAAGTACTAATGGAAAGGGCAAAGTTTGGGTGGAGTCTGCGGACATCACTGTTCCTACTATTGCCAAATTGAACGTGATTGTGACGGAAAGCCTGTGGCTCTTGGAAACTGCCGCATTTCAGGAAGAACGTGCTCAAATTCTTTGGGCTCCCGCACCTGAAGCAGGCTTAGCAGTTGCTGATAGTGCTTGGACTCAACTTTCGAGCAGCAATCGCTCGTATAATAAGTCGGCTTCGAGCAGCTTTGGATCCACGGTTTCTGCTTCAAATTTTGGTGATATTCAAGTTCCTGAAAATGTCTCCAAGATCCGAATCAGAATTTTGTTCAGCGCTGCCGGCGATGCGAATGACCCATTTTGGTTGGTTCAAAGGATTCAGTTAGTTGAAGCCAAATAGTTAAAATGAGCGGTTCGCGGAAAGCCCTGCGAACCGCTCTCGGAGCCTAATATGAAACAGAATATACTACGCACAGTATTATTTCAGGGATCGCTCTGCGCCTTGCTGTTGAGTTGTGTTGATTCTCCTTCACCTAAAGTTGTAGGCCCCTATCTTATCGATAGTCGCGATAGCTATGAGCACTCGACTGTTGCAGGGAACTTGGTCACGACTGCCCTGAAAGAAGTTCAGCAACTCGATATGGTTTTCTATCCGACCGATTTTCTCGATCAAAGCAAATTTGCCGTGCTAGATGCGGAAAACCTTTCGGAAAGCGAGATCGACGACAAGATTCTGCCGCTCTATCCAGAAGGATCCAAGGATGACTTTTGGATCGGGACGCTGAGCGGTGCCGAGATTCGAAAATTTGTTCTGAACCGAACCAACAAAGATTACAAACTCGATTTGCAAGTTGCCGGCCTGGAATATGACATTCTCTACCAGGGCGGGCTTCCTTCGATCTTTCAAATTGCTCGATCGCACGGCTTAGCTCTGGTCGACAAGGTTAACTACCGAGTCGCTATTAGCACCTATGCCTATGGGTCACCATTTCCTGGCTATCGCTATGGCAACAGTTTCGAAATGAGCTTTCAAGCTGAACCGGGCAAGTATTCTGCTCGTGAATCAGTGAAGAAGTATTTGACCAGTCGGAAGGAATTTCCCTTACTCGATGAAATTCGAGCTCAGATTCGCAAGACTTCCAAGGGCGAGATCGAAGGGCTTGTGACGATTGCTCAGATTCAAGGGCCATCTCATCAGTCGCCGTTGACAGCCTATCGGGTCAAAACCCAAGGGATCATCACCGCCGTTGCTAAAGTCGGTACCACGGATACTGAGATCTATCTACAAGGCGAGCAGGATGATGGCGATCGTCGAACTTCAAACGCTGTGAACGTCTACATTAAGGGTCGGCCTACTGACCTCAAAAGTGGCGTAAAGGTTGAAGTCACAGGCGAGGTCTATGAACTCATAACGCCTCAAGGTCTTTCGCGTACAGCCATTCGTGATGTGAGCTCCTACAGCGTTCTCGCCACTAATGTCACTCTACCAGAGCCCATTGTGATTGGGCCCGGTGGATTGCAGGTACCGAACCTAATGGTTTCGACCTATCGGGGCAACGTCAATCAAAAAGCAGAGCTGAATCTAAATGATGGCATGGACTTCTGGGAAAGCCTCGAAGGCATGCTGGTGAAGGTTGTAAAACCTGAGGTCGTTGGCTTTCGCGGTGGTCTTGAGAAGTATGATGATGACAAGAGTTACATCACCGTGTTCGTAAAGCCAGAAGGTTCCAGTCCTGCTGAGCAGCTTTCCAGTGCCAAGGGCCTTATTTACAATCCAGTTGTCGGTGATTTCAATCCAGAGTCGATTCGGATTTCCAGCAATCCATTGGCTCCAAATGTCAAGGCCGATTTGGTGTTCAACATTGGTGACAAGTTCAACTATGACCTTGTCGGCATTATGAGCTATCAAACAAACACTTTCGGTGATGGTGAATATACCTTCCTTGTCACTGGTGATTTTTCGGCGACCTCGAGCATCAAGTCGCTTAAGGACAAACCAAAGGCGAATTTGATCGCTGATGACGATCACTTGACTGTCGCTGCTTGGAATGTGGAAAACCTTTCAGGTGTCGTACCAAAGAGGATTGCCCGTGTGGGAGAATCGATCGGCACCAACTTGAAATGCCCAGATATTATTACTCTTCCCGAGATCCAAGATAATAACGGTGTTGATTTCAGCGGTGGATCGAATGCTGACTTTACCCTGGGATCTATCATCGACGAATTCAACAAACTCAATAAAGACAACAAATTCAGCGAAATTAATTGTAAAGGCTCTGATTATCGTTTCCTCAATATCGATCCAGTTCCTAATCAGGATGGTGGAGAGCTGGGTGGCAATATTCGGGTGGCGATGATCTATAACGCAAGTCGAGTCGGATTCCAGCGGGTTGGAAATGCTACAGCCTTGGATGAAACCTATCTGCTCAAAGACGGTAGACTCAATCAAAATCCTGGGCGCCTGTACCCGAACGACCCTTACTTCAGAAGTTCACGAAAACCTCTGGTGGCTGAATTCACGTTTAAGGGCCAATCGATATTCGTTATCGGCGTGCATCTTAATTCAAAACTGGGTGATTCAAGTCCTTGGTCAGCCGAGCAGCCGGTCTTCTTTGGGTCGGAAGTGATGCGGTCACGCTTAACCAAAAGAATTCACGAGTTTGCTCAAGAGGTCCTTTTTCTAAACAAAGGTGCAAGGCTTTTGGTCGTTGGCGATTTCAATGGCTATTGGTTTGAGAAGTCTCTGCAGGCTCTTGGTGGGACTTTGTTACAAAACTTGATGACCTATAAGGATCTCTTGCCAAGCAATGAGTGGTACTCAACCAACTATGACGGCAATTCTGCTTCTATCGATCATATTTTTGCCAGCCAAGCTTTGCTGAATATGAGTCCTGAAGTTGAAATCGTGCATTTGAACTCCAATTTTATGGATAAAGTGTCGGATCACGATCCGGTTATTTCTCGCTTCAAATTTTAAGTTTTAGGAGACGAGCAAGAATTGATCTAAACGATCTGTTCTTGCTTGTTTTTTTTGTGTGTGGAAAAGTTGAATGACTATTAAGAAGCAACGGCTAACGCAGGATTGAGCTGAGACGACTTCAGATAAAGATGAAAAGTCGTCCCATGCTCAGATGGATTGAGCTCCGCGGATGTCGACTCTACTTCAATTTTCCCACCGTATTTTTCCACAAACGATTTCACGATGGGCATTCCAAATCCGGTACCTTTTTCCCCTGCAGTGCCTGGTCTTGTCGTCTGGCGGGTGGGGTCGAAGATAGCTTGGGCGATATCTTCCGACATTCCTACGCCTGTATCGGTGATGGAAACATGAACCAGATCATTCTCAATACGCGCGTGGACATGAACTGTGGATCCAGGAAAAGAGAATTTCAATGCATTGGAGACGAGGTTATTGAACACATGGTTGCTCAGCGAAATTGGATCGGCAAGCACTCCGTAGCCTTCAGGTACATCGTTTTGAATCTCGAGGCTAACATTCTTTTCTGCCAGCCGATCGCGAAAGATGAGGTTGAGGTCGTCAAACATCTTATCCAGATTTACAGGGCTAATGCTGATGCTTCGTTTGCCTGAGTCAACAGCTTCCATCTCGCGGACATTGGAAAGAATGTCGGCCATCAATTGAGCAGCCCGAGACACGGTCTTATACTTGGAGCTTCTCTTTTCTTCGGGTATGCGGTTATTTTCCAAGAGCTCGAGCAGCCCGGTAATCAACACCAGGGGATTGGATAAGTCGTGGCACAAGACGCGTAGCAGAGTCGCCTTGGTTTCTGCAGTCTTGGTCAAAGCCTTGGTCTTTTCGTCGATGGTATTTTGCAATTCCAACTTATGTATTTCAATGGTGTGAATTTTGTCAAGGATTTCGCTATTCTTGTTGTTAATGCTTTGAACCATGATATCAAGTTCATCATGATTGTCCTGGGTTCTAGCCAAAGCCAAAGGCTTGGTCTGATCCTTCGATTCGAGATAGCGAACAATATGAATCATATGCTTTGTAATGCGGCTATTTAATAGAAACACCACATAAATAGCTAGGAACAGGGTCTTAAAGATGTTGGTGATAAGGATATTGATGGAAAGCCCATAAGTGCGCGAAATCAAGGCATCCAAACTCAAACTAATTTTTAAAGTTCCAATGGGAATCTGCTGTTGGTCTTGGTTGGTATACATAACGGGGACTTCACGGATTAAATAGCGAGATCCAGATTCATTGCCAAGTGAAGCAGAAAAGTCGGAATCCTTTGATGTAATCTCGGTATAAGCGACGTCAGGGAGACTCTTGATGCCGGTGAGGATAAGCCGTGCCTGATCCTCATCAATTTGCCACAAGGCGGCAGCTACGGCTGGAATGTAGCTACTCTCGATCAGAGTAAAGCGAGACTCCACCCGATCCAAATCCTTGCGGTATTCGATATAGATTTGAATGGCACTCGCTAGAACAGCAATAAGACCGCTGACCACAAAAATATGGATTGCTGTGCTATTGCCGAGGCTCTTCAGGATCTTTTCCCGCATTCATATTCCAAACTAAGATCGTTGCTGGCCCACTATCTGGGTAAATCGTTATGTTTTCTTCGGAGGAAGAATTGAATTTGTGAGTCCTGTGGAGTCGCTAGCTGCTGTTAGAGAGACTATGTATATTTATAACAAGTCGAAAGAATTGATATATGAAGCAATTTTTGGTCGGATGGAAAGCTGTGGAAAAGTTCTGAGAGCTAAGCAGCAGGCCAGCCCAAGCGGAGGACTGGCCGGAGTTATTACAATTTCCGTGTCGCTTCCCGCTGCGAGGAAGCTTGGTAGATGCTCATAGCTTTTGCCATATGTTTGCTCAGATCTTTAGCGCGTCGACTGGGATCGGGGTGAGTTGAGAGGATTTCGGGTGTACGTCCACCCAGAGCGCCCATGCGTTCCCAGAGTGCCACAGCTTCCTGAGGGTCGTAACCAGCTTTAGCCATATACTCCAAGCCCACCCGGTCGGCTTCAGACTCGTGGTAGCGGCTGAAGGGCAAGCTGACTCCATATTGAACCCCAACACCAAGCAGGCCGGCCAAGGTGTCTTTATAGGGCGAGTTCTTAAAGGTGAGTGAAGTCATGCTGAGACCCATCTGCATCACCATCTGTTGGCTCATGCGTTCTGCTGAGTGGCGCAGCACAGCATGAGCGACTTCATGACCCATAACCGCCGCTAGGGCGGCATTATTTTGGGCAACGGGAATGATGCCGGTATAGACAGCAACTTTTCCTCCAGGCAAGCAGAAGGCGTTGACCGTTTGAGCCTCGTCAATCACGTTGAATTCCCAGGCGAAGTCCACTCCACTGGCGTCGGCGATACGACGACCGATGGCGACAATCTCTTTATTGAGAGCAGCATTTTTCGAGAGCTTGGATTTGCTCAAGACCTCTTGATAGGCCTCTTCACCCATAGTGTTCATCTGCCCGTCAGGTACCAGACTCAATTGAGTTCGACCCGTTTCCTTGGAAGTGACGCAAGCGCTCATGGTAAAAAGTGTGCTTGAGATGATGCCTAAGGCTATCGCTCGTCGCATAGTGTGTCCCTTTTTAGTGGTAAAATTCGGAGGAAAAGGAAGCCTGAGTCGGCTTCCTTTGGAATTAAATCTTTTGCAAAAGAGTCGAACCCCAAGTGAGTCCGCTGCCGACCACAGCCATCACAATCAGGTCACCCGTTTTGAATTGATCCCAATGCATCGATAGAACTGATGGAGCACCAGCCGCACCCTGATTGCCAAGGTCTTCAACGTTGTGCAAATGTTTGTCCTCGCTGAATCCTAGACGATCTGCAGCGGACATGACCATGCGCAGGTTGGCCTGGTGGCCGGTAAAATAGGCGATATCGGAAGGCTTTACATGATTGCGTTCCATGATCTGGTGAGTCGCCTCCAGAGTTTTTGAGATCGCAAACTTTTGGACAGCTTTGCCATTCTGCGCAAAAAATTGTCCATCAGGAATCTTAACCAAGTCATGTCCCGAAGGGTCCGATACCAAAAGTGTATCGATGACCCTCAATGATCCTGGTTTGGCGACCGATGAGACAAGAGCCGCCGAACAACCGTCACCGAAAAGTATGCAAGAGTTGCGATCGGTAAAATCCATACGCAGCGAATAGCGCTCAGGATTAAAGATGGCAATTTTCCGATGTGATCCAGCCTGAATTAAATTACGTGCTAAATGCAAATCCAAGACGAAGGAACTGCAAGCTGAGTTGGCGTCGAAAGCCAAACAGTGCAGACCAAGCTTATCGGCAATGGTACTGGCATTTGCTGGTATATCAAAATCAGGAATAGACGTTCCACAGATGACAGCGTCGATGTTTTCAGGTTTGAGATCGGGGTAGCGCTCGCGTAAAAGAGCCCAGGCTGGAACAGACATATTCGCAATGCTCAGGACTTTGCCTTCAGCGCGCAGCTGGGCAAGAGTCGTGTTGCCTCGGCTAAGGGCGCGAATAGAATCTTTATCCAGGACGCTACGGCGAGCCATGATACCCGTCCGCTCTTCGACCCATGCCGTATCCGAGCCAATATCCAGCTCTTCAAAAAACGAATTTTCCAGAAGTGTTTCTGGATGAAAGTGGCCGAGAGCATGGATGTATGCGCCGGGAGTTGTCATGTATGATCGTCCTTCTTCAGTTGGTATACATCCCGCCGTTGACATGCAGAGTCGAGCCGGTGATATACGAGGCTCCTTCTGAGGCCAAAAAGCAGACGCAGGCCGCGACTTCATCCGGACTGCCGAGACGTTTCAGAGGAACTTTGCCAAGAATCATTTCCTTGGCTTCCGCAGGCAAAGCATCTGTCATGTCGGTCTTAATAAAACCAGGTGCAACACAGTTGGCAAGAATACCGAAGGGTGCGAGGTCAGCCGAAATACTTTTCGTGAAGGCTGTGATGGCACCTTTCGAGGCCGCATACATGCTCTGACCAGCATTGCCGGTGTGACCCACAACTGAAGTAAGGTTGACGATACGGCCAGTTTTTTGCTTGATCATGATCTTGGACACCGATTTGGTCATGTTAAAAACAGATTTAACATTGACGTCCAAAATTTGATCGAAATCCGCTGGCTTGGCAAAGGTGATCAGCTGATCGATGCTCATGCCGGCATTGTTAACGAGAACATCGATGCGACCAAAGGCTTCTTTGACTTTTTTCGCGAGTTCTTTGCATTGTTCTTCGTTACCTAGATCCGCTTGAAAAATCTTTGAACCAGGCATGGAATCGGCAGCTTCTTTGGCAAGATGTTCCTGCGATCTATAGTGAATCGCAACCAAGAAGCCTTGTTTACAGAGAGCTTCGGCACAGGCGCGGCCAATACCACGCGATGCTCCGGTCACAAGTGCGACCTTTTGTTCCATAATGACATCCTTCAGATAAGTCTAAACTTCAAAAAAATCCCCACTTTTTGCAAGGCTTAGTTACCACTTTTCTGCAAAATGAACAACAAGGATGCGGTATTATTCCAAGTTCACGAGATTAAAGCTCTAAGTGAGAGCTCGCCCGGGAACCTGAGCGGCGATGTGTTGCGCGCAATTTATTGGCGAGAAGAATGGGTCGCGGATAGCGACTTGAAAAAGCCGAGATTGTACGAGCTCCGAAGCTTTAGGATGCGGATTTGGCGAAGTTTTGCGGGTGTAGGAGCTGCAGGGCGATAACGCGATTTTTACCTTGCTCTTTCGCGCGCAAAAGACTGGTGTCGGCGGTGCGGGTCAGCTCTTCAACATTCAGCATGTTCTTGGCGGTTCCATCATAAGTGGCCAAGCCCAAAGAGAGAGTCACCTGCACGCTGTGATTGCCATTATCGTAGCTCCGCTCAGCGACTTTGGCTCGCAGGCGATCGGCGACGATATATGCACCTTGTATATCCGTTTCGGGGAGAACGATGATAAATTCATCACCACCGTAACGTGCAGCGTAGTCTATATCGAGACGGATGGAATCGCTGATTTCCTGACCAATTTGGGCGATGACATAGGATCCAGTAAGATGATCGTAGGCGTCGTTTACCCGTTTAAAATTATCGATGTCCAGCATGATCATCGATACGCGCTTTTGATAGCGTTCGGCACGTTTAAACTCATTGCGAATCTGTCTGGCCATGAAACGCATGTTGTAGAGACCGGTCAGCTCGTCAGTCAGCGATAGCTTTTTAAGTCGCTCGTTGGCTCTCTGTAGCTTGGTGTTCACATCGTTCAGCTCTTTCATTGTCGTGCGAACCCGGAGAGCAGATTTGACCAAAGCTTTAATTTGAAAAATAACCTGTGCTTTAGTACCGAAAGCATCAGCGCCAAAGAACAGACTTCTTTCGATAGATTCAGGATCCTGGCTCGCTGTAATCATGACGATGCCGATATAATCTTTGAGAGGTCTTGTCCGCAACACTCGACAAATATCGTAGCCTGAGATGCCGGGCAGATTGATATCAAGGACGACCACATCGGGCTTCACTTGTTCAATAATTCCTAGTGCTTCTTCGCCAGTTAGCAGGGTTTCGACCTGAAAATTTCGCCCAAGACACTTCTTGTAAGTAAGGATGTCGGCCGGATTATCTTCGACGATAAGAACGACCGGTTTCTCTTTGGTGTTCATAGACCTATCAAATCTCCAACACGCAATTTTTGAGCCATACACTTAGCCGATTTTGCGAATGATGCCTTTAGGCTGATGCCCTTCGAGTCCATCGGAAATTATAAACATCCCTTGAATGATTGCCGCAGTGCTCCGCCAAATACTGTCGAGATTGTTGCTGGCATCTGGGTGGAACCCTTCATGGGCCGCTCGGTTACGGAAGTCCTGAAAGACGTGCAATTCTTTGCAAAAAAGCAGAAGTTGTTCGTTATTCATATTCTGAATACTGAAGAGCTTTCCGAGCCCATAGCGGCATTCAGATCTGGAAAAGCAGATAAAGAAGATGGCGAAGGCTTTGAGCCCATCCAGGGTGAAACGTTTGCCAGGCCGGAATTGACAGATCGCGCGCAGCATCTTCCGTAACTTAAAGCGGCTGAAAAAAGGTATCGTATTGATGATCGGTAGATGCTCGATATACCCTTCAAAATCATCCATAGCCGAAGGAATTGGCCTCGCATAACCAATAACATCAAGCTTTCTTTGCAGAATACCTTGCCTGATAAGCTCACCACAATGCTGCTCAAATTTCTCCCTAAAACTCAGCTCCAAAGCTTTATATTGCATGTCGATGGCTGGGCTTAAGTCGATGGTTCCCAGTTTATCGCCCGCTTGTTCAACTTGAAGATGGAAGAATTGAGCGGTGCGCAGGGCTCGCTTCACTTCACTTGAAAGTTGCTCGTATCGATCGATTTTCAGGGCCAAGAGTTTGTCCAGATCCACTGTAGTTGGTTGCGATGGTTGAACGTTGGTCGGAGTAGGTGCTTTGATAGAATCTTCTACAACCAAAAGACTGGAAATGGCATCTCGAAGTTCGATGAGAAGACTGTCGCGCATGGTACGATAGTTCAAATCATTGAGCGCCGAACGGAGTTCGGCCTGGAGATGGCTGACATCCAAATCATGCAGGAGCTGAGTGATTTCCAGCTGGAGGTTGGCACTCACATTGGGCCGAGTGAGAAACGCGACCAATTCCTGAGATGCTCTTACGGTTCCTATTCCTTGCAGAGCATAGATCACCGATCGGAGAACAGGTTCTTCTGAGCTACGAATGAAGTCCAACAGCTTCAGGGCGGCTGTATCGGAGCCGTGAAATCGTCCCAGAGTATCGATAAAACAAATTTGAAACAGGTCGGGAGCTTGTCTGGCCTTTTGTGAAAGTGCCTCGATCTTGTCGGCTGAAGGATTTTTCCAGGCGCTGATGAGACTCACCCAAAAGTCATCGCCCTTGGGTTCAGGCAATTTTTTGTCATGATAGGCTACGGCAAAGAAAGTGTGGCGGTTGGCATCTTGGGGAGGAAACTCCTTTTCCCAAAGACCTAAGCCTTTAACTTCACCAGTCTTATCTTTATTGAAGGCAGCAAGAACATGCTGCCGCTCTTCAAATACTTTGGCAAAAACGCTGGTGCCGCCTGCCTCTGCATTCAAAAGGGCGGAGTATCGAGGCAAGAGTGAGCTCAGCAGGTCGACCGCATCGGGAACGGTTTGCAGGAGCTTTTTGAGATGCTCCAGCACTTTCAGCTGAGCTGAGTATTCGAGGAAGCTGCCGACCACATTGAGAGCTAGAACGAGGCCACGAGGATTGTTGTTTTTTAGAAGCATATCGAGCAGGATGGCTGGTTGTGTCCCAGCGAAGAATTCCCAGCTCTGCTCAGCGATATTTGGAAATTCTTTTTGGGACAGGTGTTCGAAGAGCCAGCTGAGTATGGGGGCTTCGATGTGATGTCGATCCCATATGCTTGGCCAATTGTTAATGATGATGGTCTCATCACCCTCTTGTGGCTTGCGAGCGACCATCTGATTAAGGATCTTTAGCTCGCTTTCCCAACGTTTTCCCTCTTGATTGGCATTCATGAATTGGGACCAGATACCGCTGAAGCTCTGATTGACTTTTTGGTCTTTTGCCCATTGTGGGTCAAAGCGGAAAACGTAAGCGAGAAAATAAGGCAAAGTTTTGTCGGCGACAGACGAGGCATGGTAACTGCCCTCGATGCCCTGCTTAGCCAGAAGAAGGAGCCTTTGTGATTGAACGCCAAACTGTAGAGCTCTAAAGCAAAGCAAGGACACGAAGGCGGAGGACATATCTTCCAGGCCGTCCATTTCCACTAATTTTTGAATAAGCGGAAAGCCACCACCAAACCAGGCGAGGTCGAGCAACGTGTAGCGCATACGTTGGGGGGTTAGCTGAGACAAGCTGAGGGGCAGGGTTCGATGCCACATAATGCCGTCTGTTCGCAGGGCCCATTCCCACAAGGCAGCTGAGGCGACGTTTTGATCCCAACGCATCAGCTGACTGGTCAGGTAGTCCTCGAAAGCCAGCCTTTGCTTAGCGCTGGTAGTTCTCAAAATCGAGATGTGCTCGTCTGAGTTGAGCTTGAGTTTCAGCAGATCTGCACTCAAGGATATAGGTAGCCAGAGATTCTTGTCTCGCATGGATTGAAGTATCCGCAAGCGCTCGTCGGCATGCACGCTGTGGAGGTAGCTTTCTACTATCTGGGCTTCTTCCATCGGAGAACTCCCTATCCTTGTCATAACCGTGGGATGCTGTACAGTTAGGATAAAAGTATTCTATCATGAAAATGTAAGGCAATTAAGGGTGGTGCATGGAATCCCAGCAAAGAGGCCTATGGCTGCGGATCTTGGTCGGGTTGCTGGTTTTGTACCCGGCCTCGGCAGTGCTTGCTCTTGACAAAAAAACGGCTAAAGTTTTGCCGTTCGACCAGCTTAAGCATTTTCAAATTTCTTTGGAGAACGGGCTTTACGCCGTTTACCGCGATAAGGCCGAGGTTGTCACCAGTGTCCGCAAGGCAAATTTTTACCTTCTCTCGACCTACGACGAGTCAGCTGCTGAGCAGGATCAGGGTTTTGGCAGTTTGCATACCCCGACTGATAAGAGCTCGCGCGTTCCTTTAGCGAACAATGAAACGGAGAGACGGATCCGCGGTATTCTGCCCGTTGGACCCCGGCTGTTCTTCTTGGATTCTTTTCGTCGCCAATTTCTGCTGTGGCATCGCGACGAAAAAATTTGGTTGCGACCAGCAGATATCGTTTTGGACCTCATTCGTCCTCCTAGTGATCCCCGTGGTGAACCGACTCGGAGTGAAGTGGCTGAATTGCGAAGAAGCTTTGTTAAAGCTTTTACCAAAGTGCAGCAGGATAATGAGCTTTTTGGGGGCATTACGGCACTTCCTACATTTTGGAAGGATCGAGACGGAAGCCAGTTTTTACTCCTCTTGCGGGTTCCAGGGACGCCCCTGATGACCGTCCGCTGCCAGGGTCGCACCATGAATAGTTGCCAGGCTATGCGCGCTTGTTTTGTACACGGATTGCCGAGTCACCTGATCGAAGAACTCTATGGACTCGGCGTCGATCCCGTCCGAAAGGAGCTGCTTATAGGCAGTCCGTACGAGCAAAGGATCATGCGCTTTAAGGCTCCCAGCTGTTACCACATCGCTCATTTAAAAGACGAAGAGGATATCGCACTGCCTGACCAACTCAAAGATCTGAGCAACCTCTTTATCGATAGTGATCGAAATCTTTGGCTGACAACGTTTCGACCGGATGTATACAAGAGCGCCTCCCTGTTTCGCTTCGACCCTTCGGTCTGGGCGCCAGAAACCACTGCAAATAAGTAGTTGCCGTCTTCAATTGCACACAGATGAGGATGGGAAGGCCGTCGAGGGACTAAGCCCATTCGTTTGAAATTCCTCAATCCCTTTGGGACTTTGCGAATTATTTTCAACTTGCATTGCAAATTCAGATCTGCTCTACTCAGCTCATAAATCAAAGATAAAAAATGATCCAGCTGAGTACGCTGCGAGGTGAGTGCTGATCTTTCGGGGTCGGGCTTGTGGTGTTGGGGGCGAAGGATTGGGGGAACGGGGCAGGCACGGGCAAAGGCACGGGCACCCGCCGCTTTGCGGCTAGGCACGGGAGAGGTCGGGGCGCTTTCGCGTCGGCCTCCCTCCTAGAAGTTTGCTCCGACATTGATTCCCAAGACTGCTCCTCGGAGCTGCCGGTAGTTGCTGTTGCCACGGGGATGGTCGCAGGTCTCAGCATTGTTGAGACAGCGCCGCCACGGCCAGCCGAGTGATATATTGGCTGAACCAAGTGGCGTCAGAAAGTTTCCAGACAGGCCATAGGACACGTAGTTCTTGGTCCACATGAACTGGGGATTGCTTAGAAGTTGATCCAATTGATAGGGCTCATTGTCGAAAAATTCGCGGCGAGCGTCTGGTGGATCCTTGCCAAATTCCTCGCGAATCAAGCGTTCCTCTGTTTTAGAAAAGAAGCTGTTATCCGCATCGAAAAAAGATGTGATGGCAAATGTATCCTGGATCAGCTGATAGCGGAGCTCAAGTCGTTGCGTTGCTCGGCGCGACCCACCGAAATAGAGTTCCAAAGGTTTACCTTCATTGTCAGTCGTCAAAAATACTGGGCCAAGGCTGTTGTCTCTAAAGCCGCGATTGCTATCGGGCCCACCGCTCGGCAGACGCTCTGAAGTTGGCAATACATTGGGAGCGCCACGTCTCTGGATATTATTGTAGCTCGTATATCCCACGCCGGCTGCTAAGACAAAGTTATCCCAGAGCTGTCTGTAAAGATTGTAGTTGACCGACCACTTGTTGTACTTCAAATCACCGCCAAAAACAAAATCAGCCAGACTGAACTCAGTACTTAGGCGAAATCCTTTGGTAGGCCAACCTTTGTTGTTCCGGCCATCTGTTACATGACGGAAGCCGACTTCACGAACCTGAAGGGTGCCGGATTCCATCAGCGTAGCTCGCTTAACCCCATCTTCGGCTTCTTCCCGCGTTTCTTTGTAGAGAGTGAAGATAGACACATCGGTGATTGGAGTAAATCTTCGAATGCGATGACTGGCCGTGGCTTCCGCTGCTCGACTGATCTCCCATGACTGATTTTTAGAGACCGCCTTGTAGTTGAACGAAATTGTGCCATCGACAGGATAATTGAAGAGGTAAGGTTCCAAATATCCCACACCGGTATAGCGGCCGAGGAGGGTTTTATCCGACAGGGGTGTCTGACTTTTTTCCTCGCTCAAAGAGCCCTTGCTGAAAATCTTTCGCCCGCGCCCACCAATGTTGTTGTAAGAGCTCTCTATGGAAAAGCGCATACCGTCGGCAAGACTCCAGCCTGGCCCAAATGTGACAGTTCCTGAACGGGCTTCACGTACAATGACTGTGTAGGCAAGCACATCGTTTTTGCCAGAAGGGTTCGCTTCACTCGGCGTGATACTCACCGAGCTGAAGAGACCCAAATCGACCAAGGCTTGTCGACTTTCCTCAATTTGGGCAGGATCGTAGAAGTCTCCGCTACGGAAGCGCAATTCCCTTGTGACGATATCGGCATCAGTCTTAATGAGACCCTTAACAGAGATCTCGCCAAAGCGAGCCCTTGTCCCTTCCTGTATGCTAAGCAAGACTTTGGTTTCAATATCGCGGAACTGCCTATTCTGGATGAGTTCGATATTCATCTGCACCTGCAGATATCCCTGATTTCGATACGCTGATCGAAGTTCTTTTTCAAAGTCGATCAATCTTTGCCAAGGCAAAGCTTCTTTCTCTTCAATTGGCAGCATTCGCGTAATCGTGTCGGTCTTGATCGCACGATTGCCAGTGATCACGAGATCATCAAAGATTCGGCGTTTGCCTTCTTTGACAACATAGACAAGCTTGACCTCGCCGGTGCTCGGATTCTTGATGACGCGAGGGTCAAAAATTTTGGCATCCCAAAAGCCGCGCTCTTTGTAGCGATTGAGCAGGGACTCTCGAGCCTTTTGCACAAGATCCTGGCTAAAAATAGGGGTATTGCCGAAGCCAGGATTCAATCCCATGGCATCAACGGCTTCTTCGTTAGATAGCGCGATCAGCCCCTCGAACTGAACTTCACTGATGAGATACTCCGGACCTGGCTTGACATCGAAAATGTATTCAATGGTTTCGGGATCGGAGAGTTCCCGCCTTGGAGCGCTTATCTCGACGTCGTCATAACCCTGTGCTTTATACTGCCTAACAATTTCAGACGATATGGCATCCGGATCGGTGATGGTAGGATCCATGGTATTGAGGTCATCCCCAAAGATGGCCATGATAAAGCTAGGAGTTTTGATGGGAGTATTGATCTGAACATGAATCTTTTTGCCAAGGCTGCCGGCAATTCGTAGAGTCGCTGTGTTTGTGCCTGGATCAAAGGTGAGCTCTGGAGTCTGAATGCGCTGCTGGTTATACCCCGCATCGACCAGTTCAGCTTCCAAGTGATTGGTTCGAGTGCGGATATCCTCGGCATCGCAATACATGCCGACCTTGAACGGATTATCGATTCGGCTTGGCAATTTGAAGCCCAGATCAACTCGAGCGATCGTGCATGGGTAATCTTCATCGATCACAGCCTCATACATGAGACCGCCTCGATGAGGGCGCCGAGCAATTTGGACTTTGGCGAGATAGTATCCCTGATCCTTAAGGATTTTGAAAATCTCGTCGCTGATTTGCTTGCGGACCTCTTGAGAATCCGTTTGTCCGGTGTATTTGTTGATCCGGGATTCGACTTCCAGACGAATGCTGCGAGTCAGACTGTAAATTCGAATGTCATTGATGGTATCGGCGGTGACGACTTTAATAATGATGCGCTCATCGGCATCATCCGCCGAGACTTCGGCCATGGGTTCAGCGAGACTGATCGCTTTCAAAAGATTGCTAAGATCCTCGGCGGTCTTAATGTCTGGGAAATTACGACGTAGCTCGTCGATATTCAGTCGCTCGGGATGGCTGCCCGGAGCGAAATCCCATGTCTTGGCTGGGCTGGATAGGGCCCAGAATCCCACAATGAAAGCCATACTCAATCGAAATAGGATGTGCAAACGCGCCTCCTCAATCAAAGCCGAAGCGGAATTTTAGATCAAAACCCGTATCGGCTGGAAGGCTCTTCGCTGCCTCATTCGGTTTGTTGGATATTTTATTGACACTGCCTGAGACACTGATGCTTTCGTGAATAAGGTACTCCAAGGAAAGTTTCGTGTTCGCTTCATCGTCGACCTGAAGGACGGCATTGAGCTTTTCGCCGAGTCTGATGGGGAAGTTGACTCGAGTGATGGGTCGCTGTTCGGTTTCGGAAAGATAGGAGTCAAAATAGACTTCCCGGATCACCGTTTGGCCCGAAAGATCAAAAAGCTTTTCAATGGGTTCTTCGGCAAAGACGGCGAAGAAGCTCACGAGCTCATTGAAAGAAGCCTTTTCGGCTGTCTTATTGGCTTGTTCAGGGATTCGACCCGTGCTGATAAGCAGGAGTATATCAAGATTACTGATGGGCGATCCATCATCGCGGTTTGCGGGGTCCACAGTTAACTGAACGCGAGGCGTCTGGAGATTACCGCTGATCAGCACTTCAACTTTATAAGGGCTGACATTTGTTTCGCCGATGATATCGAGTCGGGGATTAGGCGGGGATACGAGCTCGTCGAAGGAAATGACGGCTTGAGTGATTTTGAAAGTCCGACGATAGTTGAAGCTCCCTCTGGTTGCAATCACCTGGCCTAGAAGGAGGGGCTGAGCATCGGTGCCGCGGACATGGAGGTCGGCGGAGATGACTGCTTCCAAGCTTTTATTCTTGATTGTAATCGACTTGTCGGCAGTAATTCCGACATCGAGATTGAGATAGGGCGTTTGATTGTTGGATGCGGCATTGGAGGTGGAAGAGCTTAATCTTGGATCGTATATGGAACTCACGATTTGCTTGCGAAGATCAAAATTGCCAATCGATTGCAATCGATCAACTACGATATCGCCCGTCATGTTAAGAGGCAATGTGTGACCCGTAACAACAAGGTTTCCACTCAGGGTAAGATCGGCTGTTTTTAACACAGGAACAGCCAACCTATTGAATTCAAATCGACTCAATTCAATGTTGAGACGAGAGGATTCAGCTCCTGAATCACTGAAGTCGAGCTGTCCCGATATATTGAGAGTACCTTCGCGACCCTTGCTGGCTTTAAATCGATTGACGATAACGCGATCATTTTTGATCTCCACATCCATCGTGATTCCGTTCAAGGCTGGGCCATAGTCAACCAAGCCCACAGAGACCGGCTGCCAATCTTTCAGGTTAAAAGGATCCATGCGCTTTTCGCGAAGTTTAATGGACAGATCAGGCTTGTCGATGGAACCTCGCAAAAAGCCATCAACGATTATCTCCCCGCGGGAAGTCTCGACGATATTGCTGAAGTTCTTTAAAATGTCGAGTTTGATAGACCCATGAACACTCAGATCAAGTTGGTCGGGTAGTTTATTTGTACCGGCCTCGAAGCTAAGATCGAAAAATTCGCCTTTCAACTTCAAGGGTCTTTTATCGGCCAAGGTCCAGCCCTGTGGAGCGATCTTGATTCGGATGGGATCATCGCTGTTCAATTCCACCGATGAAGTACGACTGCCCAAATTGCGGAAGAGTTTAGACCGAACGCGACTTAAAACCAACTCGCCTTGAGAAGACCAGAAATGGGCGAGCTGACCTTTCATGGTCCATTCGGCCGTCAGGTAGGAAAAATTTCTAGGATCTTCGGCAAAGACCTTACCGAGCAAAGCACGAATATCCATTTGATTGAAGTAAAAATACCAATCGTAGGGAAGATCGGGATTGCCGAAGTCAATGTTGAGCCGCCCGACCAAAGCGTTTCCAGAATGCCTTAGTTCAGGAATGTGCAGGTGCCATCCATCAATAAATCCAGCCATGTTAAACGAAGAAATTGGAATTCCCCAAACATAGGGCTGTTCCAGTGAACCCTCCACTTTACCTTGCAGATGATCGATAGGTCCTTCGAGGTCTGCTTCTAGCTGAATCTGTCCGCCGAAACGCTGCTCCTTAAAGAACCGACCTACATAGGGAAGGCTGGCGAGGTGGTTTATCTCTTGGCTGATCTCATTGGTTCGATAGCCACTCAGGTTTTGATTGATGGTCTTGAGAGTCAAATGCACTTTGTCGGCTGAAGTGATCCCGAGCCGATGAAAAATACTGTCTCGCTGACCTTGTCCCGGGCGACGCTGGATGTCAAATCCGACCCTTGTTTCCAATTGAGCGAGTCGAGCGTAGCCTTTATTCAGAGTCCAGGCCTTTTCATTGCTATCGATTTCACCAGAAGCTTCACTGAAGAGCTCTTCAGATCCAATATTCAGCTCGTTGACGACAAAATCGAGTTTCCCCTGATAGGAAAAAGGTTCCAAAAGACGGCCTTTGATTTTGCCATGGAGGGATCGAACTCCAATATCAACTCCCTCGACTTGAAAGCTCGTCTTCAATCCTTCCGTAAGAAAACTGGATGGAATGGAGTCGGCGTCAATTTCTGTTTGGAATTGATAGGGCGGACTGAGCTGCATGTGGAAGTCTCGGATATCAGCTGTGCCCTGTTCGCCGACGTCGACTTGTAGTTCGGAAAGACTGAGCTTGTCCTTATCCAAAGCGAGCTCAAAGTGAGAGGATATCTGTCGAGTCTCGAAACCGCCGATTGCAATTCCTTGGCCGCTTGCTTGGCCCTTGATGCCGATGTGATCGTATGGGCCTTTGATCCGTGTCTGGACCTTGATCTGTCCCTTGGCTGGGAGCTTGGCAAAGTGTTCAAGCAGAGGTCCGTCCAAATTTGATGACTCAATATTAAAGTCGAGGCCTTGCTGCGTTGTATAGAAGAATTTACCTCCTAGTTTGATGGGCGATCCACCATCTGGTGGCAGGTCCTTGCCTTTATCAACGCTTTTCCAACACTGTCCATCGCCTTTGGTTATTTCCACCGCATCGGTGTTTATGTGGAGTGAGGCTTCAATCAAGCACGTTGGTGGTTCGAGGAAGCGCTTGGGCAGCTTGTCCACAAAAGGCAGAGACACTTGAGATAGACGCGCGGGACCCGAGATCTGCATGGAAAAAGGCAAAGCCTGACCTGAAAGCTTAAGTTCCGGTGAGTTCAATTCGGCACTGAAGGCATTGAAATCATCGACTTTCAGCACGGACATGAGGTCGGTAAAGGCTAAATTTTTGGGCTGGATATCGAATCGAAAAGGGACTTCTTTGGTGAATCCAATAAACCCAGAACCATGGGCAAGGACTTTTTTACCTTTTAGAACTTTCGCATCTTCGAAGGTCATACCTTGGTCGTTAATATTGAATTCCAATTGGGTGTCGAGAAGTTTGAAGCCATAGATTCGTGCCGATTCCGACTGACCTTTGCCATCGAGGCGCCAGGATATGGAACGATCGTCGAAGGGAATGTGCAATTGGAGTTCCGTTTTACCAAAGATTCGACCTTCAGTCTGATCGATGGCAAGGTAACGTCCCAGAATGCCGATATTAGCTCGACTGATTTGATTGTCCAATCGAATCAGAAGTCCTTTAAGCTGCCGAGCATTCTTATCTTGGAGGGCCGTGCTGCGCTTGATAGTTTCGGTTTCATAAATGACGCGTAGGTCGCCAGAACTTTGCAAATCTTCTGAGTTAAGACTTAGGATCTGCGAAGTCATTTGATCCTTGGTTTGTTTCATCGTGAGTTGAATGGCAAGATCCCGTAAAAGATCAGCCCCGTCAACAGCCAGATTCCCTCTTTGAAGCTGTAAATTAAGCGTGAAATTTTGCCAGGTTCGAAAGTCAAAATCGAGATTCAATCCTTCCAGTTGAAGTGAAAGAAGATCCGGAGCCTGAGCTTTGTGGGCAGGGACTTTGAGGTTGATCATCGCATTGCCAATATTCAAGTGCTTTATAGGCATTGCGAATTCCAATGGCCACTTCGGAAGTTCGGATTTTTTATTCCAATCCGGAAATTTTTCAATTTTAAGCAAGTTCTCTATAGGTGGTAGAGGAAGACTGATGCGCGGTTCATTTAATTCCAGATCCAGAATTTCGGGTTGGCTTAAAATTAAGGCTAAAACAGAAACTCGCACCTGAAGATGAGCCAATTGGACCAAAGATATTTCGGTGCCATCAGGCTTTTTATAGCGCGCCTCCAAACCATAGATGTCGAAACCTGGGGGGGCGAACTTCGCGTTGATTGCTTCAAATTTTATCGTTATGTGGGTATAGGTTTCTAATCTTTCATTGAGCGAATCTCGCAGCAAACGATGGACGTAGGGATTATCGATCAAAAGATTGCCAAGATAGCCTAAGGCCACCAATATGGCAAAGAAAAGGACCAGCTTTTTAAGCGCTTGTAACACAAATGGCTTCGATTATGAGGGCAGCTTGAGCTGTTGCTCAAGCTGGTACTGTTTATGTATGGGCGGTAACCCGGAGCGACCGCAAGGCCATTGGCCTTCATGCGTCTTCCGGATCATGACCTCCGCCCGACTTATAGTAAAGAGAATTCAAATCCAGAGCAGGCGCGGATGATCCGCCAGTTTTTCCAACAGGTCCGCTGGGAGCTTTCTTGCGAGGCACTGCGGCTCGATTCGGCTTTGCTGCTTCAGATCCTGCTTCTTCAACAAACGGCTTGGGCTGTCCGAAGTATTGAACAGCACTCTGCACGGTTTCAGCATTGATGACCCTTTGATCGCGAAGGAAAGCTTCCACAAGCGACCCCTCCAAAAGGCTTTCGACTCCTGCAAAGCTGAGCGGAGATTGAGCCATAAAATAGCTATGCGCGTCCGATGAGACGACTTTAGTTGGCAGCCCAATCGACTCCAAACGCCAATTAAGAAAGGCAATCATGTCGGTGCGGTCAAGACTTTGGATGTCGGCTAAGAGGGCCAGACGATGCAGGCATCCTTCGGTCCCTTGAATGACTTGACTGAGTCGCGGATTTCCGACAAGCACAAAGTTGAGATGGCTAGCTGCTATAGATTGGACCTGAATAAGAGCCAAAATCTCGTCGAGCGCTTCCGGTGTCCGCAGCTTATGCGCATCATCGATGATGACGGTCAGAATTTTTCCATGAAGGCGTGACTCCTGGAGTCGATTGAGAACGGCCCTATTGTTGCTGGAGATTGGATCCAAACCAAGATACTGAGCCAGCTTCGGCAAGAGCCAGCCACTGCCCTGCTCGGATTGCAGAAGAGAAAAGAAAGCGACATCATGTTGATCCTGATCGATCGTATGATAGAGCCATCGACTCAAGGTGCTCTTGCCATGACCAGGGGGAGCTGTCACAACACATAATGCTGCCGTCCGTTGCAAAGTCAGCAAGAGTCGCGAGCAGATGACCTGGGTCTGCTCTTGCCAATACAAGCGATCGAGGGCTATGGGCTCGTTCCAAGGAAGGCTTTTCCAGCCCCAGAAAGCGAGAAATTTTTTACTGTCCATTTCGGCCTCGATTCCTTGCAAGCCAGTTAATGTTAGCTGGCGACCTTATTCCAACGATTCTGAAACTCTTCGATTAATGGAACTTGATGACCAACAGCTTTCTGGAATTTTTCCTTATAACCCTCGGCATAGAGGCAGCGAGCGAGAAAACTTGCGGCTTGTTTGCGACAGTAGTCTTCCCTGACCAAAGCCTCTAAGAGAGGGATGCAGTCTTTAATCTGGTTCAGCATCATAAGCGCCTGAATTTGATCTGGAAAAAGCATTCTTGGGTTCCCGTGATTCTTGCGTGTCGCGGCAATGATCTTCAGGGCGGTTTCGGGCATGGCCGCACGCAAATAGAATTCGACTAAGTTCACAATGATTCCAATATTACGAGGATGCTCTTTGAGGGAAGTTAGAAGAAGTTTTTCGACTGTTTTAAAGTCCGACTGCTTCATCAGAATCTGCGCCATGCAAGGTGTTACCAAAGGCTGCAGATCGGGTTCTTCTTTCAGATTACCGATGAGTTTAGAAAAGAGCAGGTACTGTTTGTCCAAAAACAAGCGACGAGCCTGGTAGAGTTTGCGCAGACTGCCCTGGCTCCACCGTCTGATCAACCATTCAAAACTGCCGATAAAAGCCGCGGGATTAAGCGGTCCATCGACCAGCTCAGGCGCGCCTATGTCCTTAATAAAAGCGGTTTCGATTTTGTGGTCAGGATGAGTAACGACTATCGTTGGCGAAATGATCGCGATGGGTTCGACGATTTGAGCGCGAAGGGCGAAACTTGCAGGAAGATCGGGAGTATCGTGAATAATGAGGACCGAACATTTGCCAGTACTGAGAGCTTTGAAAGCTTCGCTGACTTTGGACGTCCGCACTGGAAAAGTCCACTGACGTCGCTCAAGGCGCGTGATCACCTCCTCCGAAAAGGAAGTCGGTTGCCCTGAAAGCAACGCAATTCTTTGATTGTCCCAAGCTGCCTGTGGCACTTGAACCATTTTTGACCCTGTTCCCCGGCAGATTTTGCCTGACGCTTTGGTACTTTTGCGGGTGAGCAGACGCTCTTTGATTATAGCACTTGCTGAGTCCAGCTTGTGAGTGTTGACAGAGGGGGGCGAGCTCGCTAAAAGTGTGGACGCATCCGGAAAAAACCCAATTGAGGAAGACATATCATGAAAGTACTGCTAGTTGGCTCAGGTGCTCGTGAGCATGCCCTGGCTTGGAAATTACGCCAGTCCCAGCTGGTCAAGACTCTCCTCATTTGGCCAGGCTCGCCGACCATGGATGCGTTGGGCGATCGATTGGCAATGGATCTGGACTCCGGACTCGTTGATGTGGCTCGGTTTGCGAAGAACCAAGGGGTTGATTTCGTAGTCGTTGGGCCTGAGCAGCCTCTTGCTGACGGTTTCGCAGATGCTTGTGCCGATCTCAAACTGCCTTGCTTTGGACCCGTCCGGGCGGCTGCTCAATTGGAATCTTCCAAAGCCTTTGCTAAGGACGTGATGCAGGCTGCCGGCATTCCGACCGCAGCCTTCGCTGTGGCGCAGGGCGAGGCCTCCTGTCGAAAGACCGCCGAGTCGTTCTTGGCGAGTTCGGGCGGGGCCGTCATAAAAGCTAGTGGCTTGGCCTCCGGCAAGGGTGTTTTTGTTTGTGCTGCGCAATCGGACATTGACGAAGCGATTGAGCGACTCTATCGGTCGGGAATGGCTAAAGCCGCTGAAACTGTGGTGATCGAAGAGGTCTTGAAAGGCAAGGAATGTTCATTCTTCGTATTTCTAGGCCACGGACAACCAACCTCTCTTGGTTTTGCAGTCGATCATAAACGTCTGAAAGATGGTGACGAGGGGCCTAACACCGGCGGCATGGGTTGCTATACCCCGGTACCCTGGTTGCCTCAAGATGCTGGTGAGACTGTTATGAAACTCGTTGTTCATCCTCTGCTAGCGGAACTTAAAAAGCGCAATATGAGCTACACAGGCTGCCTCTATGTTGGGATCATGTGGAGCAGTGCAGGACCCTCAGTGGTGGAATTCAATGTGCGCCTCGGCGATCCAGAAGCCGAAGTGCTGGCTGTTCAGGATAAAAGAGATTGGGCTGAATTGATTGCTGCGAAAGTTGGTTTAAAGCCAGATGCTGACAACTTTGAAGCAGCCGCCGCTCACAACCTTGGCGCTTCCGTTTGTGTTGTTTTAGCCTCTCCTTGCTATCCTTACGGCGAGGGCGCAACCCGAAGGTTTGAAGTTGATCGTGATGTTTTCAAGAATACCGGCAGTGCTCCGCAGGTGTTTGCGGCAGCTATCCGAGAGGAACAAGGACGCCTTTTAACAGGAAAAGGCCGACTTCTGACGGTGGTAGGACATGGCCATAACTTTGCAGCTGCTCGCCAGCATGCCTACGCTTACATTGAAACTTTGGCCGCTCCATGGCCGGGTGTTCAATTTCGACGCGACATCGGCGCTGTCTTGTTGGATGATAAAGCCTAAACTTTTTCAAAGAAGGATCGGCCTTTGTTAAAAATTCTGGCTTTGCTTCTGCATGAAAGCGATCTGGCTCTGACCAAAAAAGGTCAGGAGCTCTTTGCTGATTTTAGTATCTCTTACGAGCTGCGCATAGCTTCAGCTCACCAAAACCCAGCATTCCTGGAAGAGCTGGTACGAAGTTTCCAAAAGCAGGGTGGTCAGCTTATCATTTGCCTTGGTAACGCAACAGACCATGGCGCCGCCTGGGCTTCGTCGCTTTGCAATCTCCCTATCCTCCTCGTTCCCGTCGATGAGCGGAGTCAGAGCCCTTCCCATCTGCCTATTGCCACCATGGGCTGTGGTGCCTCGGGATTCACCCAAGCAGCTTTATTTGCCCTGCAAGTTTTGGCGATGCATGACCTAGCACTTGCGCACGAATTGCATCGCTACCGGCAGAGTCTCGCCTTTCAGGGAATTCAAACAGACAAACAGCATCGGATTTTGTTTGATGTCTAAGATAACCCATTCCGTATTTGAAAATTTTCCCTATCAGCTCGTGCTGGCTAGCTCGTCTCCTCGAAGGCAGGAGTTGCTGAAATATTTAGGACTCGATTTTTCCATCAAGGTTCCTGACATCGAAGAGCGCCAAGCCTTAGGTGAGACAGCGCAAGACTATGTGCAGAGGAACTCTCGAGAAAAAGCCGAGCTGATCTTTCGATCGATGAAAGGCTCCCAAGCTTTGGCTGTGATTGGGTCGGACACCATCGGCCTTATGGGAACGCATGTTTTGGAAAAGCCTCGGGACAATGAAGATGCCAAACGGATGTTAAGACAGATGTCCGGTGGGACCCACGAAGTTCTCTCGGGACTCGCGGTTGTCTATGGGTCTTCCCAGTTTTCTCACACCGAAACGCGGGTGGTGACAACCAAGGTTACATTTAAGGCTCTCACTGAGCAGGAGATCTCCTACTATGTCGGTACGGGAGAACCTTTGGATAAGGCAGGGGCTTATGGGATCCAAGGCATCGGTGGTTTCTTGGTTGAAAGAGTCGAGGGTTCCTATTCCAACGTTGTAGGTTTGCCCTTGGTTGAACTTGTCGAGTTGCTACGCTGTTTACCGGATCCAGGGAAACTGTCAAAAAAATAAGCAGGTCCAGGCCCGCTATGAATAAAATAGCTCAATAGATACAATTATTTACAGATTTAAAGGTCTGGCAAGGCCTTTGCAATCTGGGAGTTTGTGGAAATTGAGTTCTTATTCTGGAACGGAAGGATCGTAGACATGAAAAAGAAAACTG
This sequence comes from Oligoflexus sp., assembly GCA_041736645.1. GTDB lineage: Bacteria > Bdellovibrionota_B > Oligoflexia > Oligoflexales > Oligoflexaceae > Oligoflexus. The sequence goes on along the minus strand of JBGSTF010000244.1, from coordinate 24,936 downwards.
CCAAAGCTCCCGTGGTCAAGCCTATAGCTCCCACTGCTCCAACCAAGGCCGCATCTCCCAAAAAACCTAGAGCCAAAGCCGTCATGGATAGTCGCCTGAAAACGACCATCTTGAGCGCACCTCATAGTCTGAGACTTGATACCGCAAAGTCTGCTGTAGCTGATCGTGCAAAACTCGCTAACGAAGCGGCCAGTAGCTTCATGCGAACCACTGCTTTCACTGTGAAAAATAAAGTAAGGACAGCTATGACGGGTATGAATAAGGCCGAAAAACCCAGAAAAATTCCTAAAGCTCCGATGGGCATGAGTTTTCAGACTTCAATGCAGCCGACCTCGAGTCAGGCTTGGTTGGCTCAACCTTTCAACCGTTTTAAATTAGTGTTCATGTTGATGGTGATCGTCGGTGTAGCGGGATCATTTGCTTATTCCAATCGCTTGCTTGATGCCTACAAAGATGCAGCAAGTTCGGTTGGTAATGTCTTCAGTGAAAAGACTTGGGCGCAGGGTATGTTGACTCAGACCAATGGAGTTCCTGATGACAACGATAAACCTGGTACTTTGATGCCGCCACGTATGATGGAAGAAACTGTGGTTCCTGTGATGGCAGATGAAGCGAATCCTGGTACAAATTTGGATACTTTGCTTGTGGAAGAGCCAGCCGTAGCTTCAGCCCCGAAAATTGTTGAAAAAACTCCGGTGGCGAAGCTACAGCCCAAAGCTGTGAAAGCAAAAGTAGCCAAGAAATCGAAAAGTAAAACAAAGACTGTCAAGGGCAAAGCAAAAAGCAAAGCGAAGGTTGCTAACAAGTAATTCAGGTTTTGTTGCCACTATTCGCGGCAGGTCACTTAAATGACTTCAATCCTAACGTGGCTCTGCATAGCTGCTTGATGGGCCTATGGTACTGTTCAATGATATTATTCAAATGCTTGTTCTGACGAATCTCGATATCTGCTGGATAGCGAATGTTCCTAGGTTTTCCGTTTTAGTGTTCGGATTCGGTGCACTTCATTGCACCTGTTTCACACTGTCGACTTCGGTAGCCTTCAGCGGCAATTCGATAGTTCGAGCCCGTTGCAAGTTAAGAGACAGCTGGACTCCAATCAAATAGTCGACTCCGAGATCGGCAACTGCTGTCCCATTGTCCAAAGCTTCGCTGATTTGCTCCGCTAGCTGATGACCAAGCGGAACTAGATCCGGATAGGCTGCGAAAGTGCAGAAATCAAAGTCTTTACTTACGAATTTTTCAATATTGCAGAGAAAAGGCAATTTCACACTTCGGGCTTTTGGTAGCCAAATCGTTCTGAAAGCTTCTTTGTTCAGAATAATGTTGTCCGATGGCACTAGAATGGCATCGAATTTTTTGCCGTCGGAAGCCTCTGTCAGCATCTTTTCGACGACTTTGTTGATGGCCGATACCTCTCGCCCCTCAACTTCAACATCGACACCCACCAGTTCAATCCCTTCCTTTTGCAACTGCAGCCTAGCTTCAGTCATCATACTAGAAAATTCAGAACTTCGATAAGGCGCTAGGACCCTAACAATCGGTCGGCTGATCAAACTTCGAAATTTGGTGATCGTCGTAAATGCAGGCACTTCATAGGCAATTCCCGATATCCGCTTACTACTTTGCAATACCTGTCTCAGATTCAGGGCCATGGTTGCAGCGGCCTGGATTCGGGCGAACTCCGGCTCCTTGAGTTCCTCCAATTTTTTCATAAAGTTAACTGCCTTGTTGTCCAGTAGTGCGATAAAATCGGGCTTATTCTGGCGAATGGCGGCAACAAATTCGGAATAGTCGCTATCTTTGCGAATGACGACATCAACCATCCGATGCTTGTTTAGATCTTTAGCCAATGTCTCCTTGACCACGCGCATCTCTTCTGCATCAAAACTCACCGCCATCACCGTAGCCGCAGACACTCTTGGTGCCAGTAGCAGAAAGATTAGCGTAACAATAAAACCTTGCATTCTGGATTTCCCCTACAAGTCTTCATTTTTCCTGATTTGGATTAGCTTTAACGCCGTTGACCCCGAGTAGCCGAAGTGTCGTCGGATTCAATTTGAGAAAGAAGTCTGCACTATGCCCCTTCTTCGTCTTACGGATTCCAATCAGCGGAAGTTGAACTTCACTCGTGCGAAAGGCCTGAATGGGCTTTGACGCAAATTCGCTTTTCACCAGCTCCAAATCATGAGGGGAAAAAATCGCGTATTGAGCGTTACCGAGAGCCAGCAATGGATAAAGATCGGCTATCTTAGACACCTGTTTGACGCGCTTCACTTTTTTGCCTGCGCAAATTTCCTCTACCATAGTCTTGGTCTTATCACGACCAACCGTATTGATGGCGCCAACGATCCCTTGTGAAAACTTTTCCTCGTTCCATGATGGATCAAGGCTGACTACGATATTCCGAAAACTTGCTTGGCCGTCTTGAGTCAACTGATAGATCGCTTCAAACTCGCTAAAGTATTGAAAATAGGCCGAGGGCACCAGCGCGTAGGTTATATCCTCGCTGGTCACTGCCGTTTGAAAGTCTTCAAAGCTTGCAAAAGCTAGTACCTTAATATCTTTTAAAGCCGCATCTTCAGCAAAAGTCTTCTGCACTTCTTTGGAGGGCTTTACCGAAGGATAAAAGATACCTAGCTTCTCTTCTGCCTTTAGCTGCTGGACTCCCAACATCAAAATGCATAGACAAAGAAATGCGGTTCTGCGATCGAACAAGTGCGTCGCCCTTATAACATGGGTATGATAATGCCATTATATCACAATGATCTTAGGCGCTGGTTGGATCTTTGCGAGCGTCCGAAAAATCTGAGGTGAAGGCCTTTGTTTCGGGAACACTGACTATAATCTTTGTGCCTCGTGGCTGGTTTTCTAAGAGTTGGAGCCGTCCGTACCATTCGCGTGCAAAGGTTTGGATAGCCGATAGTCCGGCACCTCGCCCACTGAGATGCGTTACTTCCTTGGCTGTCGTTAATCCCTCGAGGAGCATGATATTGATTAATTCATCATCCGAAGCCCAGCTAATGCCTTGTCGCTTGGCGAGCTGTCTAATTGCAACTTTATCAAAACCAAGCCCTTCATCTTGAAAGACGAGATTGATCTCGCCGTTATCACAAAACGCCGAGACTTTAAGAAAGACCTGCTGATCGGCCGGCATTTTGCCTTCCTCAATGGGCTTAAAATACCCATGATCCAGCGAATTGGTCAAAGCATGTCGCGTCGCTTCAACAGCATCAATGAGAAGCCGAGGATTCCAATCCAAGACCCGATCCTCAATCACTAATCCACCCAACTTTACATGATGCTGCTGGCAGAGATGCCTGACCACGCGAACCTCGTTGGACAGCATCTCAAACAAGGTTTGGGATTCATCGCCAAAGTCATCTATTTTGATCTTGAGGACACGGAAAGCTATGTCGCGATTAAAATCCAATTCGTCCCGAATTCTGCTGACCGCGGCGGCGAAGCCTTGGCCATCGTACTCGCCATGACTCACGAGCTGCTGAAGAAAGACTTCCGCATCATGGATAGCCAGCGCCAGCTGTTTCAAGCTCAAACTCCGAGCTGCTCCTTTCATGGTATGCAGACGGATATAATTGCGTTTGTGCTCCAAACTCGGGGAGTCTTGACTTTGCTCTATCTCTTTGAGGGCTGCATGAGAATCACGTAGCATAGCAGCCAAGGCGTCAGACGGTGCACTGACGAGCTCAGTGAGAGATTGTATAAATCGACTTGATGCTTGAGCCGCATCTTTGAGCTGTTCCTCTAAAATTAATTCCTTAGTCTTGTCACGAATAGTCAACAGGAAACGTTGAATGATGCCTGATTCAATGATTGGGTTCCATGATAGTTCAAACGTTTTCTCGCCACAATCATCGACATACTTGATCTGGCGGGGAAAGCTTTCGGCATTCATGTCCCAGTTCAAAGGATCGCCCCCCAAACAACACGCCAAAGACTGTGCACACATATTAATTTCTTCATTGCTTGCTATGGAGTCGCGAAAAATAAGATCGATCACTGAACGCCCTGCCATACTCGGTCCAGAAATTGGGTATAAATTGCGTAGATGCTGGGAGTATTCTTCCTCAATCTCTTGCTGTGGGCCGATCGTGAGAATACCTTGGTCGATCCGCTGCATGATTTCCCTAATCTTTTGACTTTGACTGGTAACCGTTTGCAAGGCATCATGGAGTCGAACCGTCTTTTCATCAACCAGGACTTGCAAATTTTCAGTAAAAGTCTTGACCTGGACCCGCATTGTTTCAAAACTTTTGCCCAAGCGACCTATTTCATCCGTAGCATTGATATCAATTCTTTGATTGTAGTGTCCCAGAGCTATTTTATCAGCTGCCAGACTCAGTTCCTTAATCGGCTGAGCGATGCGCCGACTCAACCAGAGAGAGATCATAAAAGCTAAGCAAAGCACACCGATAGCCGTCAGCACTAAAACCAAGGCCAGGGACCTAATTCGGTGGGTGATATCATGCTGGGTCTTATCAAGAGTGTGCTCCGTGATCTTACGCTGCTCCTCCTTCGTTTCTTGCATAGCACTTTCTTCTGAAGAAATAGCTTGATCCATCAGTTCCAAACTGATGAGATAGCGTAAATAGGCTATTGTTTCACCATCCTTCAATCGCTGGTCTATATGGTCTGTTGGTCCTTCGCTGATTGGCATGATGGCTTCATAAGCGGCAACCTTGTGCTGGTTCACACCCGAACCAATTATAAATTCAATCTTGCGAATCGTCGCCCGTTCAAGAGTTCGAAGATTTTCCATGCCGGGATCTGGCACTGTCACTCGCTGTCCTTGGAAACTCGCGATCCACGATTGCTGGGCGGAATCATAAACGATGGGTAGTCCCAGACCCTCCTTGTGGTCGCGATCGAGGTACTGCCAAGCCTTAATCTGATCACCTTCCATGACCACGAAAGACGCTAGTAGCATACTGGAGTCGAAATTGAAGGAATTTTGTAAGGCTTCTCGAACCTGGGTGAACGAATTGTCCAAGAACGGATTTTTCAAATTAAGAGAATCCCGAGCAATGAGTGTCTCGCCCTTGGTTCTGGCATTTTCTTCAAATATATCGACAAACCGGTTCGTGGCTCGCTCCGAATTACGATTGAGCATCTGAGCAAATTGTTGATTTTGGTCGTTGACGATGCTTAAAAAGCCGTCGGTGAGATTATTGAAAGCTAGGCCACCGATACAAGCCACGGTTACAAACGCAAGGCTAACGATCCCGATCACCAGGAGCAAGATGCGTGTGCCTATTGATTGACTTGACCAAGGACCCATCAACTAACCCAATGTAGCAAGAGAAAATACTCCATTTCCTCGTAATCTTTCGGATCATATAGCCACAATGTGAGGGAATCTGGTCGTTCGCGAAACTTACTTTGCAGGAAAAGTATATAACTCACTATTATCCAATATTTATAAAGCTTTACGAAACAAGACGGACAAATATCAGATCACCATCAAGAAGGCTTGTTTCTATGCTTTCCAATGTTTCCTATGGATAGGAAGCCAATTGGGAAAATCACAAGGAACGAATGCATGAAAGCAAAGCTCTTCCGCAAATTCATGTTGATACCATGCAGCCTCATCGTACTCTTCCTTGTTGATAAAGGAGCTCAAGCAGCCGACGAACCCGAACTCAGTCTGAACGATTTACTCGACCTCAAAGTCAACGTCGCCACCAAAAAAGATACGCCTATTCGTGAAACACCAGGCATCATAACAGTCATCACTCGCGAGCAAATGATGGATATGGGTGCTCGCGATATCGTCGATGTTCTGTTGCGGGTGGTACCCGGATATAGTGTGGTGACAGAAATCGAGGGTGGGCAACTGTTAAGCATTCGAGGTCTCAATGCAATCGAAGGAAAATTTTTGGTGATGGTCGACGGCCTCGACATCAATGAAGAAAAATTCGGTATTGTGCAATTTGCTCGACATTTTCCGGTCAATACTATCGAACGGATCGAAATTATTCGCGGTCCAGGCTCATCGGTCTACGGTGGCTATGCCTCCCTCGGCGTTATCAACATTTTGACTCGTTCGGCCAATAGACCTGGCTCCTATGTGAGCATGGACGTTGAGCAGGGCAGTCACGCCTTTCTCAATCGGACTGTGGCTGCCGGTTTTGCCAGAGATCAGGGTGACCTGAGCTACAGCGCAAATATCGCTGCATCACGAGCACTCTTGTCCGACCAGCAAACCACCAGCTACTATGGTGATCCTATCGATTTAAAGGACTCGCGCATTGAATTGGCGACGATGAACTTGCAAATGAAGTACCAAGGCACTTACGCGAAGGCACTGGTGGATTTATATCGAACGCCGGAACTGTACTTTGACGAGCCCGACAATGCCCGCTGGCAAGAGCTTCGAGAAAGATGGGATACTTATCAACTAGAAGTGGGACATGAGTGGGTTGTCGGAGCCTTAAAGATTACACCACTGGCAAATTATAAAGTTCAATATCCTTATTGGGTTGATCAAGGTCCCTACTGGTATAGAAATAAAGTCGAACGCAAGACCGGTGGCGTCACTTTGCAGTATGTTCTAAGCGACAAGACCAATTTGATCGGCGGCTACCAGGGTTTTGTGCATACTGTGTATCGAGCTCGCAACCTTAATTTGGAAGTCGGAGAGGAGGTTCTCAAAGGCAATCCAGATATCGATCACATCAGCTATCGCAATGATTCGATATTCCTTCAAGCCATCCATGACAATGGCTTTGCCAAGCTTACCGCCGGCATACGTTATGATAAGACCGACATACACGGCAACTTTTTTGCGCCAAGACTTGGTGTCACCAAGGTTTGGCAAGATTTTCATGCCAAATACATGGTTGCTCAAAGCTTTCGGGTACCGGGCGGGATCATCCCCAATCGAGTCGAAAACACTGATAATTACGGTATCAAACCCGAAACGACGATGAACAACGAAATTGAGTTGGGTTATCGCTTCACTCCTTTCGTCTGGGGTGTCGTCAACGTCTTCGACCAATTGATTCATCGTCCGATCATCTACCTAACGGGTGAGAGCGCAGTCGGCTCCTATCGCAACGGAGGAGACATTGGATCGCGAGGCTTTGAAACGGAATTACTCTACCAGTCAGGACAAGCTTATGCGACTTTCACCTATGCCTTTTATCGCCTGACGACCAATAAGGTAGAGACCGCTCAGGTTCCTGGCCATGAACAAGCCGGTTATGGCCAAGCGCAACACAAAGCAGGGCTTGTTACTGGCTATAAAGTCACGCGCGAATTTTCGGTTAACCCGTCTCTGTCTTTAGTCGGAGAGCGCTTCACTTATTCCGAACAAGGACCACAAACGGGTACTGACGTGAATGGTGATCCTATTCGCGATCCAGCTCCTCTCAGCAAGCTGCCCTTAACAACCTTGGTCAACGTCAATTTCCGACATACCGAGTTGTTCGGAACCAAAGGCTGCGACGCCTCGTTTGCGATCCAAAACGCAACAGATGCTCGCTTAGATATAGCTCAACCCTACCAGGCGGATTACCCGGTAGCGCCTATTCCGTTTGCGTCGCGATCTTTTATGGTTCGAGTGAATTACGAGTATTGAATCCATTGCCGCCAAGTCAAAAGTTCTGGCAGAGTCCTGAGACTATGGCGACAAACATCGTCTCAGAAGCGAATATTCACGCTTACACTGAACAAAGGCAGTGAAACCTCGCAGAGGCTCATTTCTGTTGGCCCATGCGAGTTTTGCCTACTTTGCTTTCAATGGCTGTCAAGAGTTCGGCCCGAGCCCCGAGCGCAAAGACGACTTCCGACACAACGAACAATGGACCAATGATCAATCCTATTACATCGTCCAAAAACGCCGGTTTTTTACCTTCCCAGATATGGCCGATGGATTGAAAAATCCAGCCGACGACAAACAGTCCTACACCCCAAGAGAGCCAGTTTGTAGTGGATTCGGCGGCAATGGGACTGGCAAATCGAACCATGATCGCCAGGATCAAGGTCATCAAGAGTCCAAATCGAATATCCAAGCGGAGATAGTAAAGGCTCGCGGCTATCGAAGCAAAAAGAGCTGGTGAAACTGCCAGTGGACTCTCGGCCAACCAAAGGGGGCGAGATAAAAGTATGACGACCGCATAGAGAATCATGGGAATACCGATAAAATGCGTGGCGATATTGCGGCGGTCTCGATGATAGCTGGCATAGGTCGTGAGTTGATCGGTCAATGATTTCATGAGTAGTCCCTGGTTGAGGGTTTTTGGACGTCGGCAGAAGGTCCTGCCTGAGTGGAGAACCTCGATTTCTTGGAACTATAATCACTTTAACGCTCTTAGCACGCTCGCCCTTGGCTGCCCATTGAAAACTTTCCACACCCATGCGACCCATCAATCGACGTCAAGCGAGCTTCAGAAAAGGTAAGCCTCCGAAATTTGCTGTTGTCGAAAATAATCGAGTTGAGGCGATGGAAAGGGAAAAAAACAGTTGCAATTCCCGCCTTAACCGAGCAATTTAGGCGCGGCTTAGCAAGGGGGCGTGCATTGATTCAAATTGGTCCAGGCTCGATTGGGCTCTATATTCATATTCCGTTTTGCACCAAGATCTGCCACTACTGCGACTTTGTCAAAACGGCTCGTTTTGAAAGTCAGGGTCCGGAGCATTACCTTCGAACCATCGAAGACTATGCAGCTGCTTGGCTGAAAGCTTTGACCCTTCGTGTGCCTGTAGGATTTGCTTTTGATAGCCTGTTTTTTGGCGGCGGAACGCCTTCTTTGGTCGATGAGGCTTATGGCCCTTTGATGGAACTTCTCAAGCCTTGGCTGCGGCCTTCTGCCGAGATCACTCTGGAAGCCAATCCCGAGCATGTGACCCAGGAGAAGCTGGCTATTTGGAGTCGGCTTGGCGTGAATCGCCTATCTCTGGGGGTTCAATCTTTCCAATCCCAGGGACTCAAATTTCTAACCCGTGAGCATAGTGCCGCGACGGCTTTGCAGGCGGTGCAGTGGGCGACAGAATTTATTCCTAATGTAAACATTGACCTCATTTATGGTTGGCAAGGTCAAGGAATGGCAGAGTGGCAAGCTGATTTGGACCTGGCCTTGCGCCAAAATATAAAGCACCTGAGTCTCTACACCTTGACCTATGAAGGTAAGACCCCGATGGCACGCATGCAGCGGCGCGGGGTCCTTGAAGCGACGCCGGATGACCAGTTGGAAGCCCTGTATCAAATGGCATGCAAAACTTTGCAGGCTGCGGGTTGGGATCACGAGGAGGTTTCTAATTGGCATAAGCCAGGCTTTGCCAGTGTCCACAACAGCATCTATTGGCATGCAGGAAGCTATTTGGGCTTGGGTAATGGCGCTCATAGCTTTTTGAATGAGTATGGAGGACCCTGGGGCACTCGTTGGTCTCAAGATGCTCATTTGCGGCAGCTGCTTGCAGACCAGCCGAAAGTCGTTTCGGCGGTAACGATCGCCGAGCTCCTTCATCTGCCTTCTGTGCATATAGAATCATATCGAGGGGCGCCAGAATGGCTTTTAGAGACGGTTTCATCGGGTCTACGGACGGCTCGAGGTATCAATCTTGATGCAATATGCGCGAAAACTGGATATCATTTCCAGCCGAGACCCTCTCTTCAGCAAGCCCTAAGCCAAGGCCTTATGCAGCTGGATTCCCATGGAATCCTTACTCTTAAGGAAGAGGAGTGGTACCGGGAAACGGGCTGGGCATTGGAGGCCTCTCTCTCCTTTGTGGCAACGTAAGCCTATAATATAAGTCGACCAATAAAAAAAGTTAGAGCCTGCGGCGCAGGCAGACGATACCGAACAGGGGCGCGGTCATAAACGCGACGGAACATTTGAAGATCGAAGGAGAGCGAAACCATGGAACCCTTAAAAAAACTGCACGAGATGCGTCGACGCACCGGATCGGCCCAGACCAAGGGTTTGGATGACAGTTTGATCGAAAACTTTAGCAAAACAGATCGCCAGCTGGTGGCTTGCATCGATGCCGGGTACGATGCTTTCCTTAAGCTTCAAGACGAATTCGGGGACAAGCTCCAGTTGAAGGAAGCCGATCTCATCGAATTCATTCAAAGTGAATTCGTCAATTTCTATGAAGCTGATGCGGTCAATCCTTATATATCGCTTGCCGCAGAAGGCCCATGGGTTGTCACGGTCCATGGTGCGGTTTTGCATGATTCGGGCGGTTACGGCATGCTGGGCTTTGGGCAATCGCCTAAGAAAGTACTGGATGCCATGTGTCAGCATCAAGTCATGGCCAACGTCATGACTCCGAACTTCAGTCAGAAGCGTCTGACCAATCGTCTTAACCGCGAAATTGGTCATAGTCGTGCTGACAAAAAATCCGTCTATTCCCGCTATCTTTGTCTGAATAGCGGTTCTGAATCAGTGACAGTTGCTGCGCGGATTGCTGATGTGAATGCTAAACTTCTCACCGATCCTAGTGGTCGTTATGCAGGTCGAAAGATTTGGTTCCTATCGCTCAAAGGAAGCTTTCACGGTCGAACAGAACGTCCTGCTCAAGCCTCCGATTCATCAGCCAAGAGCTATCAAAAGCTGGCAACGTTTCGCGAACAAAAACTCATGACGGTCGAAGTGAACAATGTTGAGCAACTCCGCGAGGCCTTCAGCGAAGCCGATAAGAAGGGCATCTTCATTGAGCTGATGCTGATGGAACCGGTCATGGGTGAAGGCAATCCCGGAATTGGTATCAGCCGAGGATTTTATGATGAAGCAAGAAAGCTGACCCGTGCCCATGGATCGCTCTTGATGGTTGACTCAATCCAGGCCGGACTGAGGGCTCACGGCAGTCTCAGTATTTGCGATTATCCTGGTTTTGAAAATTGTGAAGCACCGGATATGGAAACCTATTCGAAGGCTGTCAACGCCGGTCAGTACCCACTATCGATCCTGGCCATGAATCAGACCGCAGCCGAACTCTACGTGCGCGGTATCTATGGCAATACCATGACGACCAACCCTCGCGCTTTGGATGTCGCCTGTGCGGTCTTGGATTCGATCACTCCTGAATTGCGTCAAAACATTCGTGAGCGTGGTAAGGAATTTATAGACAGATTCAATGAGTTACGGGAAGAATTCCCCGGTGTCGTGACCGGTGCAACCGGAACTGGATTGCTTTGTGCCTTGCACTTGAATCCCGAGGGATACAAAGTTGTCGGTAAACACGGTGTCGAGACTTGGCTCAGAGAGCAAGGAATTGGAGTCATCCATGGGGGCAAGAATGCCCTGCGATTTACCCCACATTTTTGGATCACTTCGAAAGAGATTGATCTGGTTGTCCAAAAAGTGCGTGAAGCTCTGAAACGTGGGCCGATATACAGCTAATCCCTCTCGTGACAGAACATGGCGAAGCTCTCAAAAGGCTTCGCCTTTTATTTTTTGGCTCAATATCGAATCCAGCTTAAAAATCCTAGCAAATCAAAGGACTCAGGAAGTATCCCGATTCTACATTGGGAAAATGAGCTGCTGAGCGCTATCATCATCGTATCGCAACTCCTCTTGCAAAGACTTCAATCCGAGGTTCGGCATGCCCCTTCGCATACTCTTGACCCTATTGCTGGCGCTTTTCAACTGCGGAAAGGTTGTGGCTGGAGGACTGATTCTTCCCATAGTGAAAGGTGAGGTCGATGCGAGCCCTTGGATCCTGGACGAAGAGCCGCGCCTCCGTTTGGAAGGGGAATGGCGATTCTATACGGAAAAATTCATAACAGCAGAAGATCTACCCCAGATCGAAGAGCTTCCCTTTATTACCCTTAAGATGCCCGGCCAAAGTTGGGAAGAAGCAGGCTATAAGAAAATGGGTTATGGAACCCTCGCCTTGCATCTTCGGAATCTTCCCTCGTCTCGCCTGGGCATCTTTATCGATCAGTTTTTTAACAATCATCGAAGCTTTTTTGCACTCAAGGACGGAGACAGCTGGCGGGTCGTGCCTATGACCAATGTGGGAAAGGTCGGCACCGATGCGAGCACCAGTATTCCCCAAACCAAGAAAAGGGTTGGGAGTTTGCCCGGTGGCGCTTTGGAAGGATGGCTTCTGATTCAGGTCAGTGAATACACAATCAATAGCAGCTACCGCAGTGTTCCCACCATGGGCAAATATCTTCGTCTTGTCAGGGAAGAAGTCACCGTAGAGAGGTGGCAAGCCTTCTTTGTGCTCGGCGCTTTTTTTATGCTGCTGGTGTCTAATCTCGCCCTTTTTTGGCAAAGACGAGATGACCTTGGCAGCTTCTACATGGCCTGCTTTGCCCTGGTGATGGGGCTGCGCTATGTATCGACCGAAGGGCTCTGGGGTGAAGTCTTTGTTACACCCAATACGCTGCTATGGATCTTTTCCATGTTCAATATTCTAATGGACTTACCGTTGGGTTTGCTCTGCATCATGCTTTTTTTACATCACAGCTTTCCCAAATATGTTTCCAAATGGATGGTGAGAGCCAACCTTATTTTCGTTACTTGCATGATTCTTTATGCACTCGTGAGCTTCCCGGATATTCCACAAATTATCATGATATCGGTCAACCTGATCTTTATCTTGGTGCCACCTGTCCTCATGGGGCAAACGATCTGGGCCGCTTATAAGGGCGAACGAGGAGCGGGTCTTTCTGCTATTGGCCTTGGCATCATGATCTTGGCCATGCTCAACGATATCTTGGTTGGAGTTTCCAACCTGTATCAGGGACCTTTTTTAGGTCAGTATGGAATGTTAGCCTTTATCCTGACCCAGTCCCAGGTTGTTGGCAAAAACTTTGCGCACGCTTTCCGCACGGCAGCTCGCCTCACAAAAGAACTTCGCAACGAAGTTGATCGACAGACGCGCGATGCCAAAACCATTCTTCGAAGTGTCCAGCAAGGGCTTTTGACGATCAATGCTGATGGTTCGATCAATGATGACTACTCTCGCTTTGTCACGCAGATTCTCAATGAAAAATCTCCTGAAAAACACGGCATTCGCAAGCTGTTCTTGGATCGAAGTGATTTAAGTCGAGAAGCCAAGGATATGACAATGACAATCTTGGAAACCAGTGTGGGCGAAGATGCGATGAACTTCGATACCAATGCCGGCAACCTACCAGCGTCTTTGCGTTTTGAAGCCAACCGCATCTTAGAATTGGATTGGCAGCCCGTGGTCAATGAAAAGACTGATCTAGTCGAAAAGATTCTTTTAGCGATCAAGGATGTGACAACCTTAAAGGTATTGGAAGCCAAGAACCAAAAGACTCAACGCGAAATCGACATCATCACCAAGCTTCTGGAAATTTCGACGGAACGATTTATGCTTTTCTATAAATCTTCACGAGAGCTCCTCGACGAAAGTCGACGTCTCGCTGGCCAAACGACTGGCAATAATGCCGAAACCTTGCGTCTGCTGTTTGTGAATATGCATACGATCAAAGGCGCAGCTCGGACCTATCATTTCGCAGAAATCACCAATGCCGCCCATGAGTGTGAGCAATACTATGCTGATGTGCAAAAAGGTGTGTCGGATTGGGATCGGCAAAAAGGTCTGGAACTTCTTGCTGATGTGGAAGCTCCCGTCGACGAATATTTTGCTATCAATCGATACAAATTGAAACGTGAGCCTGAAGAGAATATGGCCAGGATCGATTTGAAATTGGTCAGGGATCATATTCTGGAATTGCAGAAAATGCGCGGCATGAGCTTGGATTCGGATTTGATGCCCTTTGTGACCAAGGTGAAGGACACTCTCTTCAATATCTATTTTTCCGATGCGCGGGTGTTTTTCGATGAGATGACAGCCAAGCTTCCAGACCTAGCCAGAGATTTGGGCAAGGAAGCACCGCAGATTATTATCCGGGGAGCGAACGTAGGTTTCACTGTGGACGGTGCTGAAGTGCTACGTCGAACTTTTGTACATTTGCTGCGAAATGCTATCGATCACGGACTGGAGACTCCTGACGCAAGGCGTCTCAAAGGCAAATCACCGGCAGGGACCATCTACATTGATTTGCGCGAGCATCCTGACGGCTACCTTGAAATTGACTTGAGTGATGATGGGGCAGGATTAAAGTTAGATCGCATCTATGATAAAGCGAATAAAATGCGACTCTTCCCGGAAGATCGTCATCCAACTATCGAAGAAATTGCCGACTTTATCTTCATTCCAGGGTTCTCCACGGCAGCCAATGTCTCAGATATTTCGGGGCGCGGTGTGGGTATGGATGCTGTGCGGAAAGTGCTTGCCGATGTCGGCGGAAGGATCTTTATTCAATTAAGAGAACATCCCGATCAACCGCAGCCTGTTGCTTTTGCTTTCCGTATGTTCCTTCCCCACGAGCATTGGGCTGAGCTGAACATAGCACCTTCGGCGAGTTCCTCAGGTTCGGCTGCTTAGTCGGTAATATCCACTTCGATCGCCACACTGAACTCCTGGCTGGTGAGGCGAGTGCCTTTCCATTCCGTTTCGCTGACAAATCCGGATTGATCTTGAAAAGAGTTAATGCCTTCCTCTCGCTGATAGAGAGTGATCGACTTTAAGCTTTGACTGAAACGATACTCGGCATTGATGCCTGTCGTCGGGAACAGGAAGAACTTCAAACCAATACCGATATCACCGTTCCAGATCTGAGGATTATTGATCCATTCTTTGCGCACGCCAAAGACATCAGACTCCTTGCTGAGCCCCAGGCTTGGCGGTAGATTCCGGCTTTCCACGCGGTCGCTGCGGAGCTTCATTCGATGATTGGATAAGCCGATTCTAACAAATGGCATCCATCGATCTTGAACATTGGTGATGAGCTGCAAACCCATCTTGGGTGCAAGATCTTCCAAGCGTTCTTGAGATCTTGGATAGTAAAATGTCTGCGAGAGGCCAAGGTCCACCATAAAATAAGGATTTAAGAGAAAGCCCAGCGTCAGTTCCTGTCCAGGGCTATTGAGCAGGATTTGGCCGGATTTCCGCTCGATTTGCGCGCTGGGTGGCGAATTCTTTAAATAGCTCCCGCTCCAAAGAATTGGCTCAGTGACTCGATCATAGGAAAGGCTGGCTTGGCTATGAAACGAGCGAACTTGCAGCTGTACAGCAAATGTGGCCGTGCTGAAGCAGGTGCCGAGGTAAACCGGTATAAATTGGCGCATGGAAAACCCTGGATGAGAGAGGAGTGCGAACGCGATCCAAATCACTCTTAGATTGAATGCAGCAATTGATCCAGAGATATTTATTTTCCACATCATTGAAGTGGAGGGGCATTTTTCCGCGCGATTGTCAGCATAAATGGACATAGATAAGATTATTGGTTGCCCTGCACAAATGCGGACCACAACATGCGACCATGACTTATCATTACGGAAAAGCCAAATGAAAATGAGACTTCTGTTATCATCGCTGCTTGCTGTTTCATGCAGGCACAAAGATAGGACTACTGACTATCCCAACTACAATCAAGACCAAGGCGTAATTGCTTGCAGCTACGCTGATCTCAACTTGGAAGCGACGGTAAAGTGGATATTGGACACAAGTAAAATGAAGTCCAGTGAAGAAGCTGCGAACCTGAAGAGTCTATCAGCTTCAGGAAATCCGATAAACGAAAAGGCCAACAGAACTAACGTCAATTGTCCAAATGAAGCCGGAGTATCCGTTGGCATGAGAAATTACTGTAATCAGTGATCAGATTTGCGCCATATTCTATCGAAGCTTAGCTGCCCACCTATGAATCGTGGAGTGATCCACCTCAACGCCGCGCTCAGCCATCATTTCTTCAAGGTCACGGAGGGAAAGCTTATACCTAATGTACCAGCAAATGCATCGCAGAATTGCCATCCCTTGAAACTAAGCGTCATCTCCACTCCTTGATTAGGGCGATCTAGACAAAATGACTAACCTTCAGTCAAAATGCTAGAGTCTTCTTACGACACCCATCAGTATGTTCGATAAAATACCGGCGACGAGCGATAATAGAATTTTGAGTCTAGAGTCCCTTCTTCATTGTCATTCCCAGATGAAGGTTCGATTTAAAATAAAGGTGCCGAGGCTCTATGCAGCAGTGTATCCGCGAAACGCCTCGTCAGCGACCCTGCAGCCGGACGGTTGGCTGTGAAACGCAGGCGCGTGGTCAGCAATTTCCCGTTCATATCAAACTCTCCATAGAGCGACGCCCTGATATTGTTCGGTCCGGTGACAGTATCCACGAGTTCAAGTTCGGGTTCGTCTTCACCCCAGGGCTTCTTGTAGTCCTGTTGCACCGGCGCCGGCATGTTCACAAAATGGGAGCACTGTGGCGAATCAGGAGTTATGGCGCTTAAACGTGGGGATTCATAGGTGCCGATTTCAAACTTCAACTTAGGAATGGCTTTGGGCACAACCGGCTGATAGATGCTGCTGTTGTCGGAATCATAGCGGGTGATCAACTCCAAGGTCAAAGGTGATGCCGGCGATGGACTCACGAAGACTTGGGCGCGATTCCCCGAGTATTGTCGGTCATCGCTCCAGTATTGGCCCCAGCCCAGACCATTCTGTGCAAAACCAAAGTTCACCAAAGGAAGCAGTTTGCAGGCATTGGGTGTGATCACTGGGCCGCTAACAAACTGAATAAACTGATCCACCCTTTCGATCTTGATGCGTGCCCGACGCACTGACGCTGTGTTCTGTTGCCCCGCAGCCGAGAGGTTTGTGGGCAGCTTGCTAACATTATCCGGCAAGAGCCAGCAGCCCAAAGGGTTGTCGACACGCCTTGCGACCTGGCCGTTCTCGATATAGTAGGGGACATTGATTTGAGGCGTACTTTCCAGCAGCTGTTTGCCATTGAAGATAAAATCATTGCTATAGCTGTATCCATCACAGCCTTCATTGATAGCCACCCCAAGCCGATGGAATTTGGCCTGCGCTGGATAGGAAAATGTGCTCCAAATGGGATCACAGGACCCGCCGCGCAGTGGCCAGGCTGGTAACTTTTCAGGGGGCTGACCTGATCGGGCAAAAGCCTCGGCACGCTGCTTGATATAGCATTGGTTGTTATCCTTCGCCTCGCCCAAAGCCTCAATAGTATTCACTGCGGTTCGCGTATCGGCAGTCACAGATATTGCGACACGTTCCTTTTCGGTGGGCATCACATAGAAATAGATGACGGCAGGAGAAGGAGCGACTGGATTGCGGAGTCGAGGACGAATGGCCCTGCCTCTGACTTCGCGGTCCACTCGTCTTGATAGGAAGACTTTGGCATTTTCGTCCCAGAAAACAGTTGAAAAATAGTTGTCACTACCGTTATCGAAAGCAATCGTCTCCTCAACATGAGTGGAATTTTGAGTATTGTAGACCGCAGCCGACATCGAAAGATGGTCGTTATCCCAGTTTCGGATTTTATAAGTGCCCTGGCTTTGGCTTTGGTCACTTTGCTCAAGATCCTTTTGCACCGATTCGCGCGAGTTATTCGCACCGCCGCCCGGTCCCGGTTCCAGCGACTCGACAGTGAGGCGGTAGATCCAGGCTCCGCTGCGCGTGGGCTTATAGACGGGTAGACGGTTTTGCGCTGAGACCGTCTCAAAAGTCGAGGCGAGGCCGAAAAGAAACAGATACGAGCGCTTATTCAGTGACATGGAATGGCCATCCTTATTCGGAGATGTAGCAAGCAGGAGGGATAGCCATCCTTTTTGCAAGTCATTGGAATCCTTCTCACATTGAAAGTTACAAGCTGGTACAAGAATAAACCTAAGCCGAACTTTCAGATCTAGGACGCTTGAGCTGATCATTTACGTCCATTTTGTTGAAAATGTGCTAAATCTGGAACGTTCGAACGCATTCTAGATCAAGCCTTGATGACGGCCACGCCGGGTCGAAGCCAGGTCTCGGAGGGTATCAGGAGATCACTGTAAACCATAGTTACTAGATCGGACTCTTTTGCGTTTGCTGATTCTGAGCGAGAAAATTTCTGCCTTGCGAGTGATTCTGCCGCCATGGAAGAGAAGATTTCAGCGGAGGTATTACCCTCTGCCTTGGCTTGGCGCTTTCAAGTTATTCTCATAGACTCAAAGCCACCAATGGTTATCCTTGCTGACTTAAATGACTTAAATCCCAACTCTGCTCTGCATATTTGCCTGATGGGCCTGTGGTCCTGCTCAATGATATTGTTCAAATACTTATTTTGACGAATCTCGATACCAATTCCTTCATCATCGTTATAGCTATTGATGGCGGCGGTATTGGCTCCGCCTTTTTCAATATTGATCTTCATCGGCTCAACATTTGAGTCTATGGCTTTACATATAAAGCGTTTAGCGGCACTTCTATCTCATTTTGTAGTCAAAAGATAATCAAAGGCATTAACTTCCTTATCGACTGCACGATAAAGGTATTTCCACTTGCTGAAGGGGACGCGTATGCCCCCCACTTACGCCAGCGGGCGGGAAAATTTTATGGGATCGACCCGTGCCGTAATCTCTGGATCAAAGCGTTTGCCTTAAAAGCATGGCCAGGGGATCAAGGTCATTCCGACTATTTCGCTACAGTCTTTGATAAGGAATCTTTCCATGAAACATATCCACGCATTTCGTTTTCTTGTTCTCGCCAGCACCCTCTGGGGGTGCGGGCCTGGTCCAGAGTCCACATTGCTGATATCAACAAGTGCCAGCACGCGCTATCGACCCATCGTCACCGTACTGGCAAAGATGCCGGTCGGCAACCAGGTTGAGTTCATCAATAGAGAAACTCAACAAAAGAGTTATCTGGTGGCGGTTCCCTTTTCTCACGATCAGGCTTACTTTAATCAATATATCTTCGGCGCCGGCCTGCCCGATGGAAAGGGACGCTATGTCTCTGTTAACAACTATCTGAATTACGTATCGCAGGGCCGTGAAGGTTTGGTCAGTGCAGGATCCTACGAGGCTCCGTGGAACGCGAAGCAAAAGATTTCGCCCTCCCAGACCGATAAAGAACGCTTGCAATGGGCTGTGGATCAACTTGAAAATCAAGGTTTCGATTTCAAACGCTATGATGCCGATCACAACGGTGTGGTGGAGGCCAGCGAACTGTCGGTGCTGACCATTTCCAATCTCACCCAGGGCGGCGGCATGGTGCGCTGGGAGTGCGTGAATACCCGCAGTGGCGTTAAGTATTGCGGGGCGCAGATGTATATCGACTCTCTCTCCAACTTTCGAACAATAACCCATGAAACAACTCATGTCTACGGGACGCAAGATCTCTACGGCCAGAACTGCTTCAGCCAGGAGATGACGCTGATGGGCTGTACAGTCAATGCCGACGAGACGAAAGTCAGCCTCCTGCTGGATGCCTATCATATGGACGCTCTCGGTTGGAATACCGCTAAAACTTTGTCCCAATGGGAAATTTCCGGGAAACGTCTTTTGACTCCTGGTGCAGGTCGTTCCATCATAAAAATCGTGAACCCGACCAAAGCCGGCGAGTACTATCTCTTCGAGTACCGTTCATCGACCGATCCCTGGGACGGCGCTTTGCCTGACAATGGTCTCGTCGTCTGGCATGTGGATCTCACACTGCCTCTGTCTGACAAGGCTCCCGTCTTGAGCTGGGGCGATCGCGTGCATACGATCGGTCGGGATCGCGAGAAAGCCAGTCCCGACTATACCACGCGGCAGCAGTTTTTTTGGAAACCAGCCGATGGACTTATGCAATTGCAATGGAATGATGGCAGCTTCCTCAACTGGGACATCTCAGCAGCCGACGCTCCAGGTGTTGACGGGCTCGATTTCAAATACGAAAGACGGGTGCCTATTGTTGATAATCAGGGGATCTACCCGGATTCCAACTGGCAGGCAATGTTCTATCCCCATGTGCAGAATGCTTGTCCATACAGCGGTGTGCATAGCGGAGAATGGTGTACGTTTCGTGTGCTTCCGATGAAGCAGGGTTACTATTACTATGTCGAGCAAAATGGGACTTTGCCAGGGCTCTATTATACGGCCGAAGGCGATCAATGCCCACAGGGGGGCCGGAAGTACGACAACCGCTGCCTCATCTATGCCTTCGCCGGCCATACATCGGTTGTATCTTTCAGTCAAAAACTGGTTGAGGGTGTCAGCTATAGAGCAACAGCGAACAATGTTTCCTACACCCGAATCAACGGCATGTGCAGTCAAGGTGGGAATGGACGGGGCGACGATTGCATTGTGGCGTCCTATAATCTTTCAACCTATGCCAATTATAGCGTCGATGTGAAGGGCGGTGCCACTGTGAAATACGCGCCAGTTCAAGGACTCTGCGCCTTTGGTGGCACCTTTGACGGACAGTCCTGCATCGTGGCTAAATTTGCCGGCACGACCAAGCCCAGGGTGCCCACAATCGGTGTCGGCATCTGCAATCACCGACCGGCTGCTTGCGATACTGATATCTAAAGGCCCTTTGACAAAGCGGGTCAGGATTTGTCACTTGCAGCTGCTCTCTTCGCACTGCCAGCGATAGACGGTAAAACCCTGATCCGCATCCGCTGGTGTGACGATGAGAATATTCTCTTCCTACTGGCTGGACGAGATTTTTGGCTAACAATATTCGATTTTTAGCCCCTCGAAGGCGGGCGCGCCAGCCGCCTCACTCGCATAATATTGCAACGTTATCATTCCCATGGAATCTTTTGGCCGTAAAAGCAAGACCGATGCGTCTACTGACACGTGAAGAACGAATCGATATGTCCTCACGATCAGCCTAGCCAAAAGGAAGAACGTAACAGATGAAAAAGTCGACTATTTTATTCGCAGCCGTGGTCGTCTTACTCGGGGCCTGTCAAGACACCAGCACCGAAAGACAAACTCCTACCCCTAAGCCTGAGCAACCACGTTTAAATCCCTTGTTGAAATATACAGAGGTGGAAAAGCAGTTCGAGACCCATATTGCCGCCGTGCCGGGCTTGCTTGACGGAGATATAGCGAACCCTTGCCCGACTCAGATTGAATTTTTGAAGGGCCTTCAGGCACAGCTGTTTCCCGATCTCGAATTCCGTGATTTCCGCTGTGATGACAATTCGTCTATTACGGGGTACCTTTCTCATCTGGTGCACTTCAAAGTCAAGAATGAGGATTTCGAAGAGGATTTTAAGTGGACATGTTGGCAAGATCAAGCCGATGTCGCTTGGACTTGCGGTGGCTCGAGCAAGGGAACGTCTCCTCTTGGGTATAACGAGCGGATCGCTCTTTTTGATTGGGGCTTGCTGCATAGCACTGATCGCTTTGCCACCAAAGAACCTCGGGGGGAGCTCAAATTTTTTGGGCGGGGTCTGAGTGAATACGTCGCGTCGCTTTCCGTTAAGGCTCGTACTGAAGGGCTTGAATATAAGGCACTCCGCGGAGCAAAAGGCTTTGGCCCTAACGACACCACCTTGAAATTTGAATTGCAACCAGAAGGTGATGGCTTAAAAGGAGTTGTTGTTTTTAAAGAGGTTCCTCAACCTTGGTTTGAGCCATGGATCCGCGAGCCGTCTGTCATTTATCCTCTCTTCGACTGCCCCGATCTTCCCTGCTTGGATGGTATCCGATATGAAATCCGCGGTAAGTTTCTTAAAATGAATAATTTTTCCAAGGGGAGCAATACGATTCTGCCCTTTGTAGTTGAGGCCGAATGGTTAAACCCAGTAGGCTTATGAAACCGGTTTTGTTACGGACAACTGGTTGCATAAAGACAAGGTGACTCTCAGTCAACAATGAACATTTTTTCTGTCGCGAGCCACTTGCAAGGGTAATTTGCAGCGCACCTTTTTCTTTTTTTATGAATTTGCTCAATTTTAGCCGATTTCAGGTCAAGCAGTGGCTATGCAGGGCTACGTTAGAATCCAAGTCATTTAATTCAGCAAGGATAACGATCGGCGGCTTTTAGTTGAAGAGAATAATTCGAAAGTGGCAACTCAAAGCAGAGGTAACACTTCTGCTGAAATCTTCTATTCCATGGCTTCATGACATCTCGTGAATTCAGCCGATGCCTTGCTCAGAGAATGCAAACGCAACAAAGCCCTTTTAGTTCTTACAACACGAAGACCATTCTGAGGGATGGGCTTATTGAATCTGCAAACAGTGCCGACTATTGTTGAGCTTTGGCCATAGGACTGCCACCATACCTTCCAAATTAACTAAGGCTCCAGCATTTTCACCAGTCACGAGACAGAGACGATCGAAGGGAGCCAGCTCTGCGGCTGGGAACTCGAGCTGAACCGTTTGTCCTGCCTCAAGGACCTCCGATGCTTTCAATCGCTGCGGAGCCTTCGAAGGTCCCGAAGCAAAAATGCTAAAGCTCACTGCAGTCTGACTCCTAACTGTTAATGCAATGGAATCACGGGCCGAGCGATCAATGATTCGTCCTTGAGACGCTGGGATATTGATCTCATAGTCCAGGACCTCACTGCTTGATTTGAGGTCATCGCTTCCTTGAGGTCGATTCACAATAAAGAGAGCCACAGCTGAAGCGAGAAGCAATCCTACTGCCCATGACATTTTCTTAGATGATTGCTTATTGAGTCGGTTCCAAACTCTTTTTTGTGCCACAGAATTTTGGGGACGCCCAGCCTTTTTAAATTGCAGTTCCATGAGGGCTACATACTCATCGTCATTCAATAGATAATCCGGTTCGTCGATCGAGACCATTGTCTAGTCCTCCATCTGCCAGTTTTTGTCGAGAATCTTTTGCAAGTGCTCTCTGAATTTATTCCGAGCCCGGGACAGTCTTGAAGTTACCGTATTTACACCTTCATTAAGGCGGTCGGCAATTTCCTTGGTCGTAAGACCCTCCTGATAATACATGATGAGAACATCACTGCCGGGCTTATCTTTTATTTCTGCTAAGAATTCACTCACTGCCTGAGCTTCCAATATACGTCTAGGATCGTTTTTCCAGATATCTTCATTCGTATTGACACTTGATTCTTGGTCTTCGATATATACAACTTTTTGTCGCTTCTTCTTGCGCAGGCCATCAATCGTTAAATTCCGCGCCGTCGTTACTAGAAAAGCTCGAATCTTGTCCGGTTCGAGCCGGTGTCGGTTCTCAAAAACACGAACAAACGCTTCCTGGACGATCTCTTCGGTTTCCTCGTCTCTTAGGCCGAATTGTTTCACGATATAGAATACTAGATCAAAGTTCTCGCGATATATGTGCTCCATCAATATACCTTCAGCCTCATTTTACATCCAATATTAGAAAGCCACGGGAACACACCTGACAGCGACTGCAACGCCTCATCTAGGCAAGTTTATTCTAGCACCCAAAGCCGCCAGATAATATCGCAATTGTGGCGTAGCTGTTTTTTTGGATCGGCTTGGCAAAGCTAAACGGAACCAGATCCTCAATATTGAGTCAGACTTTTTCTTCAGATTTTGCCGTAATACCTTTCGACCTTCATTTAACTCGCTTTTTGCGCGAGTTCTAATATATCCGTGATTCAAATTTCCTTAGCTTGCCCGATGGCGACGACCGCTGCTAAGCATGGATTTACAATCCATCTGCCGAGATTCTTACGCTTAGTTGAACGCAAGATCAAAGGTGAACTGAAATGGCCTTTCAGTGCCGCTGACAAAGATGGTGATACCATCGATGTTCTATTGTCAGCTAAACGCGAAGAGAAGGCAGCACTCCGGTTTTTAAAGAAAGCCATTTTACAGCAGGCAGTGCCTGAAAAAATCAATGCTGATAAATCTGGAGCCAATCCAGCTGGCCTCAATGAATTCCATGAAAACCATGAGACTGTAATTGAACTAAGGCAGGTGAAATATCTCAACAACATTGTAGAGCAAGATGATAGACCTGTGAGGCAAAGAATAAGGCCGATGATGGGCTCTAAGAGCTTTATATCCGCGGCAAAGATCATTTATGGAATAGAGATGATGATCAAGATTAAAAAAGGCCAAGTCGGCATCAAAGGATCCACGACCTTTGAGCAGTTGTAGGCTGGCGCAGGATAATCGCGTCCTGGGGGGGATACCTTCGAAAAATTAATCGCGTCTATGAAAAGTTTGCGATAGAACCCAAAATAGCGAACTGCAGATTCATCGCTTCAGAATACTTGTCCAAGGCTCACACCGATTTCTAGTCGCACACTGCTACGATCCCTTACAGCGAAGTCCGGAAGTATAACTGTCGACATCCCCGCACCAAGCAGCATCTTGGAATCCAAGAGAAGAGTTTCTAAGTGCAATGCCCCACTCCAGCCTAGTCGTTGAGTGATTTGCCGTGGTTGAGAGAAATCTTCGGCAGCTATACTTCGTTTGAGAAAGGCTCCGGTCAGCCCGGCTTTCGCCAAAACGAAGGTTTCGTGCCCGCGACTTTCTCCAAAATCCGACAGCATACTCACTTTAAATCTTTTGCCGATATGAGTATTTGCCTCAAGGTAGGTGTATTTCTGTTGAACCGCAGTGGAATCTAAATTGAATTCGGATCGAACATTGGACACGCCCTGCAGCCCCAAGTAGACATCGAATCGACCCGCGACATCGTACACGGCTCCCTCAACACCGATGATATTAAGGTCCTTGTTACCTAGTACGCCTTGGGTGGAACTGTCCAACCAACGCCCATAGCGCGATACGAGCCCAAGGCCGTAGCGCGGATGGAAAGTCAGCAAGCTACTGAGAGCATATTCTTGTCCTCGACTCAGGATCATTCTTCTATCGCTCAAAACTAATTTACGCTCGGGTTCAATGATTGTGATACGGCGAAGACCTTCAGGGACTTCCAAAGTGCCGGCATCCATGCTCCCTTTGTCCACACCATCCACCAAAACTTTAAGCCGCTTCGCTGTCCAGTCGAAGGCATAGATGATGGGGCCCTTCTTCTGTCCGCCAACACCTTTTGTGGTTTAGCACACTAATTTAGCGATAATTTCTCACGTACTCTCATTCTATTGCAAGATTCTCAGTGATACCAAAGGTACCACTGAGAGATGAGTACATATGCCTCAGAAAATTTCATTCAGGTCAGGTGGCATCCGTC
>JBGSTF010000234.1:0-4853 GCA_041736645.1 Oligoflexus sp. | reverse complement strand
CGGGCAGTTTTCCAAGGGTGGCGCAAGCGATCCCGGAGCAGAAAAGTCTATCGCCCACTGGGCTAAGGTGAACGGCTGTCAGCCCGAGGCCGCCGTCAGTGCTCCCTTTTCCATCTTGCGACTCACCCTCAAAGCCGAGACCACAGCCATCCGCTATTCAGGGTGCCGCAATGAAGTGCGTACTGAACTTTGGAAGATAGATGGCGGGAGTCATATTCCGATGTTTACCGCAGATTTTGTGCCCAAGGTCTTGGATTTTTTTGAGGCGAAATAGGGCAGCAACCGATCCGGTTGTGTTGCGGTGCGCTGAATCCGGACATTCTTAGAGCCCTTCCAGTATAAGAAATCGAAAGTATTCACCTATGACAAAAAGTCTGTGAAAAGAGTCGATTTGCATATCGTAAAGATAAGTTCGGTCCTCAAGTTTGAAGCGAGTGGTTAGTTCTGACTGAATAAGTACGGGTTTCCATTGCTGGCCATCGCCCCGGTATATTCCATCGGAAGGTGACATGATAATGAAATCGTTTAGACCCAGTTGGATCACTTTTGTCAACTCTCCGAAATTTTCCGAATCAGGCATTGTCCAAGTCTTCGGGGTACTTTCACCTCTGTTCAATACAGCGAAGAGTCCGTCCTGTAAGAAAAAAAGGCTCCCGGGTAGCATCACAGCCTTCACACTTGAAAACTTCGCGCCCACGGGTAAGCTTGCCTCGTCCGACGAAACATTCTCCCAACTGGGTTTCGATTCTTCCAAACGGTAGATCGGGTTGCTTATTCTGTCCGACAGAAGAATCGCCTGATTTGCGAAATCAAAGGGGGTATTGCTGCGTGAATCCTGTGGCCAAGCAATTTTCCGCTCACCTGTGCTGTCAATAACCCAACTTTCTTGACCTAACCAGTCTCTTATCCAAACACGCCCCTGAGTTTGATTGATATTGAATTGGCCACCCCCGAGCCATGGCTCAGCTTTCATATCGCCTTCGCGATACTTGAGAATATCTTGATAATCAGAATACATATAGAATGTTCCATCGGCAACTCGCCCTCCTCGGGCAATCGTTCTGCTCCCTGCATTCCACAAGGTTTCCCATCCATTATGACTCGATCGAATGAGCCCCCGGTCGGAGACCAACAAAGTGATATCACCAGATTTTTCAATCCAAAAGGTATACGAACGCGACTCTCTGAATCTCGAGTATGTATTCACCTCTGGCCCAAAAGTATTCGACTTATGGAACGGAATAAGTGTCGGCTTGTAAAACCTATAGCCCGGACGTTCCGGCACCATAATCCATAGGTCAGTTCCAGAACCTAAGAATACACTTGCTGAATTGATATCTGACGGTTCCAGATTCATGCCGTACCAGCTCAATGGATACTGCAATATCTCGCCTGCATCCCAGAGGAGCAGACGCCCCTGTGCTGTAAGAAATATTTTTCCAGCTCCAACATGAATGGATTTAAAGGAAGTGTTAGGAAAACTTTCTGCTAATCCTTTGAGTCTTGTCCACTGCTTTGAGCCAGAATCCCAAAAATAGTCGAAGTACATGAAAGCACCGGCGGTCGTGCGCGTGAAGCCCTCTATGGAATTATTCGATTCTTTCAGGGATGGAAGCGAAGTCGTTGTCCATGTATTATTCACGAAATACCTTGCCGTTGCCCGAGAATAAGTTCCACGAACTACCCAAAGTTGACCTTCCGCATCTTCATCTATGTATACGGCGTCTTCTGAATTTGGTTTGTCATCAGGGTCTAAGGGAATCCCTACCCACTCTCCTTCGGCATTTTGTTGATGAAGACTGCTATCAGGGCAAACAACTGCCAAGCGTCCGTTCTTTCGAACAACCAATCTATGGCAAGGGCTGCCATCTTCCTGAAGAGGAAGAAGCACATCCTTCCACTGCCCATTTTGATAGGTAACGGCCCTATTGTATTCCGTACAGATTATTCCACCACCAGCAAGAGGTTCTGCATTGCCAGTGAAGCAGGGCGTTGCAGCATCTCCTTCGGTTCTTGGAATCCACGTTGAATCTATCCGTTCGTAAGCTTCGACTCGAGTGTCTGACAACTCCGATCCATTTGACTGATTAAAGGCAAAAATAGTCCCGCTTCCAGATCTTACAAATCGTACGTAAAGTGGATCCACGAAGGGCAAATCAACAGAATTCCAGACTCGACTGCCCTCATCCCATCGCATGAGACTATTATATGATTTGGCAAAAAGGGTGTTGTTTGCATCTCGAAAGAAACCCACGCTCGACGAGTCCCCTGGCATTGACGGTCCGCTTTCATTTTCCCACCTTTGGGGATGAATCCAAACGCTTATAACCTGCTCCGCGACTTGACCAGCGCTGTCATCAGCTTTGACATGGAGCCTCATCAAGGATGGGCGTGCGCGTTGCTCATTCCAAAAACTATCTAACGAAGCACGAAAATTCGTGTCACATGCGACCCACTTGTCGAGGCGTTGTCCTTGGCAACGTCCGCTCATACACACAGCATCTTTTGCCGGGAGCGCGGAGACGCCATCAAGCAAAAAATCCATCTTACAGCTCAAACTCCGTTCGATCTCCGCGTTCGCCCTTTGTGGATGGGCAACGCTAATATGAGCATTCACGGTCGGACGAGGGCGCGACATCACAGCGAGCGGACGATTCCACTCGGTCTCGTCCCATGTTACGTTCAAGAGTGGTTTTTGCTCGCTCACAATCACCCGTCGACACGCGGTTTCCGAACGCAATCCTGCACGATTCTCTGCGAAATAAAAATAGTCGAATACCCCTGATTCGTCCGCACGCAAAGCATTGGCAAACTGAAACGCCTCGTTGTCCACGCAGATTTTTGGTCGACAGCTATCGGTGCCATCTATTGCAAGATTGTCTTCGTCATTGCCTCGGGATTCTTTGCACACGCGGAGGTCACTGTAAGGACCCGTTACGGTCCAGTTCATAGACTCACCTTTTTTGTAGAACGATTTAGTCGCAGCTCCAAGCGATAGGTCACCAGCCACAGTCGGGGATTTGTGTAAAATAGCGAGAGGACATAGGGATCGGGTATTTCCCGATATCAGGGATTCATCCCAGCGATTGTTGGTCGTGAGAGCCTCCAGACGCAGTTCATAACTGCCCTCAGCAAGCTGAGAAGTTGGCAGGTTTTGCCCAAGGGATGTCGAAGCGCGCCCATAATTTTTGAGGAAAAGTTCACTTTCAATACCAGAACTCAGATTTTTTGCGAGAAGTTGAATGCGGCTGCTTGGCTGTGATGCAGTGCCTCCGAGGCGAATCGGAAATTCGAGACTTTGGTCCGCGAAATAGCCTTGTGACGGGCAAAGGAGTTCGGCTTCGGCTTGGCCCGTTTCTTCTAGCGAAACATATTCAAGGCCGACTCCATCGGCACCAAACTGCCGCGAGGATTGCAGACCCTGAAGACTATAGACCTGCAAGACTCCGGCTTGGTTCGGTCGCAAAAAGCATCCCTTGGGGGATGCGTCAAGCGTTTGCGGCGACCCTCCACTGGTAAGATAGCGAGCTCTGGTAGTGGCTAAGTCTCGTTCGGAAATTTCTCCGCCATTCGGTAATAGAATCTTTATATAGTGAGCGCGACTGTCCACGGCTTGTTCCGAAAGGCCACATTGGACTGCCGTCCCGCTGAAAGTTTTCCTGAAATTGCTGCAGGAAGTGAGTGTAGCGCTGTATAAACAAAGGGCTAAGGCCAAAAATCGCAAGTCATACTCCTTCATGTGCCAGGAACTGGGGGATTTTAGAACATGCGCTTTTAGATCTAAAGTCATCCCGCTTAAAGCGAATTTCGCTAGGATAGCTGACGTATCCCTACTTATATTCAAAAATTTTTTCAAACGGTTTGTGGCCAAAAACACCTGGGCGGAGCGCTATGGAGTGCCAAATAGGCCGTATTGTCCCTATGAGCTTGATGGATGCAGCCAAGCAGCGAGGCCATAGGCGAACTGCTCCTATCCATCATCGAAGCTGTGGAACTTTGTCTCGGCAAACGGGGGCTTCTGGAGGATGATGCGTCGATGGGAATTGAAGAAGACTTACTCAGCGTCGAAGCGGCCAGCCGCGCCTCGGTCGGGCAAACCATCGCCTTTGGTGAGCGTCGGGGTCAGCGGGTCAGACGCATCGGCCTTCCAAGGCAAGGCGAGCTCATGGAGTTCAAAGGCCCGCAGTGTGTCGCTCGATCCGGGTTTAGTCTGCACGCCGCGCGTCAAATCCATCGTGAGGATCGACAAGGCCTTAGTCAGTTGATAAATTATATGGCGAGGCCACCGATTGCCGAGGAGAGGCTCACAAGAAATGCAGCGGGTGAAATTGAGTATAAACTCAGGCAGCCTTGGGCAGATGGGACATCGGGGATCAAGCTGAGCCCTTCGGAGTTGATCGAAAAGTTGATCGCTCTGATCCCTCCCCGCAGCAGCCCACTGGTTCGCTATGGAGGCGTTTTTGCGCCGAATTTCAAGAGGCGTGATGAGATTATCCTTTGCCCTGGCCAGCGCAAACGCAAGGTTTCCTTGGGTGCTGCCGCTTGTGCCGGTAAGTCGAATAAAGTCAAGGTGGGTGCCGGCAGCTGGGCCAGACTTCTGCGGCGGGTATTCGCGGTGGATGTTTCCAAGTGTCCCCGCTGCGGTGCCGATCTTGAGATCATAAGCGCCGTACTGGATCCCGAGCAGATTTCCCGCTATCTGAAGTACGTTGGTGTGGTTTAGCACACTAATTTAGCGATAATTTCTCACGTACTCTCATTCTATTGCAAGATTCTCAGTGATACCAAAGGTACCACTGAGAGATGAGTACATATGCCTCAGAAAATTTCATTCAGGTCAGGTGGCATCCGTC
>JBGSTF010000231.1:0-6712 GCA_041736645.1 Oligoflexus sp. | reverse complement strand
TTATATAGTTTCCAACCCTCGACATGTTCACTTTATAATCGTCTCTTTGCGGAGTTCCGAGATTCACCAACGTATCAATCTTTGGCCCCAAGGGTCGATTCGTGTATTCCTTAGCCACATTCCCACCATGGCTGTGAGCTACAACATTAAGCTTTTCGCCATTCATCAGACGTCCAATATTTTCAGGTTTACTCAAAAAATTTGCCAAGTTTTCGGCTCCAGCTGACTTTCCAGATTGATCGTTTCTGCCATTCCATGACAGATATACAGGAGTTTCGCCAAAAGTTTTTCCCACCGCTTTCATAAACGCTGAATTTGGTTGTGCCCAGTCAGCATCTTTTGCGTATGTGCCATTCAAAACAATGGTAAGCGTTCCGGTTGGATCCACATACATAAGCGGGTTATTTTTCGCATACGAATAAAGATTACACTCGACAGGCGACTTGACACAAAGCTCCGGGTTTTCAAGAAACAGCGGATCCGGCGTTACAAAACGCGCCTCGGCCAGTTGACTGAATGTGGCCAGGGTTGTTGCGATCATAAATGCGAAAGTGCTTTTCATTTTAGACATATCATGATCCATATCGTTTGATTGGCTGTTTCTCGCGCCAGCCTCTGGCCTCAGCCATTTGAAAATATTTTTGGTTTTGCTCTTTGAGGAAATGAAGACGTGGGCGATCCTTCGGCGGCACATCGGACATCCGCTCGTACTTATCAAATTCAGCTCCAAAAATCTTCGCGTAACAACTTCCGACTCTCAGCATGAAATGGACGCTATTAGGATTTTCTTCGAGGAACTTCTTCGAGAAATCCAAAGCTTTCTCATAGGCTTTGATCTTCACATAGTGATCAACCAGAAGGTCCGCGATACTATAGGCCGTCTCTTTGCGGCTGAGCTTTTGCAGGTAAACCTCGCTTTTGATTTCTTCATCGGTCACCTGCATTGTCTTCTGATACCACTCGTCACGCGAATAACCGCCACCACTTGTAGCCTCGACGTTGTAGGTCTTGCCTGTCTCTGTCTCCGTAAATTTCATGAGGCTATGGGCAGGAGCATAGGACAAGGCAACATCAAGTCCCATACGATCGGCCAGGAGCAGCATCAGAATCGGCATCGATACGCAATTGCCCTTCCTTGTCAGAAGATAATTGCTGAGAAGCTTTCCTTGGACGCTTTTCCCTTCAGGATCGCTGAAGTCGTAATCATAGGTTTGGAAACCATTCCAGGGTCCTTTTGCGTAAAGATACATCCGGATGGCTCGCAGCTTCTCACTGCTCGTCAGGTTCGGCGGCTGGTTTTTTCTTATGTCTGAGATCATCGCCTCGAAACGCTTCCGCGTGGCCTCGACATCCATCGAAGGATCAATGATCTTGTCGACGGCAAGCTTAAGCTCCAGAAGGTCGATTTTGCTGGCGGGCTGCAGAAGCATCTCGCGAACCCTGCCTTCGTCAGCACCAGATCGCGCAAATGCACGGGGCACCATATACAGAGCCCAGAGTACAGCCATGTTAATGAATAATAGGCCAAAACGCACGAACCAGCCCCCGCTATGCTTGCAAATCGCTTGAAACAGCATGGAAAAATCCCGGTGATTCCAGCATACATGCAATCTATGTTAGTCATAAAGACATACAGGCTGCTTATGTACCATTCCTTGAAACTCAAGAGCAACGGCTTATTGCAGAGCGGAGTGGTTTGGGGAGAAAACTTGCTGCCGGATGATTAGGGGAAACCAACCGGCCGCAATTGCAGTCAATATGGGATGATCGTCAGGCTAAACCCAGCTTCTTCCGCCTCATATCAAACGTCGAACGGGGCAGACCCAATGCCTGGGCCGCATTGCCAAGGGTACTGTGACGCTCAACTGCAGCGGTGATTACAGCACGCTCTATATCTGCAACCACTTCCTCTAGATTGACATCAGTCTTGAGAGCGTGTTCGAGTTTCTGATGCACGTCGGCTTTCAAAAGATCAGCCGATACGCCTGCGAGCTGCCCAGTCCTGGCCAGGGTCGTTGCAGACGGAGCCGTCATGCCTTTCACATAAGGAAGATGATCGGGATGCAAAGGCAGGTCCTCGAAGTCACAGCGGATAAGCCAGGCATCCAGCACCTTGAGCAACTGGCGGATGTTGGTACGCCAATAGAATTCGCCGAGGCGCTTGCAAAGAAGTTCGAACACATCAGCATCAAGGTTCACACCTTTACGGTTCAGGAACATCGCAGCTAATGCAGGAATATCGCCCTTTCGCTCCCTGAGTGGCTTAAGCCGGATGTCGATGCCTGATATGCGGCCCCTAAGGTCGAGAAGGAAACGCCCTTCCTCAGCCTCATCATCCAGGTCCTTGGTCGTGGCGCTGATCAGCTGGAACCGCGAAGTGTAGGTTCTGGTCTCGCCGAGGCGGTTAAATGATCCATCATTAAGCGCACGGAGCAGTTTTTGCTGAATCTTCAAGTCGAGAGCATGGATCTCATCGAGAAAAAGAATCCCGCCATCCGCTTCGGCTATGTATCCGGTGGTCGTTTCATGAGCGCCTGTAAATGAGCCTTTCTTGTGCCCAAATAGCAGGGACTCAGCAAGGTTATCGGTAATGGTCGCACAATTTACAGCAACAAATGGAATCTGACCTTCGTTGCGAACGCGGAATTTATGGACCAGCTTCGCAAACTCTTCCTTGCCTGTGCCTGTTTCTCCGAGCAGAACGGCGGGCACATCGGTCTTCCTCGCCAAGCCCTGTGCCCGCGCCAAGTCAAGCTTATCGAGCACAATACCATCTGGATAGGCTTCCAAATAGCGAGCATAGACTGACCTGGCCGGGGTCTTTTTCGTCTTCTTGGCAGAGAGCATTGTCATCCGCTCTTTAGCCAGATTGAAAGCAATCACGAGTTCGTCTGTTTTGGTCACGGGTTTTCGGATGAAGTGCTGAGCGCCAGCGGCCAGTGCCTCGCTCCAAATATCGCTTCTCGGATCCGATGAGTTAGCCACGATCACGAGGTTGGGCTGCTGCTCACGAGCAAAGGCAATGACCTTGAGCCCATCGGGACGCTCGAAGCCCGCGCGGGTTTCGATATGAAGGTCGCTCAGGAGCAGGTCATAGGCTTCGCGGGATAGGGCGTCGAATGCATCCTGAACGTTATTCACGATCCTGAAATCACCGGAAAAGCCTGCAAGAAGGTTTCTGATATTCGCAATTTCCTGCTCATCATCCTCAACAACGAGGATTTTCCGTCCGACAAGAATCGACATGGTCAGCCCTTTATTCCGAGGCGAATGGGTGCACGACGAACGATTTCGTCATCGCTCAGCGAATTTATAAGGATAGGTCTAACTTTTCTTTCATGCAGCTGGTCGGCGATTTCCTCGGAATCTGTAAGCACAATCGCAGATTCCTGGGAAGCGCCCAGCACAAAATTATAGCTTTCCTGAGATATGCCGGACAAACGATCAAAGACTCTTTGGCTAAGTTCAGGTGAAGCGAAGCAGATGGAAACCTGCTTTACGACAGCCTTTTGAGGTTCAGGAGGATTGGCAACTTCCCGCGACTCCTGGATTTTCTGCGCCTCATCGCTGACTGGCTCGACCACAGCGTTTGGCAAATAACATTCGAAAACAGTCATATTGTTTTCCCTTCGGTACGCGACGTCGCCTCCGTGGCCACGCATTATTTGCCTTACATATGCAAGCCCCAGGCCAGTGCCATCATGCTTGCCATGTGTTGCGCCGCGTTGAAAGAGTTGAGGGAGGAAGTCTTCGGGAACTCCAGGGCCGTCGTCGATTACGCGTATGATCAATGTTGATTGCTGTAAGTGAACTTCGATCGCGACAGTAGATTGAGCGAACTCAATACCGTTCGATATCAAATTTGTCCATGCCCGTTCCAATTTAGTAGAGTCCATAAAAAGTATGGAATCGACCACGTTTGACACCACTAACCGAATTCCTTTATTTTCGGCTTTAGTACGCAAGCTTTCGACCGAAAAGGAAAGATCCAACTTTGCTGAAGTTCTTTGGATTACATCTTCAACTTCTGTGTGTCTCAATGATTCTATCATTGCATACAGTCGGTTAAGCGATTCACGAGCATTCGCCTTAGCACCCAAATATTGTTCACCTGTTATTGCGATTAGTCTTTCGATTGCTCCTAGAGGGCCACGCAAGTCATGCGATATGTTTGCAGTAATTCTGCCTATCGCTGCTTCTTTTTCAACATTCGCGTTCGCGATAATCTTATGAATTGAGTCAAAGGTTTGCTTTGCAAGCATCTCGACTTCGTCGATCTTGGTTTGGCGTCGATTATGAAATGCCGAATCGAGATCGTCCCGGCTACCAGAATGGTCAAAAAGAGTCCCAATTTCCGTGACACTCTCAGCCAATTCAAGAGACTTGCGTTCAAGGTATTTTACCTGAAAAAAGGACGCAACGAATGCAAATATTAAAATGGATCCACTGACAAGCAGCCATTCATTAAACTTGATTTTGTTCGCTAATATTATATACCCGACTTGCTTATCGTTGTAACTGATTGGCTCTTTCGTAACCACAAGAATGGAGCTGTCATACACCAGAACGTGATCGCCGACAGGAATTGATAGGGGCTTGCTGCTTCCAACCAGATCCAGAAAGTTTTCACCGTGTGCATCCAGCATCCAAGCTATCGGTGTCTGGTCGTTCTTGAATGAATTGATAAGATTCTGCATCTGAAATACGTCGCCGATAGACATCGTAAGACCAAGCGACTGCTTGCTGCTCTGGATTAGAAACTTGGATCGTGATAATGCAGCGTTGTAGGATAAATAGCCCATAAGAACAAAAATAACCAAAGCCTGCAAGCACGCAGCAACCAGGAAGACCTTCGTAGTCTGTGAACTGATTATTTTGGCGAGCTTCCTGTTCACGTATCAACTCAGATAAACAAAAATATCGTCATAAATAGACTGGCAAAGCTCACTTTTTCTAACATGAGATAGAGCCTCCAAGCCTGTCTGCAGACTATTCCGGTATTCGTTTAGGAGCCCGTTAAGATAAGCTTTTTCTGCGACATCATTTCTACTTTTCATAAGGGCGCTTGTACAATCAATAAGGTATGCAAGCGCCACTGCTGCATGAAACGAGGCTACTACCGGCCTCAGAGTTTTTCGAATACCAGAATAGATCCATTCGTCAGACTCATAGAAAAAATTGCCTGCATGTTGATAAATCATCAACGCATTATGCCCAAGTTCATGGGCAAGAAATGTATTGAGAAGAAGCTCTGGATAAGGCGTCCGTGTATCGACACTGGCAAAAATTGCCCCAATGAAGTTGTGGTCCGTGAATGAGAATCCCTCACTGTTATCCCTCGTCGACACAACGGGCACGACAGATTTTATAACACGCTTAAAAACCGTCTGCATCCACGGTGACCAGCTTTCCGTAAGTCTGATAGCTTCGGCGAAGATTTCCTTAAACCTATCGTTTCTTCCATCCGAAATTTCCGAGAAGACTCGGACGTCGTCCAGAGAACCTTTCTGGCCATCATGCTCTGCAACCAATCGCAAGAGGCCATCTATAGTTTCACCAAATTCAGCTGAGAGGTTTAGAATTTCTCTGGTACAAAAATCACCGATTGGCCGACCGCTTTGCATCACGCTCATGACCAAGTCTGGAGCAGACATCCAAGGCTGATAGTGCAGCTCGGTTGGATCTGGCAATTGAATCCTGTCGATACAGCTTTGAAAGAAAACGTGTGCGCAAGCACTAATTCTGGCCGCACCCGCTTTGTGACTTATCCATTGCCCCTGCTTCATTTTTTAGTGATCTCTATATTTGTTACGTCAAACGTCGATGTCTCTCTGATCAAGCTCTCAGCGTTTATACGCGGTGATACGTAGTAAACAGAATATCGCTGATGCATAGGAACCACCAAAGCTTTTTCTTTAATGATCCTTGTCATTACTTTGATGTACTCGACTTTATCTTGAATGGAAAGAGCCTCTTCCGCTTTTTCAAATGCCCTTGCGTATTCGGGATTTGGTGTAAGCGCCTCATTCGAGGTTCCTGGCAGGTAATAGGAAAACGACGATAATGGGTCACTGTCGATGTACCGTCCAAAAACAGACATCGTAGTTTGACGATCACCGTCCTTGAAGCTGATGTCCTCAGATAAAACCAACTTGACTTTCATCCCGATAGCTTTGAGATCATTAAAAATGGACTCGTAATATTTTCCGGGAGGAAAATCAGGCGAGCCATGGCACACCAGAACATGCTCTGTGTTCTTGATCTCTGCTGGAAGAGAATCGAACAGCTTTTTTGCCATGGCCACATTGTAACTCAATTTAGGCTTTTGATAGCCATAACTAAGAACGGGAATTACCTGATCAGTAGAAATCTGAGCTGTAAAACCCTGAATTTCCTTAATGTTATCTATCGCATGCATTACAGCTTTTCTGAAATTATCGTTCTTCGCGGCTGCCGTTTGAAAATTGAAGACCAAGACTTCGATGCTATCAGGCAACTTCGTCTGAAAGCGGCTGTACTCTGTGGGGTTTGATTCAATGCTCAATTTTTATAAGCTGACACTTTTGGGACGTCATTTTTAAAAGCAATCTAGGTGCGAGCGATGAGCGACATCACCGACCTTGCGTGCCATTGCCCTCTTCCAGTCTTCGTTCTCACTTTCAGCGTATTCAGGATTTTGGCTATTTTCCAGTAGCTGTGGCCCTGGTCCCGA
>JBGSTF010000202.1:0-118612 GCA_041736645.1 Oligoflexus sp. | reverse complement strand
CCAGTCACGTGAGTTGGTCGATGATCGAACGCGAGGCATGGTTTTGCATTTCTTTGCCAATCATGAATTGCTCGCCATTGAAATCATGGCATTGGCATTGCTTCGTTTCCCTGATGCACCGCCGGCCTTTCGGCAAAGCCTCGTGCAAACCATTGCCGAAGAGCAAAGCCACCTTCAGCTCTATCAAAAGCGGATGAAAGAATTGGGAGTTGATCTAGGTGCTGTGCCGGTCAATCAATTTTTCTGGGATTGTCTGAAAACTATGCAAAGTCCTGTGGACTTTGTGGTGGGTATGAGCCTTACCTTTGAGCAGGCTAATTTAGATTTTTCTAGGTACTATCAGCAGGCCTTTGCTCAGCTTGGGGACGAATCAACTGCTGCCATTCTACAAAAGGTTTATGTTGACGAAATAGGTCATGTCAAAAATGGCGTTAGCTGGCTGAATCGATGGAAAGAACCTGATGAAACCCTATGGGATGCCTACCAAAAGCGACTCAAGCTTCCTTTGAGTCCGGCGCGAGCCAAAGGTCCCATATTAGATTTGGAAGCGCGTCGGAGGGCTAACTTGAGCGACGAATTCTGTGAACAGTTGGATGTTTTTGCAGGCAGCAAGGGCGGCAAGCTGCCGACTCTCCATTGGTACAATGCTGACTGTGAATTGGAATTGGCCAAAGAAGGGCCGGGATATAGCCCGAATCAAGGCACCCGCAAGGTGATGGGCGAACTCATGAGTTGCATGATGTTTGTAGCTAAGCCGGGAGATGTGGTGCTGACACAGAAAGTTCCATCGGCGCCATGGTTGAGTCATATGCGCAGCCTCGGCTTTGATTTGCCGGAATTTATGGTGCAAGCTGAAAGCACGCGTGAGTTGCGAAAGACTATCGAAGACCGACGTTGGGATAAATTCGTGCCATGGGGTTGGACGCCTCGAAGTTTGGATATGGCCCGCATGGTCGATCCCAGTGGCAGTCGACCATTGCCTATCGACCTCGCAGCAGAAGGTTTTTGGCAGAATCCTTGGATGGAACTGTTTCGAAAATCGGCTCTGCCTAAACTTCGCCGGGAATTGCGTCAGCAACTTTCAGGGGACGATCACTCGCTCTGGGGGCCTCAGGAAGCAGATGGCGCACTCCTTCGAGATATGACCGATGTGTTGATGGCGGTGGCTCGATTGCACGAACAATTCGGAACGCCAGCCGTGATCAAGAGTCCCTATGGTTTCGCCGGATCGGGGATGCTGCGTGCCTACCCAGGCCAGGATATGAGCGAATCCCAGTTGGGTTGGATAGAGCGGCAGCTGCAGCTCTATGGGGCTGTTCTCATCGAACCTTGGCTGCAGCGGATCGCCGATATTTCTGTCGTTTGGAGCGAAGAGACCGAAGCCCTTAGCAGCTTTGTTTTTCATACCAATGCCAAGGGGCAGTATAAAGGCCACTCTCTGCAGCCTGTTTCCTATGCTTTGGAGCCAGAGCTAAGAGCTCTTATGTTTGCCAGTAAACCAGGTCATGAGGCTGCCTATGAGCGGCTTTTAGAAGTTGCTTGCCAGGTGAGATCGCGCCTGCAGCAGCGAGGCTTTCGCTATGCGGCGGGGATCGATACGATGCTATATCGCTGGCGAGATCGAGTCTATCTGCGTGTTTTAGGTGAAGTGAACTGTCGCATGACGATGGGTCACATCGCCCGCGGTCTTCGCAAACGTGTGAGCCACTACCAGCCAAGCCTTTGGCAGACAGTCACGGCTCTGGAGGCTCAGGCCAAAGGGTGGAGCAAACTTTCCGATCTGGCCCAAGCCCTGCAAGATCAGCATCCTATTCAAACGAAGCAAGGCGCTGTGGAAAAAGGCATTTTCTTCAGCAACGATCCTTTCCAAAGTCAGTATGTGTTGGGAATCATCGCCGTTGGAGCGGAAGCCATTCAATCCTGCGAAGGAATGGGCGCTTTGGCGAAGACCGTGGATGGAGCGGGTGACAGCAAGTAAAAATGTGATTGCTCAGGACTGGGATAACCCGGCAAACTGAAGAATCATAGCGGGTATTGGCAGTGTTGCATATGGACAGAGAGTGAGGACAAGGTGTTGAATCGAAAAGCGGTGGCAGATGGATACCCTGGTCAGGATCATGTGGAAGACGGTTTGCTCCTTGTGCTGACAAGTCCAGGAGGCACCCCTAGCCCTTGGATTGAAGAGTTAAAAAAACAAGCCATCCCCACTTTGCAACGCGACATCAACTATGGCCGTTTGCATATGGGATTCAAAGATCCAAGGCGACCTTTCGCTATTGTGGAATGGTTGGAGCAGGGGCGGCATAGCTTGGAACGTCGCTGGATTTTGTCTCAATTCTATCGCAGTCTGCGCCAGCAATGGCGAGTGAAAAATCTTTGTGTCTTTCTGGGTGTAGCCGCAGATCCGGCCCAGGAACTTGTTTTGGCGGAAGACGCTTATCTGGCTTCGATGCAGCCGAATGACCAAGGCAACGATTGGACTCGCTTTGATATCCTCACGGCTATGCCCGAGGACTTGAAAAAGAGTGACCCCTACAGCGCGATTCGCTGGGATGCTATGCAGGGCTATCGTCATTGGATCAATCAGAATCCAGATGAACTCACATCATTGGAAATTGGTGGCCGGCTGAAAAAATTTGCGACCGAAACTTCTTGTGAATATCGTGAACTTGGATTGGAAGAACTGCGACGTGAAGGACTCAACCTTCTGCTCGCTGTCGGCCAGGGATCGCAACGATCACCCTCACGGCTCTATATTGTTTCGCACAATTCGCAGAAGCCGGGTAAACCATTGATGCTGATTGGCAAGGGAATCACCTTCGACACCGGAGGGATCAATCTCAAGCCTTTCGAAAGTCATGTCAATGCCATGAAAAATGATATGGGTGGTGCGGCTCTCACGGTTCATCTGTTTCAAGCCCTGGTAAAAAGTGGATACGAAGGTCCGCTGATTCTGGTGGTTCCTTCTTGTGAAAACTCGATCGATGCCAATGCGATGAAGCCGGGAGTGGTTGTCAAGAGTCATAAAGGATTGGACGTGTTTATCGAACATACCGATGCCGAGGGGCGATTGATCTTGGCTGATGCGATGAGCTATGCACACTCCATCTTTACTCCCGGTTTGACTTTGATGGCAGCGACTCTCACGACTGCTTCCCTTCGTCAGTATTCGAACTATTTTACTGGAGTGCATTTTGCGACGGAAGAATTCCAATCTCTACTGCATCATAGCGGAAAAAAGTGGGGCGAGCGCTTCAGTTGCTGGGATGATTTTCTGCCTTTTGCTAAAGCCAATAGCACGAAAGCCGCGGATTTGACCAACATGGGCCGATTGCCTTCCCACGCCAATATAGGTGGAGGGTCCAGTGTTGCAGCTCATTTCCTCAAAGAATTTGCCAGCTACCCTCTGATTCATTTCGATATTTTCAGCAGCTGTTGGAACTGGAGTGGGGATTATCCTGGAGTTGCTTTTGGTGCGACGGGAGCCCCGTTCAATAGCTTATTCGATATACTTAGGACCCATGGTCGCCAGCTGGCGGATCG
The DNA here is from genome assembly GCA_041736645.1 of Oligoflexus sp. GTDB lineage: Bacteria > Bdellovibrionota_B > Oligoflexia > Oligoflexales > Oligoflexaceae > Oligoflexus. Next base: position 115,069 of record JBGSTF010000202.1, on the reverse strand, counting down.
TGGATGAATGATATCTCAGAGGGCTCTACGCCGCCTCAGCCATCGAAATATTCCAGAGCCCATCGAGCGGGCCTTTGGGGCCGTTTTCGTGAATTCAAATGGACCGGGAAGAGACTGATTCTCTTGTTTTTTTCAGCTATTCTTCTGTTTGAATTGCTAGGTCTGGCTTGGATCTGGCCCGATTGGGAGGCTTTGCGCAAAGGCAAGGTTCCTCCGTCCGCCTTGATCGCTGACTACAAAAGTAAACGAGAAGACAATCCAAAGCTTCCAGCGCTGCAGTGGACACCTCTGCAAAAACCCTTGCCGCAAAGCATCAAGAAGGCCTTTATCATGTCCGAAGATAGCCGTTTCTATGAGCATGGAGGCGTTGATTTTCAGGCTATTCAAGATGCAATGGAATACAATTGGAAGCATGGAAAAATCCTCTTAGGCGCCAGCACAATTTCTCAACAAACCGCCAAGAATATGTTTCTGAGCCTTTCGCGCAATCCCCTACGCAAATTTCACGAATTATTTTTGACTTGGCTTTTGGAATACAAGCTGAGCAAAGCCGAGATTTTGCACATCTATTTGAATGTTGCCGAATTTGGTATTGGCATCTATGGGATTGAGGCTGCGGCTCGAACGTACTACCACACCAGTGCCTACAATCTTAGCCAGATGCAGGCAGCTGAACTCGCCGCAAGTCTGCCAAGCCCAAAGAAGCACAACCCGCGCACGCGGACGCGTTTTTTTACCCGGCATGTGGCCCGTCTATCGCGAACGCTTCAGTTTGCTGATCAGTATGCTTCGCAGCAAGGTAAAGCAGGAAATACGGATAAGGCTCTCCTCTCGACTGAGCTGGCAAAGAAGCTTCAGGAATTGCGTGAGTTGAATCAGGATGATGGCGAAGCTATCGCGGATACTAAGACTGAGCCTGTGGCTGAAACCCCGGTGGTTTCTGCTGCCAGTCCGGAAAGCGGTGCGGTAACGGAAGATTCTGATGCAGCTCAACCTGCTGTTGATATTCCTGCACCAGATGCAACCCCAACAGCGGTGCCAGCGCCACAGACCGAAGAAGAAACCAAGATTCTGGAGTGAAATCTTATGCAAGGGTACTCGCATCCCTTTTGGCTTGAAGTGCCGGCTTTGGTAGGGCGTCATGATCGGCCAAAGGACGCTGAAATCTGTATCATTGGTTCGGGGCTATCCGGGGTGAGTACAGCCTATTGGCTTCAGGAAAAAGGCTATAGCAATATTGTTTTGCTCGACTGTCAGCCGGAATCTGCAGCGAGCTTTCGCAACTGCGGGCATATCCTCTACGGAACGGTCGAGTCGATGCAAGCTTTAGTCGCAATTCATGGTGAAGACATCGCGAAAAAGCTTTGGGCCTTGTCAATTGATATCTGTCATGAGGTTCGGAGCACTGTGGCTCGCCATAGTCTTGATGCTGATTACAGGCAGGATGGATATCTTGTCATTGCCATCGACGAAAGCGAAAATAAGGAAATCCAAGAATCAATCGCCTTGCTCCATAAGCACGGTTTTGCCAGTGAATATCTCAGCAAAAATGATTTGCAGAAAATGGGATTCAAAAACATTCACGGGGCACGTTTTGAAGCAGGCTCGGCTCAAGCCCACCCCACAAAGTTTCGCAACGGTCTTTTACAGATTTGCTTGCAGCGGGGCTTGGCCTATCATTCTGGCGTTCAAGTTTTGGAGCTGGAAGAGGTGAATGATAAAATCAGAGTCCGAACTCAATCCTGGGGTGAATTGAGCTACGACGCAGTCGTGATAGCTACCAATGCCTATTCTCCGCTGCTATCGTCTTTTTTCCAAAAGCATCGCTTGGTGGAGCCCTATCGAGGGCAACTCATCACCAGCCGTCCGCTCAAGCATAAGTTTCCGGTTAAATTTCCTCATAGCTTTGATCATGGATATGAGTACTCCCTTGTCACTGCCGACAATCGTCTTATGATTGGAGGTTGGCGGAACAATACCGAAAGCGGAGAAGTCGGTACCTACGATATCGGAGTTAATGTCTTGGTTGAACAAGGATTGCAATCTTTTGTACAGCAATACTATGACATCGATGAAAAGATCGACTGGGAGTTTTCCTGGTCTGGGATCATGGCAGCTTCTCGTACTGGTTTTCCCTTCATCGGTCCAACTGATAGTCAAAGAATTTTCACTTGCGCTGGTTACACAGGGCATGGTTTTTCCTGGGCGCATGGCAGCGCTAAACTGCTGGCCTCCATTATAAATGGTGATCCCGTGCCTGATATTGTTCGTGAAAAATGCAATCCACGATTTTTTATCTAATTCCCTCTGATTCGAGGTGTTCATGTCTCCGAGTGATGCGCATGATTTTACCAGTATTCCGGTGATTGACCTTGGGCAATTTTCGGGATCACCTCAGCAAAAGAAGCAGCTAGCAGAGGTCTTATACCAGGCTTGCACGGTAAGTGGTTTCTTCTATGTCACGGGACACGGCATAGATACCAGTTTGCAAAAGCGTCTGGAGAGCTTGAGCGCGGAATTTTTTCGGCAGGATGAACTCAGCAAAATGAAAATCCGGATGGCCCTTGGTGGTAAAGCTTGGCGAGGCTATTTTCCCATAGGCGGCGAATTAACTTCGGGCAAACCTGATCTGAAAGAGGGTATCTATCTGGGGACGGAGTTGGACGATTCTCATCCTGAAGTCATCCGCGGCACTCCGCTGCATGGCCGTAACTTATTTCCTGATATCCCTCAATTTAAAGAGACAATCCTTCAGTATATGGCAGATGTCACGGCTTTGGGTCATACTCTGATGCGAGTCCTGAGTTTAAGCTTGGGCTTGGCTGAAGATTTTTTTGATCAAAGATATACTCATGATCCCTTGATTCTCTTTCGGATTTTTCACTACCCGCCTGACTCATCGCTGGTCGGCACCGAAAGTTGGGGTGTTGGCGAACACACAGATTACGGGCTTCTGACCATTCTCAAACAGGATGATTGTGGGGGTCTGCAAGTCAAATCAAGATCTCGCTGGGTGGACGCACCGCCGCTGGTTAACTCCTTCATTTGCAATATCGGTGATATGCTGGATCGGATGACGGGTGGATTGTATCGTTCTACACCGCATCGTGTTCGGAATGTTTCGGGCAGAGACCGCTACTCATTTCCTCTTTTTTTCGATCCAGGATTTAACACTGAGGTTGAGGCGCTGCCTCACGTCAAGGCGAATCGTGATGATCGGTCCGAACGCTGGGATAAAGCCAGTGTACATGAATTCCAAGGCAGCTATGGCGACTATTTGCTCGGCAAGGTCTCCAAAGTTTTTCCAGACCTGAAGCGTTCCGTATTGAAGGAGTGACTATGCGGTCTTAGCGGAGGGGTCGAGGGTTATGCCTTTTTGTTGAAGCATAGCAGCAAAGGCCTCCTTTTCTACAGCTTTGGCATAAGCATCCCTGGCTTCAACGAGGCCCTTGGTCACGAGTGCCATCAAAGCGTCATTGAGGGTGCAGTTGCCCTTGGCTTTTTGTGTTTGCATATGGTTTTGGACCATGTGGGTATTGCCTTCGCGGATCAGGCTAGCCACAGCTTTATCAACCACCAGAATTTCGTGAGCAGCCACCCGTCCACCGCCCTTCTTTTTGACAAGGGTTTGGGCTACCACACCTTTGAGAGATTCGGCGAGCATGACTCGAATTTGCTCTTGCTGTTCAGCTGCGAATTGGTCGATCAGTCGATCAACTGTTGAAATCGCGGTATTTGTGTGCAGAGTCCCAAAGACGAGGTGACCTGTTTCAGCCGTTTCGATAGCGATCTCGACTGTTTCCAAATCGCGCATTTCACCGATCAAAATGATATCCGGATCCTCACGCAGAGCCGCACGCAACGCTCTAGAGAATGACTGTGTATGTTTGAACACTTCTCGCTGGTGAATCAGGCAGCGTTTTTGCTGATGAACAAATTCAATGGGGTCTTCTATAGTCAGGATATGATCACTTCGAGATTCATTGATCAAGTCTACCATAGCGGCCAACGTGGTAGATTTTCCACTGCCAGTTGGACCTGTGACCACCACCAGACCTTTATGCAACTCGCAGAATTTTCGAATCGGAGGAGGCAACCCGAGCTCGTCGGCTGATAGAACCTTGTCCGGAATCTGCCTGAGTACAGCTCCAACACCCATGCGATCCCGGAAAATATTCACGCGAAAACGAGCCAATCCAGGTACTTCATAGGCAAAATCAGTATCGTTGATTCGGGCAAATTCATCGCGATTTTTTGGTGGCATAATGGGCAAAAGGTAGGATCGCATCTGATCTTCATTCAGTATAGTCTCACCGAATCTCAATATCTCGCCATCGATTCGCATGCAAGCACGTTCAGCCAAAGTTAAATGGAGATCAGAGGCCCGGCGTTCGACAATTTGTTCCAGCAGAGTATCAATCGGCAGCTTACCTTTTCGCTCGATGGATTCACCTGGAATTGTTGCTCCAAAGTGAATAATAGTTTTTTCAGGGGCGGCAACAATCTTAGGTTCTTCAGGCTCGTCTTCTTCGCTAGTGAGTGCAACCAATTTAGGAGAAGAGCCCGGCGAAGGCGTATGGATCGCAGCATAGGTATTGGTAAATTCATTCGGGCCGCGAGACATGGATTGATTGGATTGATTGAAGTGATAGTCTTCTGCGTCGGTATATTCTTCTTTTTGAAACAGAGCAGAACGCTCCTCCCGAATCACGGTCGAAGCCCGGGTCTCGTCCGTTTTGCTTTGCTTTATTTCTGTTCCGCCATCCGATTCAGGGGCAAATTCAACGGGGACTGTTTTTTCCATGCGAGGACGCGATTGAACAGCTATGGGGCTTTCCGAGCTGGAGCTGACTAATTTAGGAACTGGCGGAACGGTCATGCCCATCGTTGGCATTGGCTTTTCTGCGAGTGGAATCGTCGCATCCCCGGCTTTTTCTGGCGATGAGGGCGCTGCTGCTATTCCTTCGCTGGTGACTTGTCCAGTCACCTGGCCTATTGCAAAGTGCCCTGGCTGTTCGTTCCTGGTAAAGGTAGAAGGCAGGTCTTCAGCAACATTTATTGGTTTCGGTGCGGGTTTAACACTGATATTGAGCATCTGATTTTTAATCTGCTGAAACATCTGATTGCCTTGCGGAGGAATGAAGGCAAAGAGTTTGGCTGGATCACTGGTCGAGGCTAGAAGTTTGAGCTCGCCAAAATTCACGATGGATAGTACCCCTTCGCGAACCAAGAGCGGTGTTGGTTGGTTCATGGGTAGCAAAGACTCAATAAGCTGCAGAACCTCATTCCTGCTTTGTTGCGGAAGGTGCGAGAGAGAGCGCTCAGCTGCATACAGCATAAGGTTAGGCACTTGCGATTCTTCGAAACGCACAGCCTCAGCCTTGTCGATGATGCCCTGTTTGAGAGCTTTTTTGAAGTTCTCCATATCCCAGCCTGTAGGAAAAATGAAATCCCAACTCTGCCATGTCTATCGGTCGCGAAATGCATGACTGTAGCCCATTGCTGAGAAAAGCAAGGCTGCTCGGTTGCTGCAGGATTCCAGATCGAATACGTAACTCATTGATAATGTTGAATTGGATTTCTATAAATGGGTAAAAACTCAAGTATTTCTGGGAATTACCGAATTTCCAAGGGTTCCTCCATGGAGGTCTGGGCATTGGGTTGGTTTTCACTCGCACTCTGTGCCATGGTTTTTTGTAGCTTTAAATCGGTCCTTGCCAAGAGACTGCTGAATATCTATGAGCCCTCAACTTTTTCGTTTTATGATCAGTTCTTCACCTTAATCTTTGTTATTCCCTTTTTGCATCGGCAAAGCATCGGGTCCTTGGATTCCGACTTCTGGCTGATGCTGGCGTCCATTGTTGTGCCTTCAGTCATAGGGCTGGTCTTTCTCAGCAAGGCAACTAAGCATGGTCAAATGTCCGATGTTACGCCGTTACTTATCTTCTTGCCGGTTTTCATCGCTCTTTCCGGTCCGCTATGGCGAGAGGAAAGTCTGAGTGGTGGAGCTTGGGCGGGAATATGCATTGTGGGTTTTGGCGGCTACTGCCTGAAGTTGGAAACTTGGAATCGCCCCTGGCAGCCCCTCATTCATATCATCCGGGACCGTGCTTCACGCTATGTTTGGATTTCTATTTTTCTAGGGGTTTGGACCACTCAAATTCAGAAGTGGATGGTGCAGGCCTATGATCCCGGGACGGCATTGTTTTTCTCTACTCTGGGGGTGATTATCTGTTTGGCTCCCTTGTCGCTTCGGCATTCGGGTGGATTCAGGAAGCTTTCCATGGAAGCCTCGCAGACCTGGAAATGGCTTATCATTTTGGGCATTGTTTCGGCAATTTCCGGTTGGTCACAGCTGGCAGCTTATAGTTTTGGTGGTGATGTCGCGACTGTGCTGAGTATTAAACGCTTAAGTGTAATTTTCGTTTGCTTCTATGGAATTGCCGTTCTCAAAGAGTCTTTCAATATGGGTAAACTGCTCGGCATCGGCCTGATGACTTTGGGCGGTGTGGTTCTCTATTTTGCATAAAAAAAAGAGGGCAAAGAGCCCTCCTGCACCTATGCTCTTTTCAATTCTACTCGTGCTTGCCTAGGACTTCCAAGGCCAGTTCCACTTTACCGAAGGGAGCTGACACTTGAAATCCTTGCACGGAGGATCCGAGTTCCTCAACCATGCCCCGAGCAATTTCAATCCCCACCTTGCGAGCATCTTCAGGATTCTTCGGTTGTGCCATTCGGTTCATAATTTCATCCGGAATGAAAACACCAGGAACCTCGTTATTCATGAACTGAGCATTTCTGAAGCTCATCAGGGGCCAAATGCCGGCGATGATCGGAATTTTGATGTTATGCTTTTCAATATACTCCAGCAGGCGATAGAGAGCACGAAGATCAAACACAGGCTGGGTGATGGCCCATTCGGCGCCGGCTTCAACCTTGTAAGCAAAACGCTTCATTTCATGATCAAAATCACGATGCACAGGATTGACACCGACGCCGACCGAGAGAGCTGTCGGCTCGCCGATGGGGCGTGAACCCAAATCGATGCCGCTATTCAAGCGAGACACCATGTTGGTGAGACCAATGGCATCGATATCGAAGACACCTGTTGCATTTGGATAGCTGCCCATTTTTGGGGGGTCACCGGTCACTAAGAGCATATTGCGCAGACCGATGGCATGCGCTCCGAGCATATCCGACTGCATACCAAGGAGATTTCGGTCGCGACAGGTATAGTGCAAGACTGTTTCAATGCCAACTTTCTGTTCGATCATCACTGCTGTCAGGATTGCACTCATGCGGGCACTGGCACGTGGTCCGTCAGGGATATTCACCGCATCGATTCCGGCTTTCTTGAGGCGGGTGGAACTATCCAAAATTTTGGTCGGGACTACACTGGCAGGTGGAAGCAGCTCCACACTGGTCACCTGTTGTCCATGGGCGAGCTTCCAGGACCACCGAGATTTATCCTCGAAAGGTACGGGGGTGCAGTGGGCGGGTACCTGGGATTTGGTTTCTTCGATGGCTTGAAATTCCATCGAAATGCGCGGACGCTGATTGAGACCTTCCGCAGCATTCATCGCTCTTTGATGGCGGAAGGTTTGTGACATGGCTTTGATATGTTCAGGGGAAGTTCCGCAGCATCCTCCAACAAACTGAACGCCAATTTGGAGAAAGTGTTTGGTGAATTCCGCCATATACTCAGGCGTACACATATAAATACTGCGACCGTCGATTTCTTTGGGCAAACCTGCGTTCGGTTGCACAATAAATGGAATATTGAGATCAGGGAATATCTTTTGAATATGAGTCATCAAAGGCTGAGGGCCGACGGAGCAGTTAAAGCCGACCGCGTCGACACCCCATTCGAGGACTTTTTTAATGGCCCATTCCGCAGGAGTACCGACCGGCAATTGACCTTCGGTGTTGATGGTAATCTGCGCGATGAGCGGAAGTTCAGGGGCGACCTCGTGAGCTGCGATGATGGCTTGGTGAAGCTCGCTGATATCCCCAAAAGTTTCGAGACAGATGAGATCCGCTCCACCATCTTTGAGGCCTCGAATTTGCTCAGCGAAAGCTGCGCGGGCTTCGTCAAAGCTGGTGGGTCCCCAGGGCTCGATTCGCACACCCAAGGGTCCGACCGATCCAGCGACAAAAGCATCTTTGCCTGCGACGTCTTTAGCAAGCTTGGCAGCAGCGAGGTTGATAATCCCTGTTTGATCCTGAAGATTATGTTTAGCCAATTTAAATCGATTGGCTCCCCAGCTATTGGTGCTGAGAACCTCGGCTCCAGCCTTGAGGTAATCCCTGTGAAGCTCGGTGATGATCGAGGGACTGGAGAGGTTTGCGTCCTCGAAACAACGGTTGATGAAAATACCGCGGTTGTACAACTCCGTGCCGGTTGCTCCGTCGAAGAGTAGCGGAATTTTTTGTTGCAGGACTTCTCGAAAAGTTTTGGGCAGTTCCATCGTTCCATTCCTGGTGGCGTGCGGCTCCCCAGCCTTGCGGGACTTTGAGCCAAGGTGACATGAATTGCACACGATGCTGCTATCGTAATTCACTTTGTAAGCTTTAAAAAGGGCTGATTGCGGGAGCAATCATCTGATGGGACTTTAGCCGTGGCTTGGCCGCAAAGTCGTATGAATTCGCCTGATTTATTTGACGTATAGATTGATAAAAGGGCCACTTACGGCGTTGGGTACTGCACCGATTCTGGCTGGGCACCTGTCCAGAATTCTGACACCCGGGAAGCCATAAATCCCAAGAATAAGAGGCTCTTTTTGCTGTTTCACCCTCTGGTTGAATAACTCTTGCGGCCAGCTAGCAGGCTATTTCTTCTGCGGTTGGTGCAGCAATCCGCGGCCATAGGCATAAGATTTCGGTGCCACGATCTGCTGAAGATCGAATCTCTAAACGACCTCCGCAAGCTTCCAGCTGATGCTTCATGGCGCTGAGTCCAACTCCACGGCCACTGGTGATGCTTACCTGGCTTGCGGTACTGACCCCTTCCATAAAAAGGAGAGGAATCAGGTCTTCTTGGGTTTGCCATGAGAAATTGAGACTTTCAGCTTTGCGCTGCAACGCGGGCCAATAGATGCCGGAGCCCGAATCGGTTATTTTTAAGTGAAATAAATCCAGATGTTCGAAGCATTGGATGCTTAAGTGGAAAGGTCGCAGCGGCTGTCCGCGCTTTTTAGGTTCTCGATAGCCGTGATCAAGGCTGTTGCTTGTCGCATGAAGCAGCAGATCGTATACGGACTGAAAGTTGGGTTGATCCCAACGAGTGACTCGATCATCCAGTTCAATTCCTCCCCAACTCAACTGACTTTCGACCGCCCGTTGCCTTAGGTCAGGCAGCAATTGTGCTAAAACTTCGGCCAGACCGCTCTCGACTCGGGTCGCACCTCCAAGGCTACCCAGAACTTCGGTCAAAAGTTGTCGATAACTGGCGACTATGTTCGACAAGCCACTCCAATCGAGAGTCGAGCAATGAATGTCTTGGACAGTCAAAATTTGCTGTTCCATCTGATGAATGCCTTCACTGAGAACTTTAAGTCGCAGCGATCGGCTGGTGCCTTTCAAGCCATGCAGATCAAATCGTAAACGTCTGATATCCTCAGTCGGAACTTTGATCATATTTGTCAGTCGATCAAGAAGCTCCGCAACTTGATGTTGGTCGACCTTGATCAGCTCTTGAACTTTTTCGAAGAGCAAGAATTTCTCCTGGCGCTCCTCTGCCACCTGAGCTTCCATCAGCTTACGATTAGTGGCATCGCGTATGCCCAATAAAACGCGAACCAACAGCCCATCAGAGTTGAAGATCGGCTGCCAATGAAAGGTGTAGAAATGGAGCTTTCCATCGATCACTTTTTGGGTTGCTTGAAGGAGATGACCTTCATTGAGATCCCAGGCGGTTTGATTTTCCATAAAACATGCTACAAGGGCATTGCTTATAAGGGTCGTGTCTTCGACAGCTTTGAAAAATAGGCTCAGAATATCCCTTGATACGTGTTTACCGCCCAGGGATCCCAAGGGAAGTTCGAGCAAAGAGGCGAGAAAGCTCGAGTATTCTGCTTCAATGGTTAGATCAGGTTTAATGAGAATGATGGCTTCGTCTATATGATCCAGTATCGCTCTGAGTCTTTTTTGACTGATAGCGAGTAGCTTCTTTTCATGAAGAGAATAGACCATAAGTCCCATCACCAAGAGAGCCAGGGTCAACAGTGTTAAAAGGACAAGACGAAACCTCTGGGCTGCCTTCAGTTCCAATTCCTTCTGATCATTTTCTTTGCTCAACAGTTCACTTCGAGTTTTTTCTACGGCCACCCCTAACTCTGCGAGTTGGCTGTTTAGATCGGCTTTGGACTGTTCGGCAGCCATTTTGCTATCGATTTCATAGGCTCGCTTTAAAGCTATAAAGGCTTCATCATAGCGTTTGAGACCCAGCAGGGAATCGGCTCGAACCTGTTCCACATAGCGCTGATCGAAGAGATTGTTGGGGTCATAGTGCTTCTGAGCTTCGCTAATTGAAGTGTAGGCCTCGGCGAAGAGACCGATTTCTAGTTGATTTCTAGCTTTCTGAAGAAGAGCTTCAGCGATCCAGTCGGGTTCGTCTATGACAACTCTCAGAGCTTCGTCTGCAAAATTGATTCCGTCCTGATTGTTCTTCTTCTTCCAGGCGAGTCGGCTCATGGCTATCAGAGTGCGACTGATCTGTACCTTATCATCGATGGCCCGTGCGGCCTCGAGCGCCCTCTGAAAATAGTTTTCTGCCTTTTCATAGGCTTCCGGCGTGTGCTGCTTATAGTACTGAATACCCATATTGCTTAGGATGTTGATAGTGAGCATTCTTAATCGCGTGTTGCGTAATTGTCTTTCCGCCATATCCCATAGAGCAAAAGATCGCTCGAGGTCGCCGGATTTGCTGAAGAGTATCGCTAATCGCATCGATAGTATGAGCCGGGAGAGGCCCGGGACTTTAGGATCTGATTGAGCGCGATCGTAGGCGGTCTTAATAATCTGAATAGCTTTTTCAGTTTTGCCAATTCCGTCGAGGTATTCAGCATAGTTCGCTTGCTCATTGATTTCGAGATAAGCAGGTCCATTGAGTGTTCTGCAAAGGTCTAAATATTTTTCAAAAGATTGAGCGGGATCAGACTCACCCGGGTCTGGCTCCCTGAATTGTCTGTAGAGACGTAGATAGTCTTCATACCATTTTTGTTGGAATGCCAACAGCATGAGTTCGCGCCCAATTTTCTTATAGTCATCAGGTTCGTCCCAGGAAATTCTACCTTCCTGAACCTGACTGATGTAAATCGTGAACGCACGGACCCAATGTTTAGGGTTTTTCGTTTGGTCAATAGATCGATAGACCGGCTTAATCCAGCTCGCCAGTTCCTTGGGGTTGTCAAAGATGGACCATTCGATGGTTGCGTAATCATCCAGATTAGGCGGTCCCGGCGACTCGAGTGCCTGTGCTGGTCCATTAACAAAAACTGTCAAAAGAAGGAGTAAATATAGACGAATTGACCAGATAGAACGGGGTTTTGCTTCAATTTTTTTCTTTAGAATTGGCATCATTAGACTGAATTTGAGAGAGTTTTGCCCGAGCGCATGGCTTTTGGTTTTTGTGGCAGTCCGCATGACTTCAACCTTACCCTGGTCGATGAAGGCTATGGACATTGGCACTTGAATTCCATTCTTAAAATGCGAAACCACACTGTATTATACCATAGAAGACCTTGACAGAGAGCCTGTCCCCAGGCTCCCTAAAATGGCGAGGATCAGAGGCAGTGATGATGATTGAATTTAAAGGGAGAAAGAACAAAACCATGAGCCAAAAAGCAAAAAGGGCCCCGTTCATTCACGAGGCCCCCGGAAGGGAAGGAGTATGAGCAGACGCTTATTCAGCGTTGATCGCTTGTTCCAGATCGCCTTCTTCGACGATGGGTTCAGAAACGGCTTTTTTCACTGCCTTTGTCGGCTTTTCTTTGGCTATAAAAGACTCTGAATCTTTTGGTTGACCGTATACTTCGGCTTGAATCCGGCGCAGGAGAAAATTGGCTTTTCGCTGCATTTCAACGTTTTTAATCTCCGGATCTTCGACCAAGGCGGTCAGCTGGCCGATAGCTGCCTTATTATCGTTTCGACCATACTTGGCCACCAGGGCTAAATAGAATCGAGCATAAGGGCTATGAGGGTCTTTCTTAAGAAGATCGCTAAAAACCACTTCGGCTTTGCCAAATTCCCGCAATCGACTCAGAGCGATACCGTAACCCATGTTAGCTTCGGTACAGTCGCCACAACGAGGTTTCACAGCTTGGTAGATATCTCGAGCAGCCTCAGCGTTTCCCATTTGCAGATTCAAGTGAGCGAGGTTTAATCCGCTGGCGATCTGTTGACCGGAACCATCAAAGGCCAGTTCGAATTCTTTCTTGGCAGCTTGAAAGTCGGCATAGCTTGCGCCGGCTTTGTTCATGAGAGCCAATCCCAAAAGGTTATGAACTTCGGGATTGCCGGGGTGATACTGATTCAAAAGATCGGCATAGTAGGCGGACATGCTATAGTTTTGCTTCATCGCCAAACTGATGGCGAGGACGGTCAAAGCTACTTCATCCTGGGGATGGTTTTGCAGATAGGTGTGAGCATCCTGCACCGCCACATCCCATTCAGCAGCGCCTAAAGCTCCGTAAAGTTTAACATGTTCGCTTTTTGAACTGTTGCGAATTTCGACCCATGCATCGCGGTCCAACTTCCGCATAATATTGCGTCCATTGGTTTGATGAACGATGGGAGACTTGCTGTAAGACAGTTTGGAAGCTCCTTTGCGAGCGTCCCCAGGGTTCGTGCCACTCAGGGTTGTACAAGCAGAGAGACTTACGATACTCAGGCCCAGAATTATGTGCTTCAACATGATACTCTCCTTCCAATCAACTGACCTGTTATAGAATCACTCACGATCGGTTTTAACCGGCATCCACTGGACATAGCCATTGCCAATGGCGCCATGGGCCCGATCCAAATTCCCTTCCGAACTGTTCACGACGATTTCTTGCGACCAATCAGGGAGTGTTTCACCCTTCTCAGAGATTCCCAAAGCAATGCTGTCAGCCTGAGAACTGGTTTGACTGATCACGTTGATAATAGCCAGCTTCTGTTGGTCGAATTTTTTGACGATAGATTCATCAAGAGTCTGAGCAACACTCAGATTTTCGATAGCGCTCAAACTGTTGCGAGTTGTTTCTGACAGGCGAAGCATCGCCAATCCGCAATAACTTGAAGTTCCTGCAGCACAAACCTTCTCAAAGGACCCCTTCGACTTGAGGAACAGGGCATACTGAGCCTGAAGAGTCTGGTAAGGATCTGTTTGTTCCAGGTTGAATATGTCCTGTTTGGTTTGCTCTGATTCCTTATCGGCCAATACAAAGCGGGTCAAAGCCAAGCCTTCGGAAGCATTTGCGTCTTGGATGCCAAGGCCACTCAATTGAGTTTCCAACTGACGAAGTTTGGCGAAGTCGTTCTTGCTGGCTGCCTGTCTTGCTTCGAAAGCCAGGACTTGAGCCAGGACCTGTGGGTTATTACCAGATAGCTCGCGAGCTTTGTTTGCGCCCCAGTAGGCATGCTTGGCTTCCCCAAAACGCTCTTCGATATGCATCACTGCCAAAGCCGATTTGATTTGATCGACGCGGCTTACTTGACTATCAGCAACCTGGGCAGCATGAGCTCGGACGGCGTTGCCGTAGAGTTCGCGACCGACATAAAGCTCAACCAAGATCATGCGAATCTGAGGTGCTTTCGCATCGCGAGCGTAGCGATCGGAAAAACGCTGATAAAAGAAAATCGTCTGCTCTTCCCAGGCCATGGGCATCGACCAGCTGCCACCGAGCAAGAGGGCATCATGATCAAAGGGACAAGCCGGATATTCATTGACTAAGGCAAACAGAGTTTCAACTGACAGGGGATGTTTATCGCTCATGTGGTAAGATTTGCCGAGTACGAACATCCCTTCTGGTCGGCGGAAATCAGTCTTATAGACTTTGGTGAATTCTGCCAATTTCTCCGAAGATTTTTCATAACGAGCAGCAGTAAAGTGCTCTTTGCCACCTTCAAACAAAGCGTCACCCAAGAGAGCCACAGCATCAAGACGCTGGCTTTGTACCATGGGAGTCATCTGCATTTTAATGGCAATTCGTGATAGATCTTCCAGCTTTTGCCACTGACGAGCTTTCTTGTAAGCATTCAGCATCATGCCGCCAGCAAGTTGAGCTTGGCTGCCTTGAGCATTCTTTTGCAAAGTATTGGTCCAGATTGCGTAGGCTTTGGCTGTTTGGTTGAGTTGAATATACAGAAGACCTAGGTGCGCGAGGTCATCCCAGCTTCCAGTTGTTTGCAGACGTTCTTCGTACATTTGGGCGAGAGCCTGACGAGCAGGATTTTGTCCCTGGACTAGACCCTGCCATGGAGCTCTTTCAGTCCATTTAGCCAGCACTCTCTGCGACTGCATAGCCAACAGCAGATATTGTTGAACTGCAGGACCTTGGCTTTCAGCCTTCAGCTCCAGGAATACGCGGACAGCTTCGCCATGCTGATTATTCATGGCATAGAGACGACCGATATCGGTTTTCAGAGCCACTTTTTCAGCTTCGATTGCATGACCGTTGAGGAAGACCGTCGCGGCATTAATCGCGTCGCTCTTGGTGCGACTCTCACTTGAAGCCTGCTTGCCACTGCTAATCATCTGGCTGATCAAGTTACGATGGCGAAGGCGAATTTTCTCGGCCTGGGCTTTTGCAGGAGCGTCTTGATTGGCGCCTAATACACCTTCTGTGCTGAACAATTCCTGAAAGGCGATCAAAGACTTTTGATAAGGCTTCACATTCTTTGATTGCTGATACTGGGCAGCTTCCAGATCAAGGATTCGATCCGTAACCAAGGTCAAACGAGCCTGGCCTTTGTTGCTATCAACGATAGCTCGGTAGTAGCGCATAGCGGGAGCCAAATTACCTTGAGCTGAGGCTTGAAGCGCACTGCGCTCTGCTACCGCCTTAGCTATGTCAGAGTCCCTATTTTGCTTAAGATTCAAAGGAGCACGATTCCAATCAGCTCTTGCACCTTCTTCGCCCTTCCAAATATTCAGAGCAAAGGCCAGGACTTTTTCACGATCGCGGCGACTCAAAGATTTCGTTCCAGCCGTAGCTCGGCTCAGATAGCTGCGGTAGGAGTCACTATTGCGAGCGGCTTCGGCTTTAGCGAGCAAAAGATTTCCAGCGATGGAACCCTCACGGCCCATGCGACCGATACTGCTGGCTATATCTTGCTTGGCTGCACTGTCGTTACGCTGGGCGCGAGCTGCAGCGACTATAAATTGAACGCGAGCCTGAAGTCCTTTGCTCAGCTGTTTGCTGATGCGAAGAAGGGAGTCAGGCTTGCTGGTATCACCGTTCAGATATTTGGCGACCATGGCATGATAAACAGCATGGGCTCGACGATCTTTGCTTTCGCGAGCAAAGTCGGTAGCATGGCTGATCAAAGCAGCGCGGGTTTCTCTGAGTTTTTGTTCTGGAGAGCCATAGTTGCCTTGGATGTTCAGACGACCCGCCTTCAGATCTTCAAAGAAATAAGCGAGCAGCGCTTCGTTCTTGTATAGATCACTCAGCAGCTCCAAGCGCCGATTGCCTCGGGCTAGGCTAAGCTCTTTGGTTTGAGCATCGACCTCTTCCAAAGCTCTTTGAGCGTAGATATCATCTGTTAAGCGACGTGATGCCAACTCGGGGTCGCGAAGAGCCATATCGAGCAACGGCAACTCCGATCCACTCGCAGGCAAGGGAATGATAGGGCTGAAATCAGCAGCGATAGCAAGGCTTGCACCGCAAATTAGATTGAGCCATAGGTACATCTTCAACCAGTTTCTAAACAACAGCTTTTCCACGTCAAGCTCCACAGCAACAACATCCATTCCGATTCCACAAGAGACGGGCACAGGCCGACTTACTTCTTGCAAAGAATGGCCCATGTGAGGCTAAAGGAAAGAACCCTGGTTTCGGGAGCTTGAAAGCTAAGGCAAACAAAGAGAATTTTGATGTCTGGGGAATTTTGTCAAAAAAACCAACAGGTCCATCGTCCGGATGGAGCATATCGAGTATCTCTCGAACCCGGCAATGAACCATTTCATGGGAAGAATTTTAGCGACTTAAGAGCTTCTTTTGATCGAGCATAAAGAGTCGAAAGGAGGGCCTCGGCGTTTTCCTCGGCTACTGTCAGGCTGTTGGACGCTCCTAGGTGAAGTCCAAAGTATCATTCATTTTGGGGTGTTGAGGGGCTTGGACGGCTGCCGTGCTGCTGCTGAAATATTTTTAGCTGTTCTGTCATGAATCCTCCTAGCTGCTCCTGTGAAGGGCGGATGAAGAAAAGCAGTATAAAAAGCACTCCAAAGAGCAGGATGGTAATACCTACAACCTTCCATTCTGCCGAGATATGAGACCAACTGGCAACGGCTCTATCAAGCGGACTCTCGGGATAAAGATCTTCTGCAGATGGATTGATCTCAATGACCTCAGGGCCGGGAATTGCCCGGCTTTCTTGTTTGGTGGAAACTTCTTCTACAACTGGCCTTGCCTGCTCTCTTTCTACTTGAGGAGGGGCATGCGGCTGTTTACGCCTTGGGGAAAGGCTTTCTTCTATCTTTTGCCGGTAGTATTCGATCAAATGATCTTTGATAAGGTGGCGTTCCGCTTGCCTCACATCGACGAGTAATCCATCTATTTTATAGGGAAATTCGTTTAGGCTGGCTTGGTTGTGGGCATAGCATTCGGTGACCTTAAACTGCACGTGCCGGCCCAGAGTATTGTGAATCAAAGGTGATTCTAAACCACACATGCCGAAGCGTCCCAAGGGGTAGTGAATAGCGAGTTGGGCGGCATCCGGGTGGAGTTTGGTGATCCGTGCTGGAATAGCAATGTGGGCGAATGAAATGCTGTGGCCTTTCGGAATAAAAGTCACACTCGATCTTGTCTGCTGAGTCTCGCCGGCCTGTTCGATGAGATATTCGTCAAGGTTGGCCGGAAGCTTATGGGATCGAAGGATCCGAATGGAGCGCGAGATATCAGAGAATTTATCCTCCATCGCATGCGGTCCAACTACCAAAATAGGAATATCTGTCACCAGATTATCTAACATTTCCTTAAATGCAACTCGGTGATCACCCATACACATTCTATCTTCAATGACGATGACATCTGGTCCAATATAGCGAGGTTCGTGAATCATATTGGTCTTATTGAGAGCGATCGATATTTGAAAGCGATGCAAATCCAGTCTTCGGAGAAAATCCTTTCTAAGTTCCGCTGATCGCATGACGGTATACACACGCACGGGAGCAATGGTTGGCTGCTGCTTAAAGAAGTCCAAGAGGATGCTTTTCTTGGCTTGATGGGCCTTGGCGATATCCCATCGGCAAAGTAAGGCATCAGAATATCGAAAGTGCAAATGAGTATTATGGTGTTCCATAACTTTGAGTGTCAAATGTTTGACGCCAAGATAGTTGGCGATGCCACCGCCAAGTGTTAATTGCGTTCCCACGGCTGGAGTGAGTCGACTCTCGATCCATAGCTCGGTGTCATTCATCCAAGCGATGCGAGCTGGTATATGCAAGGCCGATATGTTTTTCATTGTAATCTGAGGATAAGGCTCGGCCATATCCAAAGCTCGACCCGAGGACGCAAAAGAATAGCGGCGAGCCCATTGGTCACTGGACAAATCCAGCGGTATCACATCCCGAAAGCCGAGGGATATTGCTCGTTCAATGATATCTGCCTGATCCAAGCTGATGGATAGGATAAACCGAACACCGGCATATTCAGGATGCGATGAAAGTTTGCCCAATTGTTCAGAGGCTTTGGCATCGATAATGGTATCATCCACCACAATTGTATTGAGTCGCGCCGTTGCATAGGCGCGAACGAGGCTTTGGAAGTCAGGCAATACCTTGGCTTCGACCTTCATCTTTTTGAGAACATCAATTTTCTCTTGCAAGGCAGAGTTTGCCTTGTTGCTGATCCAATAGATTTCTCGGGCCGAACTCATGCCGTCTCCCTTACCCTTATGCTCCTTTCGCTTCGGTATATATTCGTTGAACATGAGTCCCTGCAGCCTTTGTATCGGGAAGGATTCCTGTGCTAGAATGAAGGAGTCATCTCTCCATCGAATCGAGATGATTCGAGATCCGCTCAATATCCGCTTAAGGATCTAGAAAGTAGGGTAGCCTATGGAACTGTCAAGCATCTTGGGACCAATCGTAGCCCTGGGGTCGATCCTGGCTGCGCTTATACTCAAACACGCAACATATCTTATTCCGGAAATTGTTTGGAATCCTCCTTCCGTTGCAATTGTAATTGGCGGAACTACCGGCGCTCTATTGGTGGCTTATCCTTTGAATGATTTCATTACAGCCTTGAAAGCGGTTGGGAAGTTTATAAAAAAGGGCGAGCCCGATCGAACGGAAATTATGAATCAAATTATTGATCTGGCGCAAGTTGCCCGTAAAGAATCGATCCTTGCTTTGGAGAAGAAAAGAGATAGCATCACCTTCCCGCCACTCCGTAAAGCGGTAAAACTTGCTGTTGATGGGACAGATCCAGCCGTACTTCAAGATACTCTGGAAACTGAGGCTCATTTCGAGATGGAAGAGGCCGAAGTGAGCGTTCACTTCTGGGAAGATTTTGGTGCTCTTGCCCCAACAATTGGAATCCTTGGTGCTGTTATTGGTTTGATGAAGGTTATGAGTTCTTTGGATAAACCGGAATTGATCGGTCCTGGTATCATGGTTGCTTTCGTTGCAACACTCTATGGTGTCGGATTTGCCAATATCTGGGGAATCCCCGTCGGCAAGAAGCTGAAGAGAAAGGCTATCCTTCACCATTATGCCTTTCAGATGGTGATTATTGGGATCGATGGAATTCTATCCGGGCTCAATCCCAAAATTATTGAAGAACGTTTGAAAGTCTTCTGCGGTGGTCACGAAGAAGAGTAAACTCTCAAGCCCAGGACCCTGGATTGGCGAAGAAGCAAAAATGTCCCGAGTTTGAAAACCATGAACGCTGGCTGGTGAGCTTTGCGGACATGATGACACTGCTTTTTGCCGTGTTCGTGGTTCTTTACGCCTTAAAAAAGGAAGGCGCAAGCGAAGCGAAGATTCAGCAGGCTGCCGTATCAATTCAGGAATCATTCAATGATGTGATGGAAGATATTCCCGATGTGAAGCGAGTCGGTCCGACCGAACAGGGATTCGGTATCTTTGAACATCGTAAAGGTGATCGCATTCGGCCTCCTATTGTAACTAAGTATCCATCCGCAGAACGAAATATGAAGGTCATTGATCAGGAAATGAAGAAGATTGCGGAGATGATCAATCTCCGCCTCTATGGTAAAGAAAAGATTCGAGAATTGGAAAAGAAGGGCCAGGAACGCATTGTTTCTGTTCAACGAGATTTGGATGGCTTTCGGGTTCGCCTCTTGGCCACCCATTTCTATAAGGCTGGATCCTATAGGGTGAATCCCAAGGCCCTTGACGACCTGAATCAAGTGGGAACTATTCTCAAGGAGTTGGGTCGGGATATCACTGTCGAAGGGCATACCGATGCTGTGCCTGCCAAAGGAGAATTATCCAATTGGGAGCTTTCCAGTTTGCGAGCTTCTTTTATCGTCAAACACTTTGTTGAAGAACTAAACTTTTCCCCTACTACCGTTTCTGCCGCAGGTTATGCCGATACTCGACCCGTTGCCAGTAACTCGACTGAGGAAACCCGAGCCCTCAACCGTCGCATCGAAATAAAGGTGCATTACAATGAGTAAGCACTCCTTCGTCTTGTTGAGCATTCTCATTGTCCCTCTGCTAGCGGGTTGTGATCCTTGGCACAAAGACAAGTGCGAATGGTATCTTGTGCCCGAACCCGAGCATATAGATTTGGTTGAGCCGGGCTGGGTATCACTCTGCGCTCGCAACTACAAAATCAACAAAGAACGCTGCTATATCAAAGGGACTTTAGAGTTTGCCAAAGCCTTGAACGGTAAACTGATTCGACTTTCGACCATGAAAGTTGCTGAGGAAGGTCTCTATCCTAGAGAAATTTTAAGCGTCAAAACTTGCAAGCCTGATCCTGAATAATCCTGGGAGCTAAATAACCTTAAGAGCAGTAAGGAGCTGGGACAATGGTCGCAGTGCTTCGGCGTAATAGTGGCGACGGAGTGCCTCAAAAGGGGCGTTCCTGCGGTTCCTGTAGCCTTTGCTGCATTCAACTTGAAATCGAATCGCAGCCTGGCTTTTCTACGCGACTTGACAATGCTGAAGACATTGCTAAGCCAGCGGGTAAGGCTTGTCGATTCCTGAGCGCTCAAGGATGTACGATTTACGAGTCTCGTCCCCTCGTTTGTCGGCAATTTGCTTGTGACTGGCTCTTAGGAGAGAAAAATTTTGGGCCCGCGGATTCTCCCCAGCGTACAGGTCGCATAGGAGTCCGCGGAGTGACCTTGCATTTCCATGTGGCTGGATCGAGCTCAGTTCTGAGCTCGTCAGAGACCCCTGATCAAGACTACTGACATCCACAGATTCTGCGGTCGCCAATGCGAGGATACTCAGCAGGATTGGTGTCGGTTTTATCATAAACCACTCGACCCGAAGGCTCTTGGTAGCATCCCCACCCATGAAGAGAATGGACATCGCTAAAGCGATAATCCTGGGTGCCTCGAATTTGGGTGAACAAAGCATCACAGGCAGCTTTATTCGCATCCGTGTCGGCATTGCGCGACGCACCAAAACGATCGATAACATAAGGATGAACCTGCAGATTGGCTTTGCTACAGTAGTCGGTACACGAAACATCGACAGGAATAAAACATGTTCCGTCAACCAGGGTTCCACCGACACAGCTTGGAGGCGTGTTGGGGCTTGGAATTGTAGGAGTCGTGACAGGAGCGAGCGCGGGAGCCGGTGCTGTTTCGATACGCACGGTCTGACCCGAGGCATTGACGTAGGCATAGCCGTAGGAGCTGGCGCGAGCCATATCAGATAGAACGGTCTTGTCAGCACCTTTGAAATTGAAATTTACGTCCCAGACTTCGGGAGTGCTGGCAATCGCCTTGGCCACTGTCACGCCAGCAGGAGCGGCTGCAGGCAGTCGAATGTCGTACTGCGTCCAGGCAGTCGCTGCCGTTGGGATCTTGTTGCCATCGGCATCGGAAAGATTACACCCAACCTGGACGTTCTGGTCTTGAACGGTAAAGAGAGAGCACCCAACTAAATAGCCAGGAACTCCCGTTCCTGATTCAGTTGGTCTATCGTTGGCCTTGGTCGACGGTTCCAGAGTAATCGCTGGATTCGCGGACTTAGGTTTCTCACTGGTTACGAATCCCTTTTGCATACAAGCATAGAGGGAACTCAGGAGTGCTGCTGATAAGAGCAGCCGGCGCTTCGACTTGTTGGAGAATACTTGCATGTGCCACCTCATGGTCGACTTCATCGGCTGTTTTTGCCTAGTACTTGAGCTAAAATATTAAGCGGATGATATTTCCGGGAGTTTCGGGCCGAAGCAAAGCTCCAAACCCGCGGTTTATTTCAGATTCCATGAAATATTTCCAAGAGTGGCGTAAGTCTCGGCATATCCAGAGATTAGCTCTTTTGCAGCCAATCCACTTCCAGGAGATCCGAGGCGAGGCGTAGGACATCGGCATCACGGCCTTCGCTGAGTTTCAGGCAAAGCGACTTATATTCATAGAAGGCAATGGCTGCGAGTTGATAATGCCGGCTCCGATAGAGCCAGCGAGCCAGGGCATTCCACACCAAGATTTCCTGGTCGATGTAGTAAAGCTCCGAAATCTTTGGCAGGATTTTTTTGATATCGATCAAACGTTTGGCGAAGGGAATCTCGCTATCATAGGCTTCTTCAAGAGAATGAGTGACAGCAAACAGTTGGGCATTTTTTTGCGATTCGATCACTCGACTGCCGACGAGGCTACTGATTTTTGGCAAACGTTCGAGCCACTGGGTTTTTTTGTGTCCGGCAGCCCACAGATAGAGCTCTAACTTATAGGAACTCGAGTAACTGGCTTTATGCTTCCTCAGAAGACTCATCATTTCATTGAGATCGCCTGTGCTGCTCGATTGCAGACAGCATTTTTCCCAATCGAGTTCCTGTCGACAATTGTCATTGGTAATGTCGGCATCTACGTCTTGAGCTTTCCGATCGGCGGCTTCCAACTGACCAGAAATTCTGAGGGATTTTACCATCCAAACGCGAATGGTATCGCCCGTTTTGCCGTCCTCGCAATTGCTGAGGGCCCGATCCATAAAATGTAGGGCCAAGGCTGTATTACCCAATCGCAGCGCATAGATGCCCATTCCCAGATTTTGTCTGGCCATATGCTCCGGGGGCATGACAGCCATCTGCGCAGCGAGTTGTCTTTCCCATAGCGCTTGAAGAATTTCGCTGTTGCTGTGATGAATGTCGCTCATGATGGTATGCAGTTCGGAGTAGAGAAAAGACACCTGGGAATGACCGGGTTTGATGCCTGCTACTCGGAGGATGGCCTGACCCAAGTTCGATAGATCCTGGATTTGCCTCTTGCCCAGACCTCCGTGGCGATCGTGGTGCACCAGGGCCGAGACGATAAAGATAAAACGTCTCAATAATTGATCGGAATCCTCGGCTGCTTCCAAATGCTGGATCTGCTCCAAAATATAATTCAGTCGCTCGGCTTCACCCGACTGCTTTAGAATAGCATCGAGCTCAACCTTGATTGCTTTCTTGGTTTCATCGATGGCGATTTTTTTCCAAGCTTCCCGACCTTTACGGGTCATGGCTCGTCTCCAAATATTTTCTCTCAAAGACTTAAGTCGGCACGATGCAGGGTCTTACTTTATGAGAAAAATTTTAACACAATGAAATTACTGGAAGATCTTAGGGATAGGGGCAGCGAGCAGCGGGGGGATTGATTGTTCAAAAACAGGCGACTCCGGATTCGTCAATCATTCCCGTGTTATGAGATCCTGGGCGGTGAATCCTGAGGTCCAAAATTCGGAAGCTTTATTGATCACGCATATTAAATACAATTGTATCAATATGTTATGATCGCATTTGGCGGGTGCTCACAACATTTGCGACAAGCTGGAAGCTGGGCGCGAGTCGGAACCTTCTGCATTCATTCGGAGGGGCTGAACGGCACAAAGCGTGAAATAGCTATAAGCAGGGTACACACGCACGCTTAGGTTTTCCCGGGAAACTGGGACATATAGAAAAGGAAAAAGAATGAAGCACACTGGTCTGAAGATTTAGTTAACAAGGATCTCAGAGACGTCATCGTCTTCGCAGCGATGAATTGTCTGTTCGTCCCCTATCTCGGTGTAGTGGTTTCTTCAGGGGTGCTTTGTCCTCAACCTGCGTCGCATCAGGTTGAAATATGGATAAAGCACCTTATCCTTTTTGGGGCTTTCGCCCTCGATACAATCAAGGCACTTTTCGATAATTGAGAGACTGGACTGGTCTTGCATTCAAAGGATATTTGGCTTTGAAGCGATCAATCTGATCCGTGGAAAAACGTAAGGCCGCTTGGAGAACATTCCAATTGACCTTCTCACTGCAAGGAGGAGTCGTTAACGATCCTGCATAGTGAAAGGCTTGGAGTCTTTCTGGAAGAAGGCGACGCAGATCCAAAGTCTTGTTGTATGGCTTGATTGGCTCGTTGGTTTTAACTGGCATGTAATCCCAGACTCTTTGATATTCGGGGTGGCTTTTTCCGGTGCCGATAAAGGCTCCAATGACCGCCAGTTCACCCTTTTCGTTGGCGTGCACAAAGTGAACTTCCATGAGATAGGATCGATTATCCAAGAGATGCTCGCTCGGGGTATGGAAGTGAAATTGCTTGAGTTCGTAGCGCTGGCCATCAATATTTGCATAGTTACCGCGTTCGACGTTCACCTGAACTGTATGGCCATTGTCGATGACTTGAAAATTACTAAGTTTGTAGTCGAGTTGAATCGCATCGCGAGCGGCCCACTCAGCAGAAATATTGATCGGACTTTGTTCCAGTCCGCTGCTACAGAGTTTGAAATTATCAGCTAATTCGCCCCAGTTTTGCGGGCCTTCTTCACCAGAATATTCCCAATGAGGGCCGTGGCTACTCGCTTTGGCGAGCAGGGTTCCTGGAGTCTTAGAAGGCGAATGAGCCGAGGCAGATTTTTTCATGGGACTCGGCTTGGTGACGGTTCGCTCGAGTTTCGCTTTCTGAGATTCTGTCAGAGTGCGCGGAACGGGTTGCTCGATGGACTGGTGCTCGTCCTCGTGATCTGCTGATCGCAGAGCCTTACGCATTCTTTCTTCGTCATCATCCCCATGCTCAGCTTCGTGTTTGGGTTCCGTCTTTTTCAAGGAATCATAATCCTTGGCTGATAGCTTCATCTTGGATTTTTTTGCTGTACCGTGATCGCCAGCGATAGGCTCTTCATGCGCCTTGGCCACTCGATTTTCATGGGCAGTCTTGCTAGTTTTGGCTTTGGATTCGTGGTCACCGGGATTGGCCTCGATCTCTTCTTCCTCTTCGATCTGTGCGTGACCTGCACCTGCAGCCTTCGCAGCATGAGAGTCTTCTTCCGCTTCGTCTTCGTTGATGGCGACTTTCTTGGAACCACGTGCTCCATGATTTTCAATGGCAAACTCATTCGTATGGGGAATAACGCCTGTTTTTACGAGTGGCCAAAGACTCCCGAATCCAACAAAGAGACCGGCAAAACTTGTCAAAAGGAGGGCTGGAACAGGCTTTTGATGATAGAGCAGGGCTGCCATAAGTGAAAATCCGGCGATGACGATGCCGCCTAGACCGAATTGATGGATGAGCTGTTGACGAGTGGTGACATCCTCGCCAGATGCAAGCAAAGGCAGTGCGATTGTCGCCACCAGATAGGCCCAAAGGCTGGCAGTGAAGAAGAATGCAGTCAGAATTTTGAAAAGGCTATCGTGGAGCCTTCGCCAGAAGAAACAGATGGAAAGACCTAAGGCGATAAATCCGAGACTGGTCGATCGCGTTAGCCAGTCGGAGCCACTGATAGATATCGTATCCTTGATGCCTTCGAGCGCAAAGAGCACGATAGCAAACAAGACGCTCAAAATGATATAGGTTGGCGTCCCCTGTTGTTCCTGATGACTCTGCTCGGCTCGTCCCTTGGCCATGGTCGTCTCCTTCTTCAGCGGAAGCCCGCTTCATGGGGGCATCGGAGCTGGCTCGTGAGGAGTTGAGAGCCTAGTGCTTACAGTTAGGTAAGATTGCTCTTTATTTGAATTGTCACGTGATGGGTCGGCGTCAGAGAAAGCTTGCAGAGAGCTGAAGCGCGGCCACTTCAAGCTCTCTCGTTCGATAAGTGTAGGAGGAGATAGGCAATTTCAAAAGTGCCAAGCCCCTCCGGTGGTTGGGGCGAAGGTTTAAAGGCAGCGCGGTGATGCAGACAGGGGCCCTTCACTCATCAGGGTTCGACCTGTTAAAGTTTCAGCGACCTTCAAGTAAGTTTCGGCGAGTGTGATCAAGCGATTGACAGGGACGTGAGGGACGGTTCCCTGTCCACTGAATCCTTGGTCAAGTAGGTATCGTCGCACTGTTTCCTTGTCCAACATTTCCGGAGCGTCGCCTCGGGCGAGATGAGTTTCATAGCTTGATTTGACCCAGAGACGAGACGAATCGGGAGTATGGATCTCATCGATAAGTCGAATTTGGCCTGATGGATCGCGACCAAATTCGTATTTGGTATCGACCAGAATCCAGCCTTTTTCCGCATATTTCTGCTGACCGAACTTAAACAGTTCCAAGGCCATTTCAGAAATTTGTTTCCATTCCGCAGCAGTGCAAATACCTTGAGTCACTAATTCAGCAGGACTGACATCCTCATCATGTTCAAATGCTGCTGCCTTGGTGGTTGGAGTGATGATCGCATGGGGTAGAATGCGATAGGCTTCCAAGCCTTCCGGCAATTTTTCGCCACAGAAATCTCGAATGCCTTTTTGATAAGCCCGCATCATGCTTCCGGCCATATAGCCTCGCACTACAACTTCAACTTTATAAGGCTTGCAGCTTATACAACGCAGAACGCGTTCATGAGGACGATCGAGGTAATGGGTCGGGACGACTTCCGCGGCAGCTTCCAACCAAAATTGGGAAATTTCTGCCAGAATTGTGCCCTTATAGGGAACCATGCCGACGAAACGATCGAAAGCAGAGAGGCGATCGGTATGGTAGATGAAGAGTTCATGGTCGGTGCGGATCAGCTCACGCACTTTGCCGGCATAGACCTCGGCACTATTCTCGGCAAAGGCGACTTTTTCGGCCTCGGAAAATCCCTTGTAAGAATGTTCCAAAACAGCTCGATCAGGGTCACTATGCTTGGCGATCTCTTTGATCCATTCGCGTAGGGGCTTCACGTCGGAGTCTCCTATGGACGAGGCTGGGTTGCTGAATGCTTGCGCTTCTTCCCTATCAGAAGAGGGGACCGGGTACAAACCGCTAAATCTGCGCGGCATACACCAGCCGAGGCCAGATTCGTCTTCTACGGCTAATCATCCGAGACTATTAGTTTTTATGGACACCGCTATTGTTGCGATTGATAGAAATGAGGAGTCCCATGGATACGCAAACGGTAAGCATAGCCGAACTTCCATAGGAAAAGAAGGGCAGTGGGATGCCGACCACTGGGAATATCCCCATGACCATGGCTACATTAATGGCGAATTCCAAAAAGAGAAGAGCACCCAGTCCTGCTGCCAGCAGTCCGGCAAAAGTATCCTTGCTATGTTTGGCAATATCGAGGGCGATGTAGGTTAAAAGTCCAAATGCCATAAAGACAATGACGCTTCCCCAAAATCCATGCTCTTCGGAGAAGACGGAAAAAATAAAGTCCGTGTGACGTTCAGGAAGAAATCTGAGGTGAGCCTGAGTACCTTGCATAAATCCTTTACCAAACAATCCGCCACTCCCCACCGCAATCAGCGATTGCAGGGCATGGTAGCCGGTGTTTTGGGGATCGAGATTCGGATTGAGCAAGTTCAGAATACGTAGCTTTTGATAGGGTTGCAGCGCCATGTTCCAGCCCACGGCTGCCAAAAAGGGAGTGGCGAGTAAAACGACTGCGATGGACCTTAGATCGATTCGAATAAATGCCAGCTGACAAAGGGCGATGAGGATGCACATGCCTGCCGTTCCAAAATCTGGCTGAGCAAAGATGAGAGCAAATATGGTCCCAAGAACAAAGAGAAGCGGCATCAAATCGCGAATGCGGTATGGGGAATCCTGGCGATTAGAGGAAAAAAATCGCGATACCAAAAGCGCGGTGGCGAGCTTGGCGAACTCCGATGGTTGGAAGCCGATCGGACCGAATGATATCCAGCGCTGGGCACCGCCCGCGATACGGCCTGTTAAGAGCACGACCATAAGCAAAAGACAGACAGCGGCAACAAACCAATAAGTATAGGCAGCAACGCGCTTGATGGAAATGATCCAGCCAAATAAAACAAAAGCACTCAGAGTAATGACCAGATTGCGCGTTTGCGCCCAGAAAAAACCGGCTCCAACACTGGCACTGAAAAGATTGATCAGCCCCATCCCAAGCAAGCCACAGAAGAGCAGACAAAGCAAAGTGATCTGGGGGCTGCTTGGTTTTTTCAGGTCTCCTTCTGGAAGAAGGAAAACCCCATCAGAGTGCTTTCTCTTGTTTCTCATGTCTAGCGGCCTCGGCTTCAGGTTTTGTAAGGGGGCGGTTGAGGTCTTTATTGGCTTGCGCGACGGCAGCTCGCTCTCTTTTCAGTCGCCAGTAGGCTTCTATTATTTTTCCGGCCACAGGAGCTGCCGATCGACCGCCGCCGCCGACTATATCATTCTGGCTAACAATGGCGACGGCGATTTCGGCGTTTTCGACTGGAGAAAAGGCAGCAAACATCGCATGCTCCTTCCAGTTCATCGAAACGTCGGCTTGGTTGCGGTTTTTCTTCAAACTCACGACCTGAACCGATCCAGTTTTACCTGCCACGGTTGTGCCTGGGACATTGGCATTCTTCCCCGTGCCTTTAGGATCCATTACAACCGCCATCAAAACATTGCGGACTGTTTGGAATGTTTCAGGCTTGATTTCTACAACTTTTCGAATCATTTCCGGCTGATGTTCGAAGACAGTTTCACCGACATGGTTGGTAATACGATTGACGAGGAAAGGTCGCCAAACTTTGCCGCCATTGGCAATGGAAGCATAGAGATTGGCCATCTGCATCGGCGTGACCAAATCATAGCCTTGACCGATCGAAACGTTGGGAGTGTCACCGGCAGCCCAGGGAAAGCGGTGAATCAGCATCTTCCAGGCAGAGGTGGGGATCAAGCCAGGGCGCTCCATATTCAATTGAATCCCCAAGACTTGCCCTAAACCGAAGGCCCTCGCATAGCGAGCGATGCGATCGACACCCAGTTCAACACCGACTTGATAGAAAAACACATCGCAGGACAGCATCATGGCTTTGAGCAGATTAACAGTTCCATGACCTCGGCGGTCATGGCAGTAAAAACGTCGATCTCCCAGTGTGAAATACCCTGGGCAGTGATAGGTTTTGTTGAGATCGATGACATGTTCTTCCAGTGCTGCCATCGCCACTACGGGCTTATACACAGATCCCGGAGGGAATTCTCCGCCTGTGGTTTTATCGAGCAATGGTTTGAATGGATTCTCTACGAGACGGCGCCAGTCTTCGTTGGAAAGCCCGGTTTGCATGGCCCGTGGATCAAAGCCTGGCTCGCTGATCGCTGCTAGTATTTCGCCATTTTGTGGATTGAGAACAACCACGGCTCCATTTTTACCAGCAAAGGCATCAAGTGTAGCCTTCTGCAATTCTTTGTCGATGGTAAGTTCCAGGTCAGAGCCAGGAACCGCGGCTACACTTGGATACTGCCAGCCATTTTCTTCAAAAGACTGCGTTTGTCGACCAAAGGCATCGACTTGTATCAATCGATAACCACGGCGACCGCGAAGATATTTTTCCCAGCGATACTCCAAGCCCTGCTTGCCGACGAGGTCACCCAATAAATAAGGATTGTCCGGATAGTGTTCATTGAGATCATCCATCGCCTTTGGATCGATTTCGCGCAAATAACCTATGAGATGCGGTGGTACATCCGGTCCATAGTCGCGCCTGGGTGCAACGCGCACTTCAATCCCAGGAAGAAAGATCTTGTTGGCTTCGATGATCGAAACCTCATGCTGGGACATATTGCGTTTCAGGGTGATGGGCAGAAACTTCGGTTGCCCTTGGGCCATTTCCAAGCGACTTTCAAAGCGACTGGCAGGTACATGCAAGAGACGCGACAGAATCTTAAAGGTTGTATCTCGGTCTTTGACGTATTGGGGAATAAAGACCAAATCGAAAAAGGGTGAGTTGCCTAGCATGACTTCGCCATTGCGGTCATAGATGATGCCCCGTGGCGCTGGAATCTCAATCCGACGCACTCGATTGCGTTCGGAAATATCCTTGTAGTAATCACCCTTGTAAATCTGAACGTACCAAAGACGGAAAAGCAGGCCACTGATTACGGCAAGGATCGCTATGCTGGCCCACATGAACCGCGATTCGATCAGTAAACTTTCTTGTTTATGAATGCGAGTCATTGGGGTACCGGCTCCTCAGCATCGATGGTCATCCACTCTCGGGAAAGATACATGCCGAAGCTGATCGACACCAGAAAGCGAACCACTTGCTGGGCAATATAAACCGGCTGGCTGAGTGAAGCTGTTTGCAAAAAATTGATGACAAAGAGTTCGAACAGCATGACCCAAAGTGTGGCTGTAGCGTAGGACACCAACCACGGCGTTTTGTAACGCCAGGATAGGGCCGGTCGAACAGTGAAAATGACATTAGCCAAAATCCAATAGGCGCAGATATAAAGTCCCGCAGGGACAGCCAATCGAGTTTCTAGCACTAAGGCCGCAACAATCACATGGATGGTGCCTTGGAGCGGTCTCTGCCGAATAAAAGTAATCACCAACCAAGGCGTAATAAGATCGAGATAGCCTAAGGATCCAAAGAGATAGGGCAAAACCGTGATCTGAATGAAGGCGATAATCAGGAGGAAAATCAGATCTTTGGTCAGGCTTCCCGTATTGGGACGAGGACGCCACTTACGAAGCGTTCGGCGCAATCGAGTGAGGGCATCTCGGCGTTCAAGGATGTCTATCATCAGCCACCCTTTTGCTCATCAAATGGTTTGTCCAGCCAGGATTCGCCGGCGGTTTCAATGATTTTTTGCAGTTCCTGGTCATGATTTTCCAAGACGATCACTTCTTCGATCCGATCAAAATCGGTCCAAGGTTCGACGGTGATGGTTTGGGAGATATTATCGGACTCGTAGCTGATACGAACCACTTTGCCGACCTGCAGACCCTTGGCGAAACCGCCGACGATGCCAGAGGTGATGAGTGTGTCACCTATGCGAACTTCGGCGCGTCGATTGAGTTTGAGCAGGCAATGAGTGTCTGCTCCTTTGAGCACGCCTCGGACCCGGGTTCTCTGCAGTAAAACGTCTAGGTTAAAGTTGGCATCAATAAGCAGGTGGACATCAGCAAATTTTTGACCTGTGCGGATGACGCGACCCACCACACCTTCTGCAGTCACCACCGGCATTCCTACTTTGACGCTGTCGCGTTTGCCTTTGCTGATGCGCAGAGTTTTGAAGCTTGGATAGCTCCGGGCACCAATCACCTCAGCCACCAGATGGGCTCCCTGAAAATGCTGAGTAAAGCCCAAGAGGTTGCGAAGCCTCGTGATCTCTTGCAGTTTGTCTTCGTAATCAAGCAGCTTGGTCTTCAAGACCGCTACATCCGATTTCAACAGAGTGTTCTCTTTAGAAACTCCGGTCAGAGCGAAATAGTGATTCCAGACTCTTCCAACGAATCCGCTGCCGCTATCCCATACGTATTCAAAGGGATAAAGGATTTCCTGGGTCACCAGGGTGAATTGCGATGCTGTCGTCCAAGGTCTGAGAGTAGAAGAAAAAAAGACAAAAGGCGACAGCAGCGATGCCACCAGGATCAACCGCCAAAAAACTCTGGCTCTGCTTTTCGCCATGGACACTACTCCAGTCAATACCACCGCGGTTGCAGTAGGAAACAGGCGGGGAGAGAAAAAGGCTCAGAGAACTGAGCCCACATAACCCAAACGAAGTTGGGTGAAGACCTGCGCTTAGCGCAGGGCCACATTGCTTAAAATATCAATTTGATCCAGAGCTTTACCGCTACCAAGAACGACAGCAGTCAAGGGGTCTTCGGCGATCATGATCGGCAAGCCTGTTTCTTCGCGAAGCAGAATGTCGAGGTTCTTGATCAATGCACCACCACCGGCCAGCACGATCCCTTTGTCGACGATATCAGCCGCCAACTCAGGAGGGGTCTTTTCGAGGGCTATGCGAACGGTTTCGACGATCGTATTCACCGGTTCGGCGATAGCTTCGCGAATCTCTTCCGAGGCAACTTCGATGGTCTTGGGTATACCAGCGACGAGGTCACGACCTTTGACATGCATGGTTTGGATTTCATCGTCGGGATAGGCCGTCCCGATGGCGATTTTGATCTGCTCGGCTGTTCGTTCACCGATGAGCAGATTGTATTTGCGCTTCAGGTAGTTAACGATGGCTTCATCCATCTTGTCGCCACCCACGCGCACCGATTTCGAGTAAACAATACCAGCCAACGAAATCACCGCAACTTCGGTCGTTCCACCACCGATGTCGACGATCATATTTCCACTCGGTTCAGAAATAGGCAAACCAGCTCCGATGGCCGCAGCCATGGGCTCTTCGATCAAGTGAACTTCACGGGCACCGGCAGATTCAGCTGATTCTTTCACGGCTCGCTTTTCAACTTCTGTAATTCCGTAAGGAACGCAGATGATGATCCGAGGCTTGACCATAGTCCGACGATTATGGGCTCGCTCAATGAAATAACGCAGCATCGCTTCGGTGATCTCGAAATCGGCAATAACGCCGTCTTTCATAGGCCGAACAGCGACGATGGAACCGGGAGTCCGGCCCAACATATCCTTAGCTTCTTTGCCAACTGCCAGTATCTTCTTGCCCCCACGAACGTCCCTTTGCACGGCGACGACGGAAGGCTCATTCGTGACGATGCCTTTGCCTTTGACATAAACAAGAGTGTTGGCGGTTCCCAAGTCGATGGCCAAGTCATTAGAGAACATTCCTGCCAACCAGTCGAAAATCATCCCCTATCTCCTGTTTCCAATAAACGATTTCTGTCTGCAGCTTATTATTAAAGCACGTTCTTGCGTATCCTCCAAACAAAGAGTGGCCCCGACCTGAAAATTTTCCTGATCTGCTGAAAGTCCGGGCTGTCTTCGCCCTGAGACGTTTGCTTAGGCGATGGTGATGCCACTGCTTTGGGCAGACGGAGGGGCGTCTTAAGGATCCGCAAAATCCTTTGTAATCCATCTTAACGGCGCTCTCGAGCTGTGGTAAAGGTAGTAGCTTAGTTTGTGCGCATGGGTAAATTGCGTCAAAATGTACAAAATTATCTCTCAGTGTTGGTGAAAAAGGGGTCTAGGATGCTTAAGTGGAGAAGAACGACGGAGCTGGACGCCAAGTCGATGGCAAAGTCCTGGCAGTCTTACACCGTATTGATTTTGGCCATGGGTGCCATGCTGTTCTTTGGTGTGTGCCACCCGAAGGAGTCGGGTTTCATGCCGCCAAGTGGCCGAGCTGCCTCTGTCGATGGTGTCGACATCAGCTCTACGGAATTTCGTCGCGCTCACCAAAACATGATGGCCCAATACCAACAGCAGTTCCGTGACCAATTCGATCCAGTTGCCATGGGTATTTCTCAGCGAGTGGTCGACAGCTTGGTCGATTCAACCCTTCTTTATATCGAAGCCACTCGCAATGGCATTTATGCCACTGATGAAGAGATCGAAAAAGTCATTGCTGAAGGTGATTACTTTAAAGGTGAGAACGGCGCTTTCGACCCCAAACTTTTCGAACGATATTTGAAAAGCCAAGCCCATACCGAAAAAACGTTCACCGACGAAATTCGTAAAAACATGGTGACGAGCAAATTTAGATCATTGATTTCAGGAACTTATCGTGTTTCCGAAAAGGTCGCCGAGATCAATTACTTGACCGATGAAACTAAAGTCAACGTTGAGTACCTACGCATTGATCCCAGCGCGGTCACAGTCAAAGTCGATGCCGCCGAAGTCGACAAGTTCTTGAAAGAGGGCGGCGAAGCCAAGGTTAAGGACTACTACGAAAAGAACAAAAGCGAATTCAGCCAAGACAAAAAAGTTAAAGCTCGCCATATCCTGATCAGCTTCAAAGAAGCGCGGTCGGCGGCAGGTGATGCCACAAAACGCAGCAAAGAGGAAGCCAAAGCACTGGCAGGAAAAGTTTTAGCTGAAGTGAAAGCTAAGGGCGCAGATTTCATCAAGCTTGCTGAAAAGTACACGGACGATCCCACCGGTAAGTCCAAAGGCGGCGATCTCGGCTTTTTCAAGAAAGACCAGATGGTCAAAGAATTCTCCGATGTAGCCTTTGCTCTGCAACCAGGCGCTATCAGCGATATCGTTGAATCGCCTTTCGGCTTCCACATCATCCGCGTCGATACCATTCAAGAAGCAAAGTCGGTCACCGTGGAAGAAGCCCAAAAAGAAATCGCTGAAAAGTTGCTCAGTCGTGATCGCAAGCCCCAAATTCTTGACGAAAAAGTTAAAGCGCTCGCTGCTGCTTTGAAAGCCGGTCCCGCAGTTGAGTTGCTCAAAGAACTTCAGATCTCTTGGAAGGAAACCGGTGATTTTGGTTTGGGCGCGCGTTCCATCCCGGGTGGGCTTGGTTCCGACAAATCCGTACGGCAAGCCATTGCTGGTTTGAAGAAGCCCGGCGATACGACACCAGAGGCCATTACAGTCAATGGCGCGAAGTATATTCTTCGACTTAAATCACGAACAGCTGCTGATATTACCAAACTGGACGCGGCAAAACGCAAAGAGCTGGCAGAATCGGGTAAGTTCATGGAAGCTTATGGTCTGTTCAACTCGTTGACCGGGGACATTCGTAAAAAATACGAAAGTGATGGCAAAATTTACAAAAATCCTCAATTTGTTCAGTACGATGCTCTTCTCAATCGGAAAACGGAAGAGTAACGGCCATAGTGAGTCGCGAAGCTCTGTGGTATCCTGTCAAAAAGTCTTAGAAGTCTTTTCCGAAGCCGATGCTGGTCGAAAAACTTCTGCGATACAGGATTCCCAGGGCTTCTGTATTTTTTGTTAAAGGGTGTGGGATGACGAGGGCATTGATCATACGAAAACCCACCAATTTGGAGCAGCATCAGCTACTCCAACAGCAAAGCCTTGTCGCCGCTACCGAACCAGCCTATCAGCAGCAGATCAACCGAGCTCACCAGGAGCACTACGCGTGCCTGGATACTCTCAAAACGAGTTTGCGTCGACTAGGAATACAGTCCGAGGAAACCAGTCGGGGAGAGGATTGGCCCAAGGGTCCCTTTGACCTAGTCATCGCCCTCGGTGGCGATGGAACTCTTATGACCGCCAGCTATAGCATCCACGGCTCGACACCCTTGATCGGAATAAGATCTTCATCGGCCAGCGTGGGCTATCTTTGTGCCGGGGACCAGAGCAATGTCGATGACGTAATGCAAAGATATGCTCAAGGCAAGCTCCAGTATGTGGAACGTCAGCGCTTGCGTGCGCAAATTCTGCGAGCCGATGGCAAGCAGGAAAGCGTCCAAGTTCCTGCCTTAAACGATTTCCTCTTTGCGGCGGCCAGTCCTGCGGCGACCAGTCGTTACCGGATTGCTTTTTTGGATCGAATAGAATCCCATCGATCCAGTGGTGTTTGGATTTCGTCAGCGACGGGTAGCACAGCTGCCATTGGCGCTGCTGGTGGGACACCGATGGAGGCCGGCGATCGGCAATTTCAGTTCCTGGTCCGAGAACTTTACCATCGTCGGGAAGAGGAGCTGTTGATCATCCACGGATTCGCCGATCCCCTGAAAGATACCTTTTGGATTGAAAATCACTGCCCTGCCGCTATTCTTGCTTTGGATGGAGAAAAGCTTGTCATCAAAATTCATTTTGGTGATGTGATCCGATTCACTCTAGCCGATCCTGTTCGCGTCGCCATCAGACCTATTTAATGCGTCTTCCTGAGGAGAGAATCATTTTATGATTTCCAAATTTGCTCCGGTGATTTTGGTCTCTTTGATTTTTTCACAAGCAGCGTGCAAGTCCTCTGGAGCTGAACGAAAAAGCACCAAGGCCGTCTCGCCAGAGATTTCGGCGACTTCCACCGATCGACCATCGACGCATTATCAGGGCGATGGGGGATTCATCGCTCCTGGGAGCGATGAGGTCTTGGTGAGTCGTGGACCGAATGCTCGATGCCCAACAGCTCAGGAAATCGATGCTCTCGATAAAGTGATCGCAGCGTTGGGTCAAGAAACGGTCGACCTAGTCAACGAGGATATGACAAATCTTCGTCAGACCAGGACAAAGGCCGGTGCTGAAGCCGTAGCGTCTTGCTGCAACCAGCTGGAGCAGTTGGTTCAGGATGTTGAAATCATGAACGAAGATAAGGAAACCGCGGTTGCCGGGATCCAATTGATTCGAACTACGACTTTGAAACTGTGTCCCAGTAATCTTTGACTAGGAAAGTTTAGCTATCTTGGATAGCTGGGCCTGCCTGCACGAGAAGCTGCCCACCGATAGGGGGCTGAAAAGCTCGGGGCAACCAACGCAAGGATCGCATCGGGGCTCGAAGTTGAATGGCTTGCAGTCCGGTTTTTCTAAGCAGAAACCCGAGGCTATATTTGGAAAAAAGAATCCGATGCTGCGGATCAAATGCACCTGACCAGCCCTCTGGATTCAACAACCTTTCCAATGACTGGGTGTTCGGAGTGGTCAGATAGAGTGAGCCTTGAGGGCTCAATAGATTTCGACATTGCTCCAGAAAAGCCACTGGGCTGCGCAAATGTTCGATAATATCGAAGGCTAGGATGATATCGAAGGGCTTGCTTGGCAAAGCGTTAAGCCAATCATCGCGATCCAAATTGGCTTCGACAAATTGCCAGGACACCTCATCGAAAATTCCATCTTTTGGTTTTTCAATATCGACCCCAATACTGACACTGGCTCCCTTGCTTTTAGCCATGTGAGCCAGGTACCCCGAACCACAGCCCAAATCGAGCAAGCGCAAACCTGCAAAAGAGTTGAGGCCCAAATTCTGTAGCCACTCCAGATGAACCGCGTCTGAATGCCTTGGGCCAGATCGGGTGATGTCCCGCGAGGAATCTAGACTGGAACCCATACAGAATACTCCTGATTTTCAAGACTAAGGAAAGGGCGATCCTACTGCATTCGAAGACCGATTTCAATAAGCTCAAAAATTTCCGGCAAGATCGAGAGCCTAGCTTGAAAAACTTGCCTTCGCCCTAGAAATTCCACTGCAAGAGATTGCCTGTGAGCACGCCCAAGATATCGGCGCTGAGATCTTGTTGATCAAAGCTTCGACCTTGTTTTTGATCCACAATTTCCTTGGCCACACCTAATGATAGGACCAGGATGGAAGAGAAGCCCCGACACCAAGGCGAGATGCTTGCCGAGTCTTGCCAGGCCTGGCAGCTCTTCATCGTGGCTTCAACTGCAACGGAAGAAAGTCCAAAATGGGCGGCTTTATCTGCTGGAAGATCGAGACCCGTCATGGCCTGGGCCCAAGGCGTGCCACTGGCAGCAAGTGCTAATACAAAACAGCAGGAGCGCAGGGAATGAAGCATGCGTCTACTCCAGAAGTTGGGTCAGTCTCTCGAGTGATTGACACAGACCGATATCTTTCGCAATCAATGAATTTGATGGCTGCTATGACGATCGCTGTCTCTTCTTAAATTTTTTCAGTAGAATAGAGCATCGACTCATCCATCGTTGTCTGGACAAGGTAAAAGACCATGCAGGAACCTGTAAATTCCCTGACAGTCAGCTATATCATTCATGCCCCTGTTCAAGAGGTCTTCAAAGCCTGGATCACTCCTCAATTGCTGCAGCGATGGGGGCCCGAGCGCGCTCATGTGGATGCACGCGTAGGCGGCAGCTATCGCTTTGAATCGAGCAGTGAAGATGCTCCAGGCCAATTGCATGTCGTGACAGGAGAATATCGACAGATTGTGCCCGGCCATCTCTTAGAGAAAACCTGGGTCTATCAAGGGCCGATGGCTCCGGATGAAAAAGTGGAAACTTTGGTAACGGTAGCTTTTCATGAGAAAGAACCGAAGGTGGTGGAACTCATCGTCACCGAGCAGGGACCTTCCTTAGCCGATGAAGAGTCGCGGGAAGCAGGTGTCGATGCTTGGATGGAAGCCCTCAAAATGCTGGAAATACTGTGCTCGTCTAAGTAAAGAGCTAGGACGATTGGCCGCTAGGATCCGCTCCGCACTCTGCCTAATTCCACGCAGATTGTTAGATGTTCAACTTATTTTTCTTGCAGAAAGAGAAGTTGAGCTCTCCGAACTCCTTTCCTCCACTGGTAAATAGCTAATTGTGATCACTTTTTTTCCATGATAGATTAAAATATATCTTAATATGTATTAAGTCTGCTATTGCCAATTAAAATGCACTATAGTTATTTTTAAAGAACTTATGCCTTCTTGATTAAAAACAACTATAGTATAATTTAATAGCATAAATCACTATTAAAACTTACTATTGTATATTTAGCGAGGGAAACATGCACATCCAAGTCAATTTTCTGACTGATCAGGAGATGTACCTTAAAATAAAGGCAAGTTTGGTCGCTAAGCGACTGGCTCTGAATATTCTACAAAAAGAACTAGCCGCCAAGGCAGGGATAGCTGTCCCTACTCTTGTCAAATTTGAAGCAGGTGAAGAAGTTAAGGTTCTCACACTTTTTAAAATCATGCGGGCGCTCGGTGAATTCTCCCGACTCAACGCGCTCGTAGTTGAACATGTCGAATCCCCAAACGCCATTCATGAAGGAAAAGAAAAAGCAGGTCGAATCCGCCAGCGAGCTCGAAAATCATGAACATCTTAAGCTTGGAAATTCGGCTGTGGGGTCATACTGTTGGACATCTTGCCAAGTTAAAATCAGGCATCGCCTTTGAATTCGAAGAAGAATTTAAGGCAAGAGCCATAGAAGTTTCGCCATTCGAAATACCTCTTGCAACGACACATATCTATCAGTCTCAAGCACTAGGACAAACATTTTCCGGTCTGCCGGGAGTCATTGCAGACTGCTTGCCTGATACATATGGTCGTGCCGCAATCCACGCTTTCTACAAAAAGCACTTTAACCTTGATCCGCATCAAGTGGGTCCTCTGGAAATGCTTTCGTACATTGGCAATCGATCAATAGGTGCCTTGGAATTTTTCCCGCATAAGGGCCAAGAGACAGGCGAAGGTGATTTCCTGGAAGTCCAGAAACTTATCAATTCAGCTCGGCTCATTTTGCAGGGAAAAGCTGACAAAGTAGCTGACCAGATCATCAAGATTTCCTCATCAGCGGGAGGCCGTCAGGCGAAGGCATTGATAGATTTCAATCCCCGAACCAAAGAAATAAGAGCAGGCTTCGATGGTCCCTTGCCACATTTTATCCCGTGCATCATAAAGCTTGATGGACTCATGGACGGAGACGAAGCAAACTACTATGGACGTCTCGAATACCTTTACTCGCAGTTGGCGAAAGAATTTGGTATTCGAATGCCAAATACCTATCTGCTCGAGACGGAGAGCGAGGAAGGTTCGCTCGCCCACTTTATTGTTGAGCGATTTGACCGCAACATCACAAAAGAAAAAACCCAACATTTCGCAAGCCTTTGCGGCCTCATTTTACGCGATTATCGCGAGAAACATTCCTGCAGTTATGAGGAATATTTCAGAGTGGTATTGGAACTCACAAAATCACAGTCTGAAGTTCAAGAAGCTTTCCGTCGAGCTCTGTTCAATATTGTGTTTCGAGTCCAAGATGATCATACAAAAAACTTCGGATTTCTGTTGAACCAGCAGAAGGAATGGACTCTGTCGCCAGCCTTTGATCTTACGTTTGTCTTTGGAGGATCGGCCCTCACCCATCAGATGACTTTCCATGGGAAAGATGATGCTTTCATTCGAAGTGATATTATGAGCACAGGCAAAGCATTTGGCATTTCTAAAACTTTAGCAAAGGAGATGCTGGACAATATTAAAGAATTGGCACATCAATTTGAATCAAGGGCCATGGAAATTGGACTGGAAAAAGACTATGTAAAAGGCCTGTCGAAGCGTTTACGCAAAGATATTTGACCCGATCGCCTTGTGCTGGGCGACTGCAAACGGCAGTTTTATCATTCACTAGAGTCCGTAGCTGCTCATCCAATTTTTCAATCCGAGGGCCTACCCGGCAAGACTAGTGGCTCTTAGCAGAAGCTGGAGGCGTGATTCTGCGAAGAATAGCCTCGGCTATCCGGTGTCCTTGCGAAATACAGGCCTGAATCAGAAAGCCGCCTGTTGGTGCATCCCAATCGATCATTTCACCTGCGCAGTACACGCCGGGATGGGATGAGAGCATCAACTGCTCATCAAAATTTTCCCAAAGCAAGCCTCCTTGCGAGGATATGGATTCGCTCAAAGGCCTTGGTCTTTGCAGGCGCAAAGGAAAATTTTTGATCATACGGGCCAGAGAGCAGGGATCCTTCAAGGCCTCCTTAGGGCTATGATGAAACAGCAAAGCTTTGGCAGCTGGGCAGAGTTGGAGATATTTTTGGGCCCGACGCATGGGCGAAAGATTCTCGCGACCCTGCTGCAAACGATCAAGAAGCGCAGCTTCAGAAAGATCGGGCTTGAGATCCAATGTGACTTCACCCGTTTCTCCCAGAAAATAGATCGGAGTCCCTTCCAATCCATAATGGGTAATCACAAGATCACCCTTGCGTTGCCCACGGGAACTCCGCAGGCAAATATTCTTAAGGGGTAGACCTTCGGCTTCAGCTAGAAAGCCTGGAGTCCAATCGACTTCATAGCCCGTATTGGATGGCGAAAAATCGCGGAAGCCGATCGACTTTCTTACAAACATAGCGGGCCAAGCCAAGGGCACTTCCGAAGTTTCGTAGCTGCCGCCACCAAGACAAAAACAAACCGCATCCACTCGCTCAAGATCTTTATTCGCAAAGGATAGATGCCAGCCGGGACTCACGCTTTCAAAGTCTACGCAATGAGCATCGAGAATAAATTTTACGCCCAACGATTCCAAACGCCTTCGCCACTGTCTGACGAGTTTGGCGGCATGCATCGTTTCCACAAAATACCGACCACTTGTACCCAGAAAGGTGCCAATGGCCAATTGGTCCTCAATAAAAGCCAGCCAATCCTTAGGCCCATAGGCTCTCAAGCATTCCTGCCAAAAAGCTGAAGGACCGGTGTAATGACTCGCGAATGCGTCTAAAGGGAGATCGTTAGTGATATTGAGACCGGAGCCTCCAGCGATAAACAGTTTCCAGGCCGGACCTTTGCGCTTTTCAAATATCAACACTTCGTGACCAGCAGAAGCCAAGACATCAGCCGCCATAAGACCTGCGGGTCCGCTGCCGACGATGCCTATGCGTTTGTGTTGAGCCGAAGGATCCATTATTGGTAGACACCCACCTCTCTCCAGATTTCACCGTGAATCGTTTCCAATATCAGATCATCGCCATCATGTCCGAGAACATAGTTATGATTGATCGGTACTTTTCCTGAAGGAGTATCCAAAGCATAGGTCGGTATGCCGAGACCGGTGATGTGACCTCGCAGTGATTTCATGATTTCTACACCACGCCTTACTGATACACGAAGATGCTCGGTGCCCTCCACAGCATGGGGATGAAATACGTAGTAAGGACGAGCCCGGATGCGTAGCAAGCCTCGACACAAGGCCATCATGCGTTCTGGGCTATCATTGACGCCCTGGAGGAGGACAGCCTGGTTGCCGACAGGAATACCTGCATTGACCAAATTGGCAACAGCTTGAGCGGCTTCCGGAGTGATTTCCTCTGCACAATTGAAATGAGTGTTCACGTAGACGGGATGGTATTTCGCCAGAGTCTGAGCTAATTTTGCGGTGACGCGGTAAGGCAGGGTCACTGGCGTGCGTGTTCCGAAACGAATGATTTCGACGTGCGGTATGGCCCGAATTCTTTGCAGCAATTGTTCCAAGGCCTGATCAGAAGCCATGAAAGCGTCGCCACCCGTGATCAATACATCGCGAATGGCAGGATTGCTGGCAATATAGTTGATGCCATTGTCGATGATGGTTCGATTGAAATGCAGACCGACCTCTTCATCCCGTCTTTTGCGAAAACAATAGCGACAGTAAACGGGGCAAAGTTGAGCCACACAGAAAGCGACGCGATCAGGATAGACGTGAACGACTTCTCGAACCGGGGAATGGGGCACTTCGGAAAGGGGATCGGCGACGCCCAAGGAATCCTTCAATTCTTCTACCCGAGGCAAAGCCTGCAAACGAATCGGACACTCGCCCGTGCCGGCGTCGATGTTTGGCAACATAAGGCCCATATAGTAGGG
Source organism: Oligoflexus sp. (assembly GCA_041736645.1). GTDB lineage: Bacteria > Bdellovibrionota_B > Oligoflexia > Oligoflexales > Oligoflexaceae > Oligoflexus. Next base: position 73,442 of record JBGSTF010000202.1, on the reverse strand, counting down.
AGTGATGCCGGCATTGAAAAGTTTTTTCAATTCTTCGAAGCCATGCGCCTCGGTGTCTTGTAGATTGAGAATGGCAGCCGCTTGTTCCGCTTCCATGACCTGGTGCTTCATCTGCCAACGCCAGTTGATGAAGCTAAGTGGACTGACCCCAAACCGCGCAGCGGTCCTAGCGGTTATGGATCCGGGATCTTCAGCCAGAGCTAAAAATTCTTCTGGGATCCATTGAGATGCGGTATCCTTGCTGTCCATATCCGTCCTTCTATGTCGTAGTGGCGTTTCCGCGTCGCCGCATTTTATAGGAGCAGTCGTTGAAGATCAATCGCCTCGTCTTAGCTTCGACCTCACGTTTTCGACGGGTTTTGCTCGAGCAATCCGGAATTCAAGTGTTCGGCATTGCGCCTCAGTGTGATGAAGAATCCATCATCGGCACCGATCCCCGGCATACCGCCCAACTGCGAGCTGAAGCCAAAGCCTTAAGTGTTGGATCTTCCAACGAAAATCTTATCGTCATTGCCGCTGATCAGGTGCTCGAGTTTCAGGGGGAAGCTTATGGCAAAGCCGAAACGGTGGAGCAGGCTCGCCTGCGCCTCATGCAATTTTCTGGAGCGACGCATCGTCTCCACAGTGCTTTTAGTTTGGCAGTCTACGAAGCGCAAGGGGCAGAACCAAGAATTCTTGCGAGCAAAGTCGTCTCAGCGACCTTAGGCCTTCGCTCCTTAAGCGACAGTGAAGTCACAGCCTACCTGGAGACGGGCGAATGGGAAGGTTGCGCAGGCTGCTATCAGTATGAAAACAAAGGCGCTCAGCTATTCGATTGGGTGGAAGGTGATCATACGACCATCATCGGTCTCCCCGTCTTAGCGCTGCTGCGTGAGCTGAGGCTTCTGGGTATCAATACTCTGACGCATCCGGTCGGACCTTGGACACTCGCGCCGAGCTGCTAGCAGCCGATTGTTTCCTAGGCTTTTTCTGTGGAACCGCGCTGGCGTTTGCCTGGTATTCGGAACTAGGACAATCGTCGCGCAGCACGCAACGTTCACACTCGGGTCGACGCGCTTTACAGGTATATCGTCCCAAAAGAATAAACCAGTGGTGGGCGGCAGGCAGATAGCTGGCGGGCACAATATCCAGCAAGACCTTCTCGGCTTTTTCCGCTGTTGCTTCCTGCTGCAATCCGAGACGTGCGGTTACACGAAACACATGAGTATCGACAGCTAAAGTTGGTAGCTGATGCAATTCGCCGAGAATGACATTGGCTGTTTTGCGTCCAACTCCGGGCAACTCTTCGAGAGCTTCTCGCGTTTTCGGGACATGGCCCTGGTGGCGATCAAGGAGAATTTGACTTAATTTTGCGATATTTTTTGCTTTTGTTGGTGCCAGCCCGATCGATTTTATGCGCTCGAGCAAAGCTTTTTCGCCCCAGTTCACGACTCTTTCGGGTGTGAAACCTTCTTTATAGAGAGGTTCCATCACCTTGTTGACCTGCTTATCGGTCGCTTGAGCGGACAGGACGACTGACACAAGGAGTTGAAAGTCGCTGTGGTAGATCAGCTCACAGTGAGGATTCGGATTCTGTTGACGGAGTTTTTCCAGCAGCGCGACGGCTGCATCACGCCGTTTCTGAAGCGAGGCCAAGCGTGGCACAGAAACCTCTTGAGCAAAAAGAGCAGCAGGGCGCCGAGCGCGCCCAAAGAGGAACTTATTCAGAGACTTCCAAGGTTACGTCACCATTGACCTTACACTGGCACGCGAGACGCTCATTGGGCTCAGCGGCCATGGTTTCGAGAAAGTCCTTTTCGTCGTCTTTGATTGGGCTGATGTTTTCGGCGCCTTTGATGACCTTGACCATGCAAGCTCCGCAGGCACCGTCGCGACAACCGAAGAGTATGGACGTATCATGCTCTTCGCACATGTCGATCAGAGCGTAACCGTCTTTGACGTCAAGCGTCAGATTATCGGTCGTAATGGTTACTTTTGGCATATATTCTCCTGTCAGCGAGTCGTCACTCTAAGTTTCCGGTGTTGGGAACATCAATATAAGAGCGTGGCCAAAAATGTCTATCACTAATCAGAAGATTTTTTAGGAAAAATCCTGATTGTTTCCCAGGCAAAAATAGTCTATTTATATCATACGGTTAAGATTGCCAGAGGGCACCCTAAAGAAGCAGGATGCAAATCGCTTGGGATGGCAGGGACAGCCGTGGGCGGCATTTTATTCAAGTCTCGGTAAGATGATGACCAGCCCTCGCATGTCCTGCTAAATTATGGGACTTTTAAAGACAGTTACGTTGTGGCGAATCAGGAGCAAGAAATGAGTCAGTTGAAGAGCGGTCAAGGGACTGGTCTTGTCGGTTGGAATATGAAAAGCTGGTTGGCTACGGCCTCGGGTCCGATCGAGGACCATGATGTCGAGCTCATCTTTTGTGGATCCGACGTTCCAGCCGATCGTTGTTTGAGTTTTGTACGCGATCAGCCACCTGCTTGGCAAACACGCTCGGTCAATTTCGAAGAGAATGAACTTTTTGTGCTCAGTGGAACACAAAAACCAAGCATATTGATGAAGGCAAAAACGCCAACTGATGCTCAAAAGCGTGATGCCGGTTTGCTCGCCCCGAGTCTTTATAGCCAAGCCAGAGACTTGCTGGGCCGGGCTGTGACCGAAGTCAGAAAACTTAAAGCGAGCAGAATCAACATTCGCTTTGAATCCTGTCAGGATCGAGAAGTGCTCGGTGGATTGGTCGGCCTTGAATTGGCCGCTTATAGCTACAAACAGGCTGTCGCCTTGAATCCAAGTCCTTTGCCTAGCCTAGGGTTTGCTGTGAAGAATGAACTGAAGCGCGAAGCTCAGGCCTTGGCCATGGGCACGAATATCGCACGTCATCTGGTCAATACGCCGCCCAATCTTCTCTACCCTGAATCGTTCGCCAGCGCTTTGGTTGAACTCTTTGGGAAAACTCCTGGCATGACGGTGGAAGTTTGGGACGAGACTCGTTTAGAACGGGAAGGCATGGGTCTGCTGCTCGGCGTAGGACAAGGTTCCGAACATCGTCCCTGTATGGTCCATCTCAGGTACCGACCAGAAAACAAGAGCAATCAATCGCCGCTCGCTCTGGTAGGTAAAGGTGTGACCTTCGATTGCGGTGGTTTGGATATTAAAGATCCTATCGGCATGCGTCTGATGAAAAAAGATATGGGAGGCGCGGCGGCAGCCGTCGGTGCCCTTTACTGGATGTCACAGAGTGAATTTTCACGGCCGATGGATGTGTATATTCCTTTAGCTGAGAACGCGATCTCTGGCAATTCCTATCGTCCCAGCGATGTTTTGCGGGCCAAGAATGGTATGTCTGTTGAAATTCATAACACCGATGCTGAGGGGCGATTGATCCTAGCCGACGCGATGAGTGTTGCGACCAGCCAGACCGGAAAAGACAAGCCCGCGGCTGTGATGGTCGTTGCCACTCTAACAGGGGCCATTAAAATCGGTCTGGGTTCCGATGTCGCAGGATTTTTCGCCAACGACGAACAGCTTGGTCAAGCGATCACCCAAAAATCTCAGGAATGGGGTGATTTCATGTGGCGAATGCCACTGTTTGACGGTTATCGGTCGCGCCTCGACACCAATGTTGCTGATATCAATCATTGCGCGACAGGTTCCTATGGCGGAGCCATCACCGCAGCCTTGTTTTTAGCTGAATTTGCCAAGGGCTTTCCCTTCTCACACATGGACATCTATGCCTGGACCGATTCCGATCGCGGAGCTTTACGTGAACCAGGAGGAAGCGGGCAGGCGGTCCAATGTCTGGCAGGTGTTTTGCAAAGCTACGGCCTTTAGAACGTTCGGATGAATAGCAAGTTCGCCTTCTGAGGGAGTAAGAGTTTGGATTCCATCGTTTTCGAAGTCATTATCATTTTCGCTTTGATCATGCTCAATGCATTTCTTGCTTTATCCGAAATGGCGATTGTTTCGTCGAATAAGGTGCGACTGCAGTCATTGGCAAATCAAGGTAAAGTGGGAGCGCGCATTGCTCTGGCCCTTATTGACTCTCCTTCCGATCTGTTGGCTTCGGTTCAAGTTGGAATCACCCTGGTCGGTGTGCTCGTGGGTGCCTTTGGAGGTTCCACTATTTCGGCCAAACTCGCTGTTGGAATCGAAAATTCTATTCCAAGCTTAGCTCCTTGGTCGAACGGGATCGGTCTTGGCATCGTGGTCGTCATCTCGTCCTATTTTTCGCTGATATTGGGAGAATTGGTTCCCAAACGCATCGCTCTCACCAACCCCGAGCAAACAGCTGCTTCTGTCGCGCGATCCATTCGCCTGCTCTCAAGTTTTTCGCGACCTGCGGTGCGGTTTTTGTCTTTTTCCACCGATACTTTCTTGCGGATCATTAGCCTGGATAAAGTGAAAGAGCCGCAGGTGACGGAAGAGGAAGTCAAACTTCTGGTCGAGCAAGGCACTGAGGCCGGAATTTTCGAGCAAGGCGAAGAAACGATTATCAAGCGAACCCTCAGGCTTGGCAGTCTATCGGCTGGCGATATCATGACTCCACGCACGAAAATTGAGAGTTTTGATGTGGGGGATGCCTTGGACCAAATCCTCGATCGCGTTATGGAGACAAGGCATACCTATTTCCCAGTATACGACGGCCAAGTGGATAACCTTGTGGGACTGCTTTCGGCCAAGCGAATGCTCTATGCCATCGCCAAGAATCCGCAGACCTGGGACATTCGCCAGTGCATGATGGAACCCATGATGGTTCCCGAATCTGTATCGGTCTTAGACGTCCTCGAGAGCTTTAAAGAAAAAGGCGCTCACGTGGCGATCGTGATCGATGAATACGGTGGGATGGCTGGAATGCTGACCATGATCGATATGATGGAGGCCCTGGTAGGGGCACTTCCGCATGGGCCGAGTGCCCATGATTCCAAGCTGGTGCGGAGGGAAGATGGCAGCATACTCTTGGACGGTATGACTTCGGTGCACGAATTCGAAGAGATTTTCGAAGTGGACTATTCGCATTTCACGGAAGGCGAAGACATCCAAACCATTGCCGGTCTGATCATGAAACAAATGGGACGAATTCCCAAAGAAGCCGACGTTATCCTGCTCGATCACCTGCGCATTGAAGTTGTCGATATGGACGGGCGTCGCGTCGATAAAATTCTTGTTTATCAAAGGCAAACTGATACAAGGCCTAGTGATTCGGAATCATAGGCCCGGATTCCCTTTGGATATTGATTAGGACTTTTCATGGAGTGTCTTTTTCAGGCGGGTATTGATTTGTCTTAAATTAAAGCGTTCGGGATCAAAAGATTGGTTGAGCCAACTTCTTGTTTGCAAGTGTTCCGGATGATTTTTATCTCGCAGGGCCTCAAGCAATTCTTCATACCCGACGGCTCCTCCACAGTCTTCCGGAGGGGCCTGACGGGCTCCATCCAGACACGAAGGCGTTTTGATATCTTTTGACTTGGGTCTGACCTGTTCGATCTTCACTTTGTGCAGCCAGTTATCTCCCATGTCATAGATATAGCGAAAGCTCTTTATCTGCCGCTGAACGAGATCCCGAACTGTGACGCGATGGCTGTTGCCATCTGTTTCATCGGGACTCTGGTCAAATACCGACTGCCGGGAGGAATAAGATTCTCCTGGCTTGATGATAAAGCTGTGCAAATGGCTGTCACTCCATCCGAAAGCCCCTTGAATGGCCAGATGCAGTTGGTGAAGGCTGGTGGCATCACTCAGGCACAGACGCCGCCAAATCAGAGGTTCGATATCAGTGAGACTGACATGCAGCAGCACATCCTGCTCGTCCAGCGAGAGGAGCTTGAGAGTGGGTTTTGGCTTTTTTTGATCCGTTTGCATCACAAACGCTCCTCTGAAAGATCGGCAATCCCAAAGGGATAATTTAACTAATTCAGCGAGTAAATTCTGCTTGAAAACGGCAGGGCGCGACGCTTCGGGCGCTTAGAGCTTGGTCGAGCATACAAAGATGCGCTGTGAACGAGGCCTGGGAAAACTCACTGGACGAGGAGTAGTTTTTCTCGGCGAGCTCTTGATCTTTTTACCTGGGACAGGAACGGACAGCTGCCAATGATTGAACTAATTTCACCACATGGTGAGAAACAGTATAAAGCTGGCGCTCGGGAACAATAATCAACTGCCCAAGTTTCACAGCTTTAAGCTTTTGCCAAGCGGGACTTTGCTTGAGCCGATTGTGAAGGTCTGTCTTCTGCTCAGGATTGCCAGCGATGATGATAAAATCTGGATCCAAGGTCGCTAGAACCTCTTGACTCAAAGGGGCCCAGCCTTTCAGTTTCATGGTTCGTGCGAGATTGGTAAATCCGGCTTGATCGGCGGCATCATTTATAATGGTATCAGCTCCAGGAATGGTATCGTATTCCGAATACTGAATGAAAGTTGGGTGCCCCTTTTTGCAAACCGTTTTGGGTTTACTTGCATCCAATTCGGTCTGCATTTCGCGGATCATATCTTGGGCTTCCTTGTCCGCTCCGATCAGATGGCCTATGAGTTTAATATTGTCTTGGATATCGCTGATGCTGCGAAAATTTTCTTGAATCGCTACCTGTATGCCTGCTGCTTTGAGCTGATGACTGATCTCGGCTCGATTGTAACTGGCAAGAATGGCAAGATCGGGCTTCAGAGCTACCAAAGCTTCCACGCTATCGCTCACCCGACCTTTGATCGAGTCTGGAATTTTATCGATATGACTGTACCTTTTATTTTCTGAAAAGATCGAGACAGCGACCAATCGATTGAGCTCATGCCGGCGAGACAGGATTTCATATAAAATCTCATCCGTTCCAACGGTCCCCGAGGCGATTCGTTGCGGCAACTTGGGAGCGCCTGCCAGCAGAGTTGATGACATGATCAGGAGTGTGAAGAGCAAGGATAAAAACAAAGCTCGCATGAAATCTATACCTTTCCAATCGTCCGGTTGAGACTGGAGCATGCTACTCTGCTTGGCCTTGGTGAACAAGTACCGTTCGAGATCGGGACATTTTCTAGAGCGGTATGAAAGCAGTCACTTTTAATAAGTTGAGCTATCTCACGAAAACGACTTCGGTAAAGGCGAAGATTGAAGTTTTGTCCTTACAAGGCCGATACGTTCCTTAAGATAATCTGAACTTAGAGAAGAGACAGCAAGCATGCCGAAATTCGGTAGAGTGCGCAAATTTTTTGCCAACGCGGGGACATGCCAGATCCTCGCCTTTGCTGCTATGAGCTTTGTCCTTCTGCCTAGTTGCCGAATTTCGCAGCCGTTTGGGATGCAGGCGCTAGGTGACAGACTCGAGGACACTGTTCGCGGAGCCGACCCTCACTGCCAAAAACCACGCAATATTGACCCTGAATTGCAGCTGATTATGGAAGAATACGAGGCCGACGCGCTGACTTATGGTCAGGAGCAATTTCCTTTGGATCGATTGGGCGAGATTCGCGACTTTCGTCTTGTGCCTCTGGGGGCTCCCCAATTACGAGGTGATAACGGTCGGTTAGGTCTTAATCATAAGGTGGATTGCTACGATGGCAAGCGGATCTATGACATCTATATTGTCGATCCTTCCAGCACTCCGCAGCAGCATCGTCTGCGCGGCCGAAACATCCTGCACCAGGTTGTTTACCACGAGCTGACTCATACCCATTTCGATCATTATGACGATAGTCCCGACGCTCTATCCACCGATGTTGGAATTATGGCGGCGATCACCGATGATCGCTGGCTGACTGATGTGGAAATGGAACGCCGAAAGATAGAACTTTTTTCTCCCGAGTCGGACTACCTCGCTCATCTGCCGCATCGTGATTGAGTGGCAGGCCTGTCTTTGCCTTCCTTCGCCGTGATTTCCAGCTTTCCATCGCCTCGAGAATAGTATCGCCAAAGCGCAGTCCTACGATTAAACTGGAGGGCTGCCGGGCCAGACTTATTCCACTTGGCGCGGTTTGACGCCAGATTTCCGCTCTGCGAAGGTGAATTGCATGAAAGTAGCTGAAATTCGTTCCCGTTTTCTCAAGTTTTATGAAAAGCAAGGGCACGCTATCGTTGCTAGCTCCTCCTTGGTTCCGCATAACGATCCGACCTTGCTGTTTACCAATGCCGGCATGGTTCAATTTAAGGATGTTTTTCTCGGCAAGGACAAACGTTCCTATAGCCGAGCCGCGACGGTGCAAAAATGTGTGAGGGCAGGTGGCAAGCACAATGACTTGGAAAATGTTGGGTACACAGCGCGGCATCATACTTTCTTCGAGATGCTTGGCAACTTTTCCTTTGGTGACTATTTTAAGGAAGATGCCATTCGCTTTGCTTGGGATTTTGTAACCAAGGAATTGCAGCTGCCTTTGGATAAGGTCTACGTCACGGTTTTCCGCGATGATGATGAAGCCGAAGAGATCTGGCACAAAAAAATCGGACTGTCGAAAGATCGAATCTTTCGTTTCGATGAAAAAGATAACTTTTGGTCTATGGGTGAAACCGGTCCCTGCGGTCCTTGCAGCGAACTGTTTGTCGACCGAGGCGTGGCCTATGGCTGCGGTCAAAGCACCTGTACCGTCGGTTGCGACTGCGACCGCTTTATGGAATTTTGGAACCTTGTCTTCATGCAGTTCAATCGTGATGCCGAAGGCACCTTGCATCCACTGCCCAAGCCATCGGTCGATACCGGGATGGGGCTAGAGCGAGTGGCTTCGATCCTGCAAAAGACTGAAACCAACTATGAAATCGATAGTTTCCTAGAAATTCTGCAAAAAATTGCAGCTTTGGTGGGACGAAAATACGAGCCAAAGGCCAAGGATAATTTTCCCTATCGCGTCATAGCCGACCATGCGCGAGCGACGACATTTCTCATCACTGATGGTGTGATGCCAGCCAATGAGGGACGTGGCTATGTTCTGCGCCGCATCATTCGGCGAGCCATTCGTTACGGCAAGAAAATCGGTTTGGACAAACCATTCCTCTACAAAGCTTGTGGTTTTGTCATTGAGCAGATGAGCGAAGCCTATCCTGAAATCAAAGACAAACGCGCATTTATTGAGCGAGCAGTCTTGGCCGAAGAAGAGCAGTTTTTCAAAACTCTGGAGCGCGGACTGGCCTTGCTTGATGATGAAATGAAACTCGCTCAAAGAGCAGCGGTGTTGCCGGGCGATGTCGCTTTCAAACTCTATGATACCTTCGGCTTTCCCGTGGATCTCACCCGCATTATCTGTGTCGAGCACGGTTTGACTGTTGACGAGCCGGCCTTTGAAAAAGCTATGGAAAAGCAGAAGTCGCAGTCCCGGGCTCATTGGAAAGGTGCAGGTGACTCGGCGGTTGATCATCATTACCAAGAGATTGTCAACGAATTGGCAGAAAAGAATCAAACGATAAAGTTCGTTGGCTATGAGAGCCTGCAGTGTCAAGGCAAGCTTCTTGCTGTTTTGCAGAAGGCTGGGAACGAAAAAACTCGATTGGAAACGGCAGCTCTAGCTTCGCCTGAGATCGTTTTGGAAGCTGTGTTTGATCAGACACCTTTCTATGCTGAAAGTGGCGGGCAGGCCGGCGATCGAGGCCGGGTATCTGGGCAGGGCTTTGAAGGGGAAGTGCTCGATGTCCTTAAGCCCGTCGATGGCCTCAGTGTCGTTCACATCAAGCCCGTCAAGGGCATGCTGACGATCGGTGAGACCTATGTGCAAGAGACCGATCGTCACCTTCGGGCATTGACCGCTAGAAATCATACAGCGACTCACATGCTGCATTGGGCTTTACGCAAAGTTCTCGGTGATCATGTGAAACAAGCGGGCTCACTGGTGAACAGTGAGATGCTGCGGTTTGACTTCAGCCATTTTCAAGCTCCCACCGACGCCGAACTGGCGGAAATTGAGGGGCTCATCAACGAGCGCATCTTTACCGAACAAGCGGTAAAAAAAGCGGAGATGGATAAAGAACAGGCGATTGCTGCCGGTGCTATCGCCTTCTTCGGCGAAAAGTATGGAGATTTGGTTCGCGTCATTCGGGTCGGAGAATTCTCTACCGAACTCTGCGGTGGAACTCATGTGGATAATACTGCCGAAATCAATCTGTTTGTGATCGGTCAAGAGTCGTCGATTGCCGCAGGGGTGCGACGCATCATTGCCTATACCTCTCAGCGCGCCTTTGAATATCTGAAAGGCCGTGAGCAGGAAAGCCGTTTGGTTCGAGGCAAGCTAAAGGCTGCGAGTCTGGACGATGTTTCAAGCAAACTCGACAAACTTTTGCAAAGCGAACGAGATCTGAAGAAGCAAATTGAACGCTTGCGGTCGCAAGCTCTGGCCCAACAGATCGACGCGATCATAGAAGAATCTCAGGTCGTGAAATCAACCAAAATCGTGACCTTCCTTTGTCCGGAAGATGATCAGGGAGTCAAAACCCTGCGGGAACTGTGTGATCAGATTCTGCAAAAGGCCCCGCAGGCAATCGTAGTTCTGGGTATGAAGCAGGAAAGCTTGAAAAAGGCCTTCCTGCTGATTGCCAAGGGTAAGGAAGTGCCAGCCCAATTTTCGGCCCAGGCTTTGCTGCAGCAGTTGGCGCCTGATATCAATGGCAAGGGTGGAGGTAAGGCTGATATGGCCCAAGCCGGAGGCGATCGATTGGAAGGCCTCAAAACAGCACTGAATAAAGCGCGCGATCTTGCTTCCGGTATGTTGTGAAAGGGTGAATTGTGACCAAGCTGATCTCATGGAATGTCAATGGTCTGCGCGCCGTTATAAAGAAGGGGTTTCTCGAATTCTTTGAACAAGAGAAGCCCGATATCCTTTGTCTGCAAGAGGTGAAGGCAACTCAAGATCAAGTTGAATTGAGCTTTAAAGGCTATGAGGTCTTTTGGAATGCGGCTGAAAAGAAGGGATATTCCGGGACGGCTATCTACACCCGATTCAAACCCTTGCATGTGAGCTATGGTCTGGGCCTGCCCTATCATGACAAGGAAGGCCGAGTCATCACTCTGGAGTTTGACCGGGTATACGTCGTCAATGTCTATACACCGAATGCTCAGAATGATTTGGGGCGTCTGCCTTATCGCAGCGAGCAGTGGGATCGGGATTTTCTCAGCTATGTGAAAAGCCTGGAGATGAATAAGCCGGTGATTTTTTGTGGAGATCTCAATGTGGCCCACAAAGAAATCGACCTGGCCAATCCCAAAACTAATACTGGGAGCGCGGGTTTTACTCCTGAAGAACGGCAGGGATTTGATAATATCGTTGCCGCAGGATTCATTGATAGCTTTCGCCATTTCAATCAAGAACCCAAACATTACTCATGGTGGAGTTATCGAACTGCTGCGCGTGAACGAAATGTTGGCTGGAGAATAGACTACTTCTGCGTGTCCAGAGTCTTGGTCGATTCACTCGAGGCAGCCTCGATTTTGCCGCATGTGCATGGATCCGATCACTGCCCGGTGGTATTGGAAGTGAAAGATCTCTTTTAACCTGCTTTGGGCTCAAGGATGCCGGATTGAAGGACATCGCCGATGACACTCGATCAGTTGCTCGTACTCAGCAGAATCGTTGAAACGGGGAGTTTTCGAGCCGCGGCTGGAAGTTTACACCGCGCTCAATCCGCGATCTCCTATGCCATCAAAAATCTGGAAGAGGAATTAGGGGTCGAACTTCTCTGCCGTGATGAGTATCGCCCGAGTTTAACGCCCGCCAGTGAGGCTGTCCTTCGCAAGGCCCAGCAGGTTTTAGCGACTACTGATGAAATAACTGAGCTTGCTAAGCAGATCAAACAGGGTGATGAAGCTATACTCCACTTGGGTCTGAGTGCAATTGTGCCTCTGGCACCGGTTATTCCCGCGCTGAAAGAACTAGGGCAAAGCAAACCGCATCTCATATTGAACGTGCGAGTTGAAGTTCTGGCGGCTCAGGTGAAAGTCGAGGAGGATCAGGCAGACCTCGCCATCTCCGAGCTTTTGCAGAAGCCTGGAGTTGAAGCTCTTGAGAAACTGCCTTTAGGGCATGTTCGTCTTATCGCGGTCTCGTCGCCTTTGCATCCCTTGGCCTCGTTCAAGCGTTGCATCTAAGAGACTGAACTTCGCCTTCATACCCAGGTTATTCTTCCGAGTACAGATCTAGCGACCAAAGATCTTAAGGTTGGAGTGATGGAAGGTGTTGGCACTTGGAGTGCGAGTGATTTTGCCAGCAAGCGGCACCTGCTTTTGGGCGGCTTGGGCTGGGGACTCATGCCTTTGAGTTTGGTCGATGAAGACCTCCAATTAGGCCGCCTTTTGCCTCTGGACGTGGAGCCGTTTACTGATTTTTTGGTGCCCATTTACCTCATGCGCAAGCGAAAGAGGAGCCAAGGACCTTGCGGCGAATTGCTCTGGAAAATGCTCTCGTCACTCGACCTCGGCAGGGCGTCTTGGATTGGTGACGAGATGGATGGGTAGATGAGCATTATTGAACAATAAGGTGATCCCAGAGATCAGTTAGGAATTGAGCATAGGGTATAATTTCGACATTATCGACAAGCCGTCTTTTACTCTCCCCGCACACAACGATTCTTCGGCGTAATAGTATATCCTCTTCCAGTGCTTTTATGCCCTTTAAATCTTGGGTAGCAACCCGAGCACTCGCCTTCACTTCTATGGCGATACTTTCATTGACCAGAAAGTCAACTTCAAACTGAGACTGACTTCTCCAGTATTGGATGGATATATCCTTCAAGTTATTTTGTCCGAGTCGATCTAAAAATGTCTCTGACGCCGTCAAGGGCCTGACTGCATGTTTGCCTCCCTATGCATGCAGCTTCTTTTCCGGCCCCTTACGAGGCTCGCAGTCCCACAGAGAGCATTCTTCATCAGACTCCTACCGAGCACCTCAGCAGCTTCCCGTATGAACGTGAGCAGGAGCTTTGTCCACTTCCCAAGTATGTTCGTGAAGAACCCGAAGCCTTCCTTCGGTGAGGCCTTCACCACTATGGCTTCCTCCGCATTCGTTGTCCCGACGATTCCTGTGGGTTTGAGCATGCCCTACCGCTTAGCTGTAAAAAAAGGGGTTTTTGTTCGAGTTGCTTCGCTAAACGAGCGGCAGAAATCGAGGAGCATATGACTGACAGGCTCCTGCCAAGGGCTCCCTATCGTCAGTATGTTCTGACATTTCCCCATAGTCTTCGCTACCGTCTGGCCTTGGACAGCCAGCTTCTGGCGGCAATCCACAAAACAGTCATCGATCGCATCTATCGATTTATTCGGGATCAACTTGCTGGAAAGTTCAAGAGAAAAGATCTGCCTCCAGGATCGGTAAGTTTTATACAAAGATCTGGATCGCTGCTCAACTTAAACCTGCATTTTCATCTTCTGGTCCTGGACGGTGCCTTTATCTGCCGGGAAAAAAAGCGTACTTTCTTTCATAAGATTGAGGGCCCAAGCAGCGAGGCCATAGGCGAACTGCCCCTATCCATCATCGAAGCTGTGGAACTTTGTATCGGCAAACGGGGGCTCCTGGAGGAGGATGCGTCGATGGGAACTGAAGATGAGTTACTCAGTGTCGAAGCGGCCAGCTGCCGCTTGGGCCGGTAAGTCGAATAAAGTCAAGGTGGGTGCCCTACAGACTCAAATCATGCGAACCATTCAGCAGTTTTTGCGAAGTCTAAATTGCCGACTGATTCCTCTTCGACCTTTTATCTCAGAGATTCACATCTTTGACGCAAACCAGCCTGATCGCCGTTTCATCTTTGAATCGGCAGCTTTTTATAGGCGGTGACTGCTATTATCGGCCACAAAGACGAGGAACGCAAAACCATGAAGCGTAAAGCCCTGTTGCTAGGTGTTGGAGTCAGTGTCAGTGTGCTGGCTGCAAGTGGTACATGGATGCAATGGCAGCACAAAAAGGAAGAGGCGCGTGCCAGGGCTGCTGAAGTCAAGCGCCTGGAAGAAGAGGCCCAAGCTAAGGCCGAAGCCCTACAGAAGGAAGCGGAACAAGCCATCGAACTTCAGCGTATCAACGATGCGCCACTTGATACAGAAGAAGGGCCGCATTTTGCGTTTTCCCATCACATCAATGATAGGATTGGTTACGAGTATGAAAGCGAAAAACGCCCACCACTTTACTCACATCTCGTCTGCGACGATGGCGTCATCCAGCCTATGACCTTCGACTACGGTTGGATCACACCTGAAAGTGAATCCTACGACTTTTATAAAGTCCCAGTGGCATCGAAGGGGTACGATCATGTCTGCCTCAGCATACGCAAAGAAGATTGGGCCACATACAAGACCATCGCAGCCTCACGAAAGTCTGCGTGTGACAAAAGTAAAGACGGGAATTCATGTGAGGTGGTGATTCATTCAAAGGATTGCAGCGACATAGATAAAGCTGCAATACTATCGCTCGCTGGGCATGAAAAAGATACCGTCCGTTGGTGTAAGTTCGGCAGCGCGGGCGAACGCTTCGGGTTTCTTCAGGCGATCACACAGCATGGCAAAGCCTGTAAAATCAACAGTTGGCTCGTAGATGGCGGCAAACTACAGCCCATGGACGATACATTTAACGGCGAATTCATGGTCGAAGAAGGCAGCAAAAAACCTGGAATTTGCGTTTTTCCTTCGGCTGAAGACGATATTCCTGAAGAGGCCATGATCCGTAATGGTGGACCGACGCAGCTAAGTCTGATGTTTGAATTGGGCCAGAAAACCTATCTCGTAGCCGAAAGTTCAGGTAGCGAAGTTTCTACTTCAACGCTATATCGACTGAATGATGATAAACTGGAAAAAATTGTTGGATACGGCAACCTCTTGATCGATCATGATTTCTGGACATCCACAGGCGAACCTATTCTCAAGGCACCCAAGGCCGCAGCCACAGATCTATAATAGAGAAGGAGTCTATACAAGAACAACGAAGGTGAAAATCGAGTTCAAGAGCTTGAAATCAGGAGCAATGCGCTTGAGCTATCGGTGCAGAGTAGGGTAGATCCATATTCTTCCAGCGAATGATGACCGCAGTACCTGAGCCAGAGGGGGAATCCGTAATGGAAACTTCACCAAAGAGCTCTTTTGCAGCAGCCCATTGGGGCGCTATGGAGGGGTTTTTGCGCCGAATTTCAAGAGGCGTGATGAGATTATGCTTTGCTCTGGCCAGCGCAAACGCAAGGTTTCCTTGGGTGCTGCCGCTTGTGCTGGTAAGTCGAATAAAGTCAAGGTGGGTGCCCTTAGCTGGGTCCGAGTTTTGCGGCTGGTATTCGCGGTGGATGTTTCCAAGTGTCCTCGCTGCGGTGCAGATCTTGAGATTATAACTGCCGTGCTGGATACGGAGCAGATTTCCCGCTATCTGAAATACCTTGGACGCCCGCAGCACCGCCGCCCCGAGCCGGCATCAAGATGAAAGTTCTCTGTGAGGATTGGTGCTAGGAGGCAGTGATAGTCTCGGCCTGGCAGTGAGAGCAATTGACTCTGAATTAAGAATTAACCCAATTGCTTAGGGAATCTGTGGGTGCTGCTTGCTCCCGCAGCTCTAGATATTCTGGTAAAGTACTGAGACAATTGCGACACTCATCGTCTCAGAAGCGAAAATTCACGCTTATACTGAACAAAGACAGTGAAACGTAGCAGGGCCTTAGAGCGTTAAACGATATTGACATCGATAGGTGGTTTGTTATACGATGGAGGCTCGTACTATCGAGCGAGAGGGGCTGCTATGTCCGTTAAAGTTTCACCAAAATACCAAGTCGTGATTCCAGAAGCAATTCGCTCAGCGCTGGGGATTGTTCCTGGAACTCGCATGGAGGTCATAGCCAAAGGCAAAGTAGCCTATTTGGTTCCAGTGCCAGAAGGAACAGAACTTCAAGATGCTTTAGCTGGAAAGCTCGATCAAGTCAGTGTACGCGGTAAGAAAGATCGAAAAATATGAAACCACGGGCCCTTTTTGATTCGTCAGTCTGGATTGAATGGCTTACGAAGGGTAAGCGACTCAGTGCTTGCCAGAAATATATGGTTAAAAGTCAAAACGTTGGTGTTCCCGCTGTCATTGTGTTTGAAGTCTGTCGCAAGGTTCAGCTAAGAGTATCGGAAGACGAAGCCCTGCGCGTCGCGGCTTGGTTGCGAACCTTTGGAGTTCTCCCATTAACTGATGAAGTAGCACTGCAAGCTGTCGACCTATCAATCAGTCTAAAACTTGGTATGGCAGACAGTATAGTCTTGGCTCATGCTTATCGTGAGGATGCACAACTTGTAACGCTTGACAATGATTTCGCATCACTCAAGAACGTGACTGTCCTCAGAGCTTAATGGCTGTTAGATGCTTGATGAGCATTATTGAACAATAAGGTGATCCCAGAGATCGGTTAGGAATTGAGCATGCGGCTGAATTCGCGAAAAGTATCTGCTTCTAAAAGGTCGACATAGCGAGCCTCTGGGAATTGGTAACGCAGCAGAGTGCTCTTTCCAGTTTGACGTGGACCAAACAGGAATTTGCTCTTTTTATGAATAATATCTGATAGTTGAATGTATCTCTGGTACATAAGGGACATCTCCACCAAATTCCATGAAATTCCGTGATAGAGTCCCTACTATAGGCAAAAGCTTCAAAAGATCGATAATAATAGGATGTTGCCTTGCGAATCCAAGCCATGACTGGCTCAGAGTTCGCAATCGCAAGGAAACCTTCTAAAGCCCAAAGCGAGCTCTGAGAAGTTTCAGAGGAGGCGCACCAGAATCCAAAAGCTGATCGTGAAAGTTCAACTCTTGAAATCCTGGTTGCTTCTCTGCTGCTTTCCGCATGGCAACAAACTGCTGATAGCCGTAAAAATACGTTGTGAGTTGAACACTCGAAAGACGGACTCGTCGCCACTTGCCAACTGCTTCACTTTTTTCTTGGAAAGTTTCTTCCATAAGGAGATGCATAGCATCTTTCTCACTCATGTTCTTGACGTGAACTCCGTAGTCTAAAATCGTATTGGCAATCGCTCTGGCGAGAAGTTTCAATTGGACCATCTTGATCCGGTTGCCACCGAAACCATGGGCAGCCATCACTTCTTCGCTATACATCGCCCAACCTTCAGCATAGGGTCCATTACCAAACATCGCTCGCAGGGGGTTTTTGGTTTGAACAGCATGCATGGCTTGCAGACAGTGTCCGGGCATGGCTTCATGCAGCATGAGTTCAAGCAGCATGCTTTTATTGTATTCGCGATAGAAGGACTCGCGGTCGGCTGGCAGGGGAGGCTCAAGGGCTACAAAGTTTTCAAATTTTTCTTCAAAAGGTCCCGAAGATTCGCTGTAAGCACCAGCCACGCCTTGATTGAACGCGGGCATTCGAATGACTTTGCAGGTTTCATCGGGAATGGTCAGAATCTTCTTTTCCCGAATAAAGGCCGTAGCCGAGGTGATGGCCGCCTCCGCGTCTTGAAAAAGAGTTTCATCGGTTGGCTGTTCCAAAGCCATCCGGTTTAAGATTGATCGTATGAGCTTGCGCTTTTCTTTGGGCGATGTGGTCGGTCGGCTGGGATGAGCTAAGAGCTCAGGGCTGAGCAGGAGGGCAACCTGATACATATCCTCAAGGGTTTTGTCTAAGGCTTTGCGTGCCTGCAGTGCGAGATCGTCTGGTTTGATGTCATCTACAAGGTCAAATTGCATTTTCTTCGTATAGAGCTCTTTGCCGAGTCTAAAATCTCGATTGGTTCGAGGCAGGACAACTTTTTCCAAATGCCTGATAAGGTCTTTTATAGAAGAGCTGGCTACATCAGCAGCTCTCTTGAGTTCATCAGACTGCTCTGGTACCGATTCGACCAGAGGCTTTATTCCATTTTGACAAAGATCCAGAACACCACGGGCCTGCGCTATCGAGGTTTCTGTATCAAGTTGGGAAGGATTTTCGATTCGCTCCTTGGCTATAGCAACAATGCCAGGGACGCCGTAGAGTCGTTGCGTAAGGGCCTTGGCTCTTAACTTTGGTGTGGCATACTCACGGGAAATCAAAGCATCCAGGCCGCTGCTGATGATGCCGACATAGGCAATCGCCGATATCTCCAGAGTACGAAGACTGTCCAAGGAAAACAAGCTCGCAGCCAGTTCATTTTCGAGAACAGCAGCATCGACCACATTATCCGGACTGAGCTGCCGGCGATCGATGGCTGCCAAGGCTGTCTGATATTTTTTCGTGAACTCCTTCACTTTCGCTTCGCCATTTTTGCTATAATCGGACCATAAGGCATCGTAGCGATGTTCCCCAAGGCTGCTGGCAGCAACCGGGTAAAGCTTGAGATAGTTGTCAATAAAGTCTTGTCTCAGTCTTTGAAATACCTCATCGGCAGAGGCAACAGACGGGCTGGAAACCTCAGGCTGGGATCTGGTCTCTGGCATAGATGTACAGGAGAGCAGAGGCAGGACTAAGGCTATAAGGCCTGCCGGGATGCTGCTTGAACGTCGAACGATGCTAGGGCTTGCAGTCATGATGCTCGGTTTCCTTGCTTGGAAAATCTGGATTTGACCTGTCAGTACACGAGCACCGAATTTGGGGCAAGAAAATTTCAATTTCCGGCCCGGAGTCCCTCATGAAATCGAGAAATGAGACTTAAAATCCGACTGAGTGACGCAGATTGGCGGCGATCCTCAGCTCGAGGAGTAGGAAGGATCGGAATGCGTCTCGACCTCACTTTAGTGGCTACCTGCTTTTGCCTTGTCTTGCTTGGTTTGTCACAGCCAGCGCGAGCCGATGATGATTCCTTGGAGATTCTTCTGGCAGCTAAAGCAGGCGGCTATCAGACCAGTGGTAATCTCTTTTCGAAGCAGTCGATCTCTGGTTGGGGCATATCCATCAAGATGATCCCCCAAAGCTTCTACGAAGCACCAAGCAATGGAGTCGATAGTTTCTTTGGTGGGACTGGATTGATGCTGTCCTTAGATTTGGATAACCTGAATGGACATGCAAAGAAAGAAGCTCCTTTTCCATTCAAACCAGACGATGAAATCGAACTCGCTTGGTCCACGCTCATTGCCTATGGATGTGCTCTGACTCAATCAAGAGTCCAGATTTGTCTCGGCCTACCCTTATCCAATGCCCTCTATGTTGAGCAGACTGTTGGTGGTCAAACCTGGAACTCATTTAGTATGGGCAATAGCAATCCTCCGGTTTTTTTAACTATACTGAGCAGGGTCCAGTCTTTGCATTTTGGACTCCAGTTCAGCACCAGCTATTGGAACCCAGTCTTTGCTGGGGTAAGCACTCACTTCAATCTTCTGCAATCGCAGGTTTTCCTCGGCTACACATTTTGAAGAGGCAAAATTTTCCTGCAATTTGCTTGTGCATTTCGATCTTTGCCTGAATCTTCTTGGCCCTCATTCGTGGTTTTTGATGGATCATAAGTAATATAGCCAGAAGAGAGAAAAGGAATATCGCAATATCCTGCATTTTTCTCTGCTCTTTTTCGCGAATCATGTGTTGGTTTATTATGCATGCCTGCTGAAGAGCTTCTGAATTCACAATCGTATGTGAAATTTTGAAAATTCTCTTGGCACATCCATCTTGCATAAATACCTATGAAGGTACACAACGGTAAGAAATCTGTGGAAAATCCCTAAAATTTCTAAATGCTGCATACAGGAGCGCTGCTTTACAGAGACAGGTCTTCCGCTCTATAATCGGAATTACAGCAACCACACAATTGATCGCGGATCCTTTTTCTGTAGCACACGTTGCATCCATCCTGCTGTTGAATACGGGCAGTGGTGTCGCACAATCGCGGCGCTTAGCATATCTATCCCTTCTTAAAAAAAGGACTGACATGAGGTCAAGGTCGCTCGGGGTCTTTGGGCCCCTCTGGGTTGCTATCGCTTTTTTTGCCTGTGCTCGCGCTCCGCAAAAATTTAAACTCGACTTCCCACACAAGGACAATCAACTGATCCTGACTCTCCGTGCTGGCGAATCTATTCGGGTCGAGGATCTCTCGGCATCGTTTCAGGGCAGCCGTGTAGAAGTCATAAATGATCGATCTTTTCTGGTCCAATTTCCTGAGCGAAATGATGTTGATCTAGAAAAAACAGCAGAGAGGTACCTCCAGGATTCGCGTATACAGGCGGTTGAAGCCAATGTGATTTATAAGTTGGACGATGTCATTCCCAACGATCCAGATTTCGCAAAGCTCTATGGCCTGCGAAATGATGGGGCGCAAAGCGGAGTTATCGGTGCCGATATCGGTGTAACGAAAGCCTGGGACGTGTCGACCGGAAGTTCCAACGTTCTGATCGGTATCATCGATAGCGGCGCTGACTATAACCACCCCGATCTAATCGACAATATGTGGAGCAATCCTGGTGAAACAGGCTTGGATGCAAACGGTGTCGACAAGCGCAGCAATGGTATTGATGACGATGGCAATGGCTTTGTTGATGATTGGCATGGCTGGGATTTTTATAATGGGGATAACAATCCCATGGATGACAATAGCCATGGAAGTCATGTGGCGGGAACAATCGGAGGACGCGGCAACAACGGGCGCGGTGTTGTGGGTGTGAACTGGACAGTGTCGATGGTTCCGGTAAAAGTATTCTCGGCAGCGGGTGAAAGTACGTCCGATGTACTGATCAAGGGCATTGACTATGCGACTTCACTGGGTGTGGTCGCCACCAACAATAGCTGGGGTGGTGGCGCTTTCTCGGACGCGATGCTCGCTGCGATTCAAAGAGCTGAAGCCAAGGATATTCTGTTCATAGCGGCGGCTGGAAATGATGGGAGTAGCAACGATGGAACAGCCCACTATCCTTCAACCTATGATGTGTCTAATATCATTTCGGTGGCAGCCACAGATCGCAAAGATAATTTAGCGAGCTTTTCTAACTTTGGACTTCGTTCCGTGCAAGTGGCGGCACCGGGAACAGATATTTGGTCGACTACCCCTAATAATTCCTATGGCCTGAAGAGTGGAACCTCTATGGCTACGCCTCACGTGACCGGGCTTGTGGCCTTGATTAAATCAGCTTATCCCACTCTCAGCGGACAAGAAATCAAGGACAAAATCATCGCGGGAGCGACGCTTGTGCCTCAGCTGCAAAGCACGGTGAAGTATGGTCGCATCAACGCAGCTTCGGCTCTGGAAAATGATGTAGTGGCTCCTTCAGCCGTCGAAGACATCACTATACTGGACGTTGGCATCAAGGATGTGAGTGTTTCTTGGAAAGAGTCGGGTGACGATGGAACTATCGGCTCGGCGAGTCGTTATCTGGTTAAGCTGAGTTCTCAGCCTATAGCAGACGAAGATCAATGGAAAGCAGCAACACCAGTGACGCTTATCGATTCCTTGCGCTCTCAAGGTCGGGTGAAGGGGCGCATCACCGGTCTGCAGTACAATCAGCAATCCTATCTTGCCGTCCGAGCCCTTGACAATGTGGGCAACCTAAGTGATTTATCCGACAGTCCATCCTTTACTCTGAAACCTGTTCAAGTTCTGGTGACTGAGGAAAACACGAGTTTGGAGGGCTGGAAACGCCTTGATACTCCCTGGGGATTGGTAAATAAGGACGGAATCAGCTTTCTAAGCGATAGTCCGAGCGGCAGCTACCAAAATAATCAGGAAATCATTGCTGAAACGGTCGACTATTCCATTGCCGACAGTGATTTGATTCTAGATCTAAAGACTCGCTACCAGCTGGAAGCCAATTATGACTTTGGCTATATCGAACTCAGTCGAGATCTGGGGCAAACATGGGTCCAGTTGGCTAAGCTATCGGGGAATAGCCCGTGGACCACGCTGTCGATCAGCCTCCAGGAATATTTACAAGGTGCAAGCGTCTTCCGCATTCGTTTACGGCTGAAGACTGATTATTCTATCACGTACGAGGGATGGGATATCGATAGCTTCCAAGTAGTGGGGCGTCAGCTCTAACGAACCGGCTCATGCTATAATGGGGAGGCATCGTCGATGCGCTCCCTGTTTTTTTTGTGGGACATGAAAATGAAGCAAGCTGCTTGGCATTTTCTATTCATGCTCATCATTTATCGTTCCGCAATGGCAGCTGAGCAAGAGCGACATGATATGCGTGAACTCTGTCGGAGCGAGGTGAGTGGAACCTTGCTTACGGCGTACAATGATGTCGACTACCTTCGCGGATTGATAGCGCAAAGCGAACAAAAGCTAAAAGATTCCAAGGCGCGTCAGCTGCTTCTGGAAGCGGAATTCAACCGAACGCGCAAAGACAATGCTCCTGCAGTACCGGCTTTTGATCTGGATGAAAAGGTTCTTGCCCTTCGCTTTGAATTGGATACCCTCCATAGCCAGATTCTAGAAGCTGAGCAGCATATTGCCGAAAATCGAAAGCTCATGCTGGTTCGCGAAGCTTTTCGCAAAGAATTTGAAGGCCTTGTTCTGCCTGTTTTCAAAATAGTTCGCCAAAAAGACTCGCCTCCTGGGGCTTATGATATGCGATTGGAATATAAGCATGGCTGTGGGCCCTATGAGATGCTCTGTGCCCTTCCGCCAGAACAGGCAAAGCGATTGAAGCTGTTCACAGGCAAGCTAGCCAATCCCCGGTGGTGTGAACGATATTCTCAGGTTCATCCGCCATAAGCGCAGAAATCAAAGTCCGCTCTTTGGCCAGGACTCAAGAAGCCTGCAGCCCATTCAATAGCAGTCTTCACGGTTCCAGCAAGGGCGGAATTTCAGGCTTGGGTGAGCTCATAGTGCATCCGGCTGAGGCGATCATGATGGAAGCCATAGCGCACCACTGCATGGAGCTGAGCCGCTCTCCCAAAAAAAAGTATCCCATGAGAGCCGCGAGTGCAGGTTCGAGGCTCATCAGAATCCCAAAAGTTTTCGTGGGAAGGTGCTTCAGTGCGACCATTTCCAGTGAATAGGGCAGTGCGCTGGACAGCAGAGCGACCAGTCCTCCCATCAGCCAAACTTTAGGCTCCGTAAAACCGGAATCGATATGCATGCTGCCGAATGGGAGAACGACAAGCGCGGCGACCAACATGCCGAGTGCCGTAGCTGGACCACTGGGAATGCGATGGCCTATGCGTTTACCAAAAATGATATAGAGCGCCCAACAAAAGCCGGCGCCCAAGGCCAGGAAAAGGCCGCTGGTGTCGACCGAACTTTTAGAATCGCTCCAGGGCGAGATGAGCCAGATTCCGAGTGCAGCGAGGACGATCCAGATCACATCCTGCCAGCGGCGCGAGACAGCCAAAGCTAGACCGAGTGGACCAGTAAATTCCACAGCCACAGCGATACCGAGAGGAATTCTTTGCAGGGAAAGGTAAAATAAGAGATTCATAATCCCGAGAGCCGCTCCGTAAGGAACGATGTAAACCCAGGCGCCTTTTTGCAGTGAAAGTCGCCAAGGTCTCCAGACACAAAGCAGAAAAATAGCGGCGAGACTGGTCCGAAGCATCGTTATCGCGGCAGGGTGGACGAGATCAAAGATCTGCTTCGCAAACGAGGCGCCGAATTGAATGGAAGTCATGGCAACACAAAGAGTAAAGATCGAGATACTTAAGCGGGACATAGAAGATTCCTTGTGGGCCATGGCTACTTGAAGGAACGAAGGCTTATCGTTTGAAGTTTCGAGCTTAGTCTTAATTCTTGTTCAGTCCACTTTTGCCTTGTGGGGAAGGCTTTTTCGCGACCGGACTTAGGACCTCAGCTTTGAGGATGCGATCGCCAAGTTCCAACTGTTCAATCACTTCAAAACCCTCGGTAACTCGAGCAAAGACGGTATAAGATCCATTTAAGCGCGTGTTGGCATTCAAATTGAAAAACATTTGCGTGCTGCCTGTATCTTTGCCGCCCGTTGCGATTCCAACGGTATACGGATCGTGAGGATACATGGAAACTTCATCTCGAATCAGTCCATCACCGCCTTCACCATCGCCCCGAGGATCACCACCCTGGACGACCCAGCCTGGAACCACTCGATGAAAAGTAAGACCATTGTAGAATCCTTTTGCGGACCACTGCATAATTTTGGTGGCCGTTAATGGAGCCTCGGGCAGCAGGTCCATGAGAATACGTCCCTTGCTAGTTTCCAATGCCAGTTTGCTTCGAAGAGCGAGTGTGATGTCCTGCTGAGACGGAGAGGCCTCGTTCACCTTGTTGTTGAGGGGAATACTTAGCTCGGATTTTTTTCCGGTCAATTTGCTATAAGCTTCCGCTGCTTTGATAGCAACATTTCGAATAGGATGCTGCAGACCTCTTTCGACCAGAGGTAGAGTTGATGGAACAGCAAAGGCTGCCAATGCCGTCATGAAATTCTCCTGGACGGCATACTCACCGAGACTCCATGTTTCATCAGCAGCCTTGCTCAATTGCGGGAGGGAATCGATCCAATAAAATTTCGCTGCAGCGTCCATGATCAAACTGCTCATAACGAAATCATGTCTATTCAGCTGTTCCAGCATGGATGACTTGATGGATTCGCTCATTTGATCTTTTTCCAGGTCATGCAAAACCGAGAGCGCGCCGCCCGCAACGAGAGGTGAGGGATCTTTAAGAAAGGTTTGGAGCCATGTGTAGCCTTGATCGCCTAGGCGAGGTAGCTGCGTGAAAACCTCTCTTTTAAAAGAGGGATCGGGGTTCTGTAAGGCGCCTAGCACAAAAGAGTTGAGGTCTTGATTTTGCAGCGAGGAGGCTATGGCCAAAAAAGCTCTGGATTTTAGCCAGGGAGTCTCTGTGTTTTGATAAAGGCTCTGTAGCGTGGTGAGGGTCGAGGGATCCAAATTTCTATAGCTGGCCAAGCTTGTCAACGCCGATGCTCGAACCATATTGACATCAGTCTGGGCTAGCTGCAGCAGGGATGCGAATAGCTCAGGACTTGGAGTCTGGCCGACTAGGGCAGCTGCAGCTTCGACCTTGACGATGCTTTCCTTGGCTTTGAGCAAGTTCATCAGAGTCTTTTGCGACTCTTGTGTTTTGAAGCGGCCTAGTGCCTTCAAGGCAATGGCTTTCGCCTTCGGTTCTTGGCTCAGCTGAATAGCTTCTATCAAAGATGCTTCCTTAAGATGACTCAAGTCGCCCTTATACCGGGCCAAGGCCCAAGCGGATGAAATACTTAAGGGAGCAGGTGCCTTCAACATCTGAATCAGTCGATCCAGAATGTCCGTAGGAACATCCCAGCTGGGAGATTCCGTCGACAGAAAAAGAAAGCACAGACCCAATGCTAAACCAGATTGAGCGATTGGACTTTTTTCTCGATCAAGTGCTGAGCGAAAGATATTCAAGGTCTCGGGCTTTTGTAGCCGGCCCAGAGCTTGATAGAGTTGGTCGCGAACCTTTTCATGATCTTCGATTAGCAAACGTTGTTCGAGAATTCCCTGACTTTCGGGCTGCTTCAGCAAGCCTAAAGCGAAAGCCGCATGCATACGTGTCTGCGGATGATCATCCTTAATTTTGGTAAGAATGAGTGGCAAAGTTGAAGGATCCCCTATGCGTCCTAAGGCCAAAAGTGAGCGATTCACAATTTCAGGATGCTGGGAGCTCAAGGCATCCTTCAACAAGGGATCACTGGACTCGCGATGATCCTCAATGACAAGAAGGCGATAGATCATGGATTGAATGACATCACTGTTTTTCATCGAGCGACCCTGCTTGGCTCTAGTGGCTGCGTTCCTAGTGCTTTGAGCGGCCAGTGGACTGCACAGAGGCAGGCTGGCAAGGAGTCCTAGCATCGTCCGGCGAAACAATAAGTATGTCATAAGCAGTTCCCTGTATCGCAGATATGGCTGAAAGATAGGGTCAGAAAATATTGGTGAGATTAGCCGAAGCTAACCCTTCTGCAAAGTCCTGATTGGAGGGGCTTCGTGGCACTCGGGGACCATGGATTGGGCAGCCCCTTCGCCTGCACTTGTAAGCCCGGCTCGCCTTTGTTAAGGTGGCATTTAAACGTGGTAATGCAAGGAGATCGATCGATGGAAGCCTGGACACCCGACGAGTTGAAGTCTCACCTAGATCAAGGCGAACGCATTTTCCTCAAGCTCTGGAAACGAAGTTGTGGGATTTGTAAGCTAGCGACACCAGCAACGGATAAGATGGAAAAGGACAATCCCCATCAGCTAACTTTTGCCAAGATTTGTATCGATGATCACCCAGAAATGCTGGAAATTGCCGGAACGGAGATGCTACCCGTGTTCTTTGTCTTTGACCAAAAAAAGAAAAAGGGCATGTTTGCTGGGTTTAAAGGTCTGGACAAACTGCAAGAATTCACCGAAACCTCGTTGAACTCCTGAGAGATTAGATAGTTTCCCAAAGTGAGACCCAAAACGGAGTCAGTCTGGCTCCGACTCACGCAGCTTGTGACTTTTTCAAGCCGCTGACTTGGTTCTTTTTTCAATGTGACGAAGGACGGCTTCAACCGCCATGGGCTTGGCAAAGAATTGGTCTGATCCTGCAAGGATCGACTGCTCCTCACTGCTGTCCAAACCCTCTCCGCTTACAGTTATGATGAGACAGTTAGGGTCCTGATCCCGAATACTCTGAATGACCATATAGCCATCTATTTCCGGCATTTTGAGATCGACAACGACCACACTGGGCTTTTGCTCTAAATAAATTCGGAGGCCCGTGCGACCTTTGTAGACTGTAACGGTCTGAAGTCCTGCCGATTCAAAGATCTCGCGCATGAATCCAGCGTACTCTACGTCATCATCAATCAGCAGAATGGGGCCATCTCGAAGGGTGGCATTCTCTTTGATTGTTTGGGGTGGAGTCGCATTGCGAAGGTGGGGAAAGGTCAGACTGAAAGTTGTGCCTTTGCCCAATGTACTGTCGACTGACAGAGTGCCTCCCATGAGTTCGCAGAGGCGTTTGGTAACCGGTAAGCCCATGCTCAGTCCATAGATGGATTCCCACGAATCATTTTGAATGCTTTCAAATGGTGAGAAAATTCGTGCCAATTCCTGAGGATCGATGCCTCGACCTGAATCGCGAATGTCGATAGAAAAAAACCGCTCATTGTTCTTGATAATGGAATAGAAGTGCAGACTGATCTTGCCGTTATGCGTGTAGCGAACTGAGTTCCGAATAATGTTCATGCAAACCTGAAGAAGTCGCGCTTCGTCGGCTTGGACGATTCCAAAACCCTGCTGACAATAGGTCTCGATTTGCACCAATTGGGGTGCAGCGACTTTGCTCGCCATTTTTTGCAGAACCTGCATGAATCGTTCGGCATCGAAGGCATTTTCACGGAGCTGAAAGGCATTGTCATTCAATGAGGACACATCGAGGAGATCATCAACAAGAGTCATGAGGTACCATCCCGCTCGGTTGACCTTGTGGAGATCATCGCTGAGAAGAGGAAGCTTGGATTCTTCTAGCTCATCCACCAGCAGTTCGCTGTAGCCTATGATGGTATTGAGAGGTGTTTTGAATTCGTGGCTTAGCTTTGACAGGAGCTGTGATTTCGCTTGAGCCACACCTTGGGCGAAAGCTTCCGCTGAATTGAGTCCTTGGCTATCCAGTTGACGGTTGGCTGAGGGAATCGAACTGAAGGGTCGATTCATATGTCGCAAGATGGCCTTGGCTACAAAAGGGATGGGGATGAGAAAAGCCAAGGCGTCATTCAAGTTTTGAGTGAGAAGAACTTCGCTAGGCAGGGATTCAGTCCGAGAGCCTAGGAAAAGCAATTGATTGATGATCTGCAAGAATGCAACCCAGCCGAGGCATAGGGTCAGTGGCTTTTGCAGATCCCAGCCTATTTTAGCTAGGAGTAAGCTGCTGAATATTGAAGTGACGCAAGTGATGCCGACCATGGTTTTGAGCTGTTCTTTAAAAAGGCCTGTACGCAAGTCAAGGAGCTGCAAACCAAGCAGAGCCAAGACCACAAGAACAGGCATGACCCAAACTTTTGAAGCTTGAGATAGATCGTGGCGGCTTTGAAACCTGATGATGAAGACGGTGGCGAGGCACAGCACAAAGGAGCGAGAGAACGCATTGATTTGCTGGCTTTTCAGCAAGTCCATCGCATCGTTGCTCGAACTTTGCAGAGAGAGGAAAGCACTCCCGTCAAACACGAAAGCCAGCACCAAGCAGGTAAGAAGACCCATGAGGGCTATGCGTTCCGTTGGATGCTGGGGTCTCTTAGTAAACAGGATATAAAAAGGCACTAAGGCCAGCGCGATCAGCGGACAAAGAGCCAGCGAAAGAGGCAACATCAATGGCGATGACCATAACGTAGCTGTGCCATCGTGCAAAAGATGGTAAGTGCTGGGAAGCAGCGAAACGACCACGAGCCCGCCCAGCAGGGCTAGCGAATTTCGGCTTAAGGGTGCTTCCACTAAGTTCTCTAGATCCTGCATGATTGCATCCTTGAACAACGGGTCCGGTTGCCGATAGTCTATCGGCATTCTGCAAGAAGCATTGAATTTGGCAGGAAAAAGTCTGGCGAAGCGCCAGACTTGATGCAATATCTCAA
Organism: Oligoflexus sp.; assembly: GCA_041736645.1. Taxonomy (GTDB): domain Bacteria; phylum Bdellovibrionota_B; class Oligoflexia; order Oligoflexales; family Oligoflexaceae; genus Oligoflexus. The sequence continues at coordinate 45,086 of JBGSTF010000202.1, read as the reverse complement.
AAAAAATAGAAACTTGGATTTCTTACGAATGCATAAGAATCAAGGGAAGGTGCAGTCGCAGGGCCTATCCGCCCAGCTCACAGGACTCCGCGACGCTTTTGATCGCGTTCGATGGCCCGGAACAGCGCACCAAAATTTCCTTCGCCAAAGCCCAAATTATTGTGCCGCTGAATGAATTCAAAAAAGATGGGACCTATAACATTTTCGGTGAAAATTTGCACGAGATAGCCGCTATCATCACCATCGACAAGAAGATTATGATCTTGTATTTTTTTCTTATCCTCTTTCAAATTCGGCACGCGCTTGAATGCCATATCATAGTAATCGGCATCGATATCCAGAGTTTTGAGCCCTTCGACCTTCATTTTATCCATGACTGTGAGGATGTTCGAGGTTAAGAGAGCGATATGCTGGATCCCCTCGCCTTTATACTCATTCAAGTACTCGTTGATCTGAGATTTGGCTTCGGTCCCTTCGTTGATCGGAATGCAGAACGAGCCGCAAGGCGACCGGAGCGCGTAGGATTTCAATCCAGTTTGCTCGCCGCGAATATCAAAATAGCGAATCTCTTCGAAACCAAAAACGTTTTTATAAAAGTCCGCCAAAGGCATAAGCTGGCCTTTGTAAACATTGTTGGTCAGATGATCGACCAACGCAAAACCTTTGGATGGCACCATCTCGGGTTTTTCAAGATCAGCGAAGCCCAAACGTTCCCATCGATCTTTCTCGCTATGAAAGTCGATAAAGTAGATAAGACTGTTGCCCACACCCTTGATGGCCGGCAATGGCTTGCCATCCCGATCGAGATAGTCGGACTGTTCAGCTGGGGTTGCTCCACGCTCAACTGCGGCGGCTAGCGCTTGCTTTGCATCCTTGACTCGCCAGGCTGTAGCCGAAGCACAAGGGCCGTGCAATTCGTTGAAGCGGCGAGCGAAAGAATTTGGCTCGGTATTGACCAGAAAATGGATATCGTTTTGCTTATAGTAGTCGATGCTTTTGTATTTATGACGTTTAATGCGGGAAAAGCCTAGTTTCGTGAAGAGCTCATGCAGCATTTCGGGTTTTTGACTGCTAAACTCAATGAAATCGAAACCGGTGATGCCAGTTGGATTCTTTACCATGGGGGCGACTCCTCTTGACTAATTGAAGGCGATCCGTGGCCCTGTGATTGAAAACGATTCATGATCACATCAGGCATGCGGATGGGGCGATTCTGAGCATTCAACGCCACGATTGTAATCTGTCCCGTGACGAGGAGACGACGCTGACCTTGAGCATCGACGAGATAAGCATTTTGCTCGAAAGGGATGGCTGGAGAGCGAGAGTATTGTCCTTCAGAGCTCACCAGAACTTGGTCACCATGCTGAGCAGGGGCCCTATATTCCAAAGAGGCCTTGCTCACCACGAAATGAATGCCTTGATCGAAGAGCTCTTTGAGAAATGTAATACCGATCACATGCTCGCGGGCTCTTTCAAAAAATTTCAAATAGTTGGCATGGTAAACGGAGCCCGATAGATCGGTATCTTCGTAGTAAATCGGGAATTCAATTTGGCCCTGGATGGTGCCTGAATCAGCCAAAATATTTGCCATAGAGCAGAGCCAAATCCTTTTTTCTTTGGTCCGGAATCACATCCGGTGAAGTCATGATTGCGTATCGAGCCGACTCAAAGATTCGACTCTCGTGAGTGGCTGGGAGCGAACAGGTCAAAGCTTTGATAATGCTATTGGCTTTTTCACTATTGGCCTTAAGCACGGCGAGAACTGCTTCGACCGAGACATCCGCTTCGTGTTCGTGCCAGCAGTCATAGTCTGTGGCCAGAGCCAGCATTCCATAGGCCATCTCTGCTTCCCGAATCAACTTGGCCTCAGGAATCGCCGTCATGCCGATCACGGAGGGTTTGAGCGTTTCGCGATAGTACAGCGACTCAGCCCTTGTGGAAAACTGAGGTCCTTCGATGCAGACATACGAGCCACCGGTATGCACCTGTTCGGTGATACTGTGGGCAGCGCGTTCAATCCAGCCAGCAAAATCGGGGCAAAAAGGATCTGCGAACTCTACATGGCCAACGATACCTTGGCCAAAGAAAGTGGAAGCTCGCAGTCCTTTGGTTCGATCAAAGAGTTGATCGGGAATCACCATATCACCGGGCCTGATGTATTCCTTCATAATACCAACAGCACTGACCGCCAGAACGTGCGTTACGCCCAGGGATTTCAAGGCATAGATATTGGCTCTGGAATTGACTTCGGAGGGCAAGAGGCGATGACCTCGACCATGTCGGGGCAAGAAGTAAGCTGTACGGCCGTCGATTTTTGCTTCGACGACCGCGTCGGATGGCTCGCCGAAGGGCGTATGGATGTGGTGCTCTTTAACAAGCTCAACGCCCGTCATCTGATAGACTCCAGATCCGCCGATCACACCCAGTTGCACTTTGACTTCAGCCATACGCATTACTTCCTTTGGTTAAATTTCGCGAGCAGGTCATCCATTGTAAAGGTTTGCTGCGAAGACTTGGGTTTGGCACTGATACCGCCCATTGTCCCGCGCGCAGGAGCAGATGGCTCATTGCGTGGTTTCAGAGGGCTACGTTTGCTGTCACCGCCTTGCTGGGGACGTGGCGCAGTAGCGCCAGCAGCTTCCGGGCGAGCCGCCTGCGGTGCTTTTGCCGGGGCATTGAGACGTTTGCTCAAACCAATCCGACGACGCTGCAGATCGACTTCGATGACGCGCACTTCGACCACATCACCCACCGAAACGACCTTCGATGGATCGTCAACGAACTGATCTGCCAGCTCGCTGATATGAATCAAACCGTCTTGATGGACACCGATATCGACGAAAGCCCCAAAATTGGTCACGTTGGTGACTGTGCCGGGCAATGTCATGCCGACTTTCAAATCATCAATTTCCGAGACGTCATCTGAATACATCAGACGAGCGCCGTCTTCCCTAGGGTCACGACCCGGTTTGAGAAGTTCTTTGGCAATATCTTGTAAGGTCGGCATTCCGTGACGTTCAGTGACATACTTCTCGAGCGGAATGGTTTCCACCAAACTTCGATTGCCAAGGATATCGCCTAGTGTTTTGCCTTGATCCTGAGCGATCTGTTCGACCACTTCATAGGATTCCGGGTGAACGGATGAATTGTCGAGAGGATGAGCGGATTCTGGCACGCGCAAGAAACCGGCGGCCTGCTGGAACACTTTAGGTCCCAAGCCCAGGACATTCAACAGGTCCTTTCTGGAATTGAAACGGCCATCTTTATCGCGCTTGGCAACGATGCTTTTGGCTAAGGTTCCACCGATTCCCGAGACATAGCTGAGTAGCTTGTAACTGGCTGTGTTGAGATTGACGCCGACACGGTTCACACAACTCTCGACGACTTCTTCCAAACTGGTTTTCAGTTTGGTGACGTTCACATCGTGCTGGTATTGACCGACGCCTATGGACCTGGGGTCGATCTTGACCAATTCAGCCAGAGGATCCTGCAGTCGGCGCGCTATGCTCACAGCACTACGAATGGTTGGGTCCAAGTCAGGAAACTCTTCGCGAGCAATATCCATAGTCGAATAGACCGAAGCTCCTGCTTCGTTGACAACCAAGCGCTTGACATCCTTGAGATCATGCTCTTTCAAGACGGCTGCGATGAGACGCATGATCTCACGGCTTCCGGTTCCGTTGCCAACGGCAACGTAGCGGACGTTGTAGTCGCGGATGAGGCGGAGGATTTCTTCCTTGGCCCGCGAGGTCTTGTTGGTCTCTTTGTCACCCAGATCAGTCAACAGAGTTGTATGGGTGAGCAGTTTGCCCGTATCATCAACCACTGCAAACTTGGAACCTGTGCGCAGGCCAGGGTCAACGCCGAGCACGCTTTTGCCAGGGATGGGTGGCAACAGCAAAAGATTTTCCAGGTTCTCGGAAAAGACTCGAATCGCTTCGGTTTCTGCTGTTTGCTTCAACTGCAAGCGAAGTTCGGTCTCGATCGAAGGGCTGACGAGACGACGATAGGCATCTTCAACAATTGTTTCGACCCAGGTTTTTACTTCAGGCGTCATTTTACGATCGGCCATGACTTTCGATTTGAGGTCATTGACGATTCGTCCCGCGTCGACATCAATCGCGACGCGCAAGACTTTTTCCGCTTCGCCGCGGCGTACGGCCATCACGCGATGGGAAGCCGCTTTACTGATCGGTTCCTGATAGTCGAAGTAATTTTGATATTTATTCGGATCAGTTTTCTTGTTCTTCTTATCTTTATTGCCGGTTCCGGTTGCCGACTTCTCGACAGGAGCGGCCTCGTCACCTTCTCCAGCTTCGACTTTTTTGGAAACCAGAACTCCGGTTTCTTGCGAAATGAATCGAACCAGCGCCCGATGCTCCGCTGTCTCTGCGATCTGTTCTGCATAGATATCGGCTGCCCCGGCCAATGCCGCCTTTTCATCAGGAACTTTTAGAGCAGGATCGATTGTTGCGTCGGCTGCCGTCACGAAGGATTTGGCGAGATCCATCAAATTGCTCAGAACTGCCGATTGAGCCAGGATTTTATCCAAGAGAGGCTCGAGACCTTTTTCCCGTGCAACCTGCGCCCTGGTGCGACGCTTGGGTTTAAACGGCAGATAAAGGTCTTCGAGCTCCTGTTTGGTCTCGCACTTTTCAAATTTCGTCTTTAGCTCTGGGAATTTGTCCATAAGCTCGGGACTCTTCTTGCAGTGCTCCTCGACGACCTTGAGGTATTTTTGCTTATTACCTTCAAGCTCCGTCAAGTAGTTGAAGCGTTCCCGGATGTCTCTTAAGGCAACTTCATCCAGGCTGCCTGTCATTTCCTTGCGGTAACGGGCCACAAAGGGGATGGTGCACTCCTCATCGAACATGAGTTTGACTGAGTTATGAACTTGAAATTCCTTAAGGCTGAGTTCCGTAGAGATTTTGCCGATAAGATTGACCATGGGGATCCGCTCCAGAAGAATTCACAAAAGATTTTTAGCAGATTTCGCTAGCTGCAAAAAAGAAACCGACTTCATTTTTGGCTGCTGCCGGCGAATCTGAGCCGTGAACAGTGTTTTCGCCGATGGACTTGGCGAAATCTTTACGAATGGTGCCAGCAGCTGCTTGAGCTGGGTTGGTGGCGCCCATTATGTCGCGATTGCGTTGAATCACGTTTTCGCCTTGGAGGGCCATGACTACAACAGGACTGCGAGTCATGAATTCCACAAGTTCGCCGAAAAAGGAACGCGCACTGTGCTCAGCATAGAAAGCTTCAGCTTGAGCGCGGCTCAACTGAACTTTCTTGATGGCGGCAATACGAATGCCTTGATCTTCAAATTTGCTGACAATTTTGCCAACCAAATTCCGCTCTACGCCGTCTGGCTTGATAATAGAAAGTGTTAATTCCAAAGTGAGCTCCTCTTGTCACGAAATCAAGGTTTCAATGTATCCTAAGATAGGAAAAAATCGCAGATAATCATACTTGATGGATGAAAATTGGCAAGGGAGAGGAGGGAAATAGGCTGCTTTTTTGGGCAGAATTGGCCGAGATCCAAGTCAAAATGAAGAGCCTTGAACTTTGGCTAGGTCGAAATGAGAGGTATTATAAGGCTAAACGGCGGCATTGAGCGTTTACGCCCTCTGCGGCACAAAACCCAAAACGGATCGATGTGGAGGATCAGTAGCACATCAATTGGCCCTGGATTTTCACCACTCGAGATCCACCCGTTTTATAGCATTTTAAGATGGCTCTTTTGTAAGCACGATCTTCAGTTGGATTGATAGGTTCGGATCCGCCTTCATTGCCTGAGTTACCACCTTCACCGTCCCCGCCGCCTTGGCAAGAGCTGACGGATAGGGTGATAAAGAAGATGTGACAGAGAATGAATGAACGCATGAACTTGCCTCCCGATAAAGAGATCACTTCCATCATTGTAGCAAGTCAAACGGAGGTTGCAGCGGGAAGAAAGTGCCGAGCGAGGCGCTCAATTCGAGCTGAGAAGCTTGGCCTGATAAATCCACGATGAACTTGGCGAATGCTCTAATGCCAAGGTGTTGCCCTTGAGCTGGGCTAGTGCTTCGTAGTATGAGCCTCTATCGATCTGAAGATCGTCACAGCCATTGACGCTCTGAGTCTTTTGATTCTCCCAATTATTGAGACCGCAGCGTTGCTGTTGATTCCAAGTTTGGGCTTGTTCGATCGACTGTGCTGTGATTTTCACGGTTTCTACCGTGATGCTGCGCACGCTTAGCAAGAGTTTGGAATTTTCTTCTTCAGCCAAATGATAGTGGCCTCGACGTTGAATTTCCCGAGTCGATGGACCTTGACAATCCGGTTGAGAATAAATGCGATCGGTCATGGCAATGGAGCCATCTTCACTGAAGAGCAGGTCCTGTTCCAAGAATTCCGCTCCCCGAGGCTGGCAGCTCGAATGAAACAATTTGTGAACAAAGAGACCTGCGAATCTCGGCAGTTCAGAGGGTGCAGGACTTGTGCGGACCTTGGACTCCTCGCTTGCTTGGGCAAAATCCTGAGTCGATGGGGAGAGTTGGGTGCCAAAGTGAAAGAGGTAAAACAGGGCACAGCTAAGCGCCAAGAGGCCAGCTCCAAAGTGTACCCAATATATTGATTTTAATGATGTATTCATCCCAGTCTCCAGCTTTTAGGGGCTAAGCTCAGCGCCTTGTATGATCTACGACGGGACATGTCCGGTTTTATTGCAGATATTTTCGCTGTGTTCTCTCCTCAGCCTCACCATGTGCTGGCAGATGGCAGTCTTTGCCGGCTATGCCATCATTCTGAAACCGATCGGCATGCGATACAATAGGATTGACGCTTCTCTTGTGAATCATGAGGACCTTGTCTGTGAAGAGACTCAATTTTAAGCTTCTTATTCGACTCTGTGTGCTGTGCTCTTTGTTGGGGGTGGCAGCATTTGGGTTTGCGTACCAAAGTTTACGTGAGCAGTGGCGAAAGGAAGACGCGCAAAATCTGGAGTTACAGAATAAGGCTGCTGAAGAGAAGGCCATGCAACTGGAGCAAGTGTTGAATCAGATCTATCAGAACTTGCGACTGATCGCATTGTTCCCAGGTATTCAGAATTTTTCGGGAGTGAATCAACCCAAAGAGTCTGAGGAAAAATACAATAAGCGGTTTTTCACGGATGACGTCAAGCAGTCCGTTCAACAGATATACAACAATTTGGCGAGCAATGTCGCCATTTCTGAAGTGTACGGAGTCGAAAAGAATTTTCACCCCGAGCGCGGAGAAAAGCCGTTTTTCATGCTCGATGAGTTGATACTGCAGGATGCGAAAGGCAATGATGAAGGAACCAAAACAGATATTTCGAAAGATAAGCCGGAAGAGAAAGAGGATGAAGAATATGCTTGGTTTGTCAATCAACTGGCAATGTTTGCACAACACTTTCCCGTCTTTAACTTTGAAACACTGAACGCTATTCCTCTCGCGATATCCAATCCTATGCGGACTTGTGACAATTCTCAGTATCAGTCCATCAGTAGTGGGTCGCTTCGAGATGCGGAAGGCATAAGTCTGGCCGTACCATTTTATGGACGAGATAAGCAGTTCAAAGGAATGATTGTCGCCGTTCTGCGGCTTAACGTTTTGGAAGCACTGCTGAGTAATCTTCCTTTTGTTATTGTGACTGATAAAGATAAGGAAGAAGCCCTGAAATTGGGGCTAAAATCCGATCAAAAGTTTCAAGCTTTCGTGATTGAAAATCCAAGTCTGGGTATTCGCATCGCAGATCGCCGTCTGCCACAAGATGGGGCGGGAGATCGGTTCATCCAGCGCAGTTTGCAATTTCCTTCAAGTTCTGGATGGACTCTAAAATTGAAAGTCATATCCGATAACAGTCATCAGGGTCTATTTGAACTCTTATTTCTAGCAGCGGTCGGAGCCCTCCTTCTCGCGCTCGGATTTGCCTCTATGTTGTTTATAGGCAGGCGTTTGGAAGCTGTGAAGGATTCCGTTTTTGAAGTGAGCCAGCATATCGACCAATCTGGGCAGGTCATTCAACAGGGTGCTGACGGGCTGGCCCAGAAGACTATGGACGCGTCAGCAGCCATTGAACAAATGAGCGCTTCCATGAGTGCTTTTCAAAAATCGAATCTGGAAACAGTTCATCTGGCTGAGCAATTGGATCAATGCGCTCAAGAGACATTGGATTCCGCCAGTGCGGGGCGAAATGAAGTCGTGCAAACGATCCATGCGGTTGAAAAAGTTCGCATCATCTACTCTGGTGTACACAAAGCATTGGACGCAATGAAAGATCTGGCATTTCAAACCAATCTGCTCGCCTTAAATGCCGCCATTGAAGCGGCTCGATCAGGCGAGCATGGTCGCGGTTTTTCGATTGTTGCGGAAGCCGTTCGAGGTTTGGCTCACAAGTCAGATCAAACTGCACAAGGCATTGAAAAGTTAATCCTGGAAGCTCGAGAGGGGACTGATCTTGCTGTGCTGAAAGTTGGGGATTGTAAGCGATCTTTGGACTCGATTCATACGGCTTCGGAACGTTCCCAAGAATTTGCGCATCGACTGCGCGAAACTTTGGGCGACAATGTCAAAGGTTTTGCAGAATTGGTCGGCGGACTCAATCAGATGGAAGAGATTAATCACGCCAACGCCAGCAGTGCTGAGCAGTTGGCGGCGATCAGTACCGAATTTGAACAACGGACAGAGGAGCTCAATGTCTCCGTCGAGGATATCGCGCGAGTGGTCGCTTAGGGACTGATTTGAGTCAGGACCTGGCCGACGCCAACCTGTGCTCCCGCTACGACTTGAACCTCCTTCACCGTGCCCGCGCTCCGAGCGAAGATCTTATTTTCCATCTTCATAGCTTCGATTACAAAAAGTTCGTGGCCACGCTCAACAACTTGTCCCGCTTCGACCAAAACTTTGAGAACTTTTCCAACCATCGGCGAGCGAACGGTTTCCCCGCCTGCCCCTGCTCCAGCTTTTCGAGCATTCATGCCGGGCACCATAATGGCTACTTCACTGTGAATGAGCTGAGCAAAGCCCGCCGATCCACCGACATATTCCAAAAGCACGTCGGCGAAAAGGTCGCCAGGAAAACGCTGGGCATTGGCCGCTCGGTACTTGAGCGGCACTTCGGGATGGGCTGCTGAACTGCGAACGAAAACTGTCCGCATCGACGGTTCCCAGCAGATTTCAAAAGTTTTACCGCTGACTAGAGCACAGCTCCAAACACCCGGAGTGATCTGATCCGGTAGAGTGACCTCAGGGGCTGGTGATTCGTGTTTACTGATCCATTTCATGTTCTAATCCTCGCAACTATTTTCGACAAGCATCCTCACGGGCCCTAAGCTGCCAGAGCGAAGGACCAGGGTCCAACGCTGGCTTGCGACTGTCGGCCTTCATTTGGGCCACAAATGCAGTCATCAGCTGGCTGTAAGCATCGCTGCCGGGACCGCCTTTGAGAGCCTCCTCGATCTCTTTTTGATACAGCAGCAAAAAGCCTGTATCGAATTCCCCGGAGACAAAAGCGGGATGCTTGAGGACGATTTCATGGAATTTGGCTGTCGTCGGTATACCATCGCATTCAAATTCAGCGAGGCCACGCAGCATGCGTTGAATAGCTTCATCCCGAGTTGAGCCGTAGCTGATGAATTTGGCGATCATAGAATCATAATCAGAAGGAATAGTATATCCCGCATAAATGTGGGTATCGACCCGCATTCCGGGACCTGCCGGTAGATGCAGATGAGTGATTTGGCCCGGATTCGGCATGAAATCCTGGGCAGGATCTTCAGCATTGATACGGGCCTCGATGGCCCAACCATGAATTTTAATGTCATCCTGGGTCAGAAGAAGCTTGCCGGTCGCTGCCACTCGAATCTGTTGCTGAATGAGATCGACGCCTGTGATCATCTCTGTCACCGGATGCTCGACCTGGATGCGGGTATTCATCTCCATGAAGTAAGCCCGATCGGGCGACTCGCAGATGAATTCCACAGTGCCAACGCCTTCGTATTCGGCGGCCAGGGCGGCCCGAACAGCGATTTCGCCTAGATGATGCCGCTGCACATCATTGAGAAAGCGACTGGGAGCCTCTTCGATAAGCTTTTGATGGCGCCTTTGGACCGAACAATCACGCTCGAAAAGATGCACCCCATTTTTACCGTCGCAGAGGACCTGTATTTCGATATGCCTTGGATTGGTGACATAGCGCTCGGCGAAGACCGTGTCGTCACCAAAGTAAGAGATAGCTTCACGCTTACAGGTTTCGAAGGATTCCTTGAGTTCTTCGTCCTTACGAACGATCCGCATCCCTCGGCCTCCACCACCAGCAGCGGCTTTGAGGATCACCGGGTAACCAATGCGATTGACCAGTTCCTGCAATTCGGCAACCGAATTGAGAGCCCCTTCGCTGCCTGGAACTGTAGGAACATTGTGCTTTCGCATCAGATGTTTGGCTTGAACTTTGTCGCCCATCAGCCGCATCGCGTGATCCGAAGGTCCGATAAACTTCACACCGAGATCAGTGACGGCCTTACAAAACGCTGCATTTTCCGACAGAAATCCATAGCCTGGATGCACAGCATCGGCACCTGAAAGGCGAATCGCTTCGAGGATGGCCTCGACATTCAAATAAGTATCTTTCGAACTGCGACCCGGCAATCGGATTGCTTCGTTGGCATATTTTCGATGCATGCTGGCTAAGTCAGCATCAGAGTAAACGGCAACGCTGGGAATTTCCAGATCGCGCAGAGCTCGCATAATTCGCAAAGCTATTTCACCGCGATTGGCGATGAGAACTTTTTTAAAGAGTTGGTCTTTCATAATACTCGTGCCCCGACATTGTGTTAAAGAGGGATATTTCCGTGTTTGCGTTTAGGAGCATCCACTCGTTTGTTGGCACTGGCCTTGAGGCCGTCCATGAGGTAGCGACGCGTTTCCTCGGGAAAGATCACAGCATCAATGTAGGCACGATCAGCGGCTTCATAGGGGGTGGCAAATTTCGCTGAGTACGAATCCACCAACTGCTTGCGAGTCTCATTAGGCTGAGCTGCCGACTTAATTTCGTTGCGGAAGATAATGTTGCAAGCGCCTTCCGGTCCCATAACTGCAATTTCTGCTTGCGGCCAGGCCAGATTCAAATCAGCGCCGATGTGTTTGGAGTTCATCACATCATAGGCACCGCCGTAGGCTTTGCGGGTAATTACTGTTAAGCGAGGTACGGTGGCCTCACTAAAAGCATAGAGCAACTTTGCTCCATGACGAATGATGCCGCCTTTTTCTTGGTCAGTGCCTGGTAAGAAGCCGGGCACATCGACAAATGTTAGTAGGGGAATGTTAAAGGCGTCGCAGAAGCGAACAAAGCGAGCCCCTTTTACGGAAGCATCAATATCCAAACAGCCAGCCAAATGATTGGGATTGTTGGCGACAATTCCTACAGCTGTGCCGCCCAAGCGAGCAAAACCGATCAGCATATTGGCTGCAAATTCCGGCCTAATCTCAAAGAAGCTGTCCGGGTCCACCACTGTCGTGACTACATCCCGCATGTCATAGGGCTGGTTCGGGTTGTCGGGCATCACGTCGCGGAGCTTTTTCTGTGCATCATCGATGCGTCTTTGAGCACTGGGATCGTGATCCAGGGCTTGCACGGGAGCTGTTTCGAGATTGTTGGACGGCATATAACTCAGCAGCTTGCGCAGCCCGAGCAGAGCGTCTCCTTCGGAAGGATAACGCAGGTCCGCGACGCCGCTGATGGCGGTATGGGTTTGACTCCCACCGAGTTCTTCGAATGTCACTTCTTCGCCAGTGACGGTCTTGATGACCTCAGGACCTGTGATGAACATATGGCTGGTATTATCGACCATGAGCGTAAAATCCGTCATGGCAGGAGAGTATACAGCGCCGCCAGCACAAGGACCCATGATCAGTGAAAGCTGTGGAACGACGCCGGATGACTGCACGTTGCGATAAAAAATATCGGCGTATCCGCCTAAACTGGCAACGCCTTCCTGAATCCGCGCGCCCCCAGAGTCATTAAGACCAATCACAGGAGCACCATTGCGCATGGCCATATCCATAACTTTACAGATTTTCTTGGCAAAGGCTGCGCTCAAACTGCCACCAAAAACGGTAAAATCCTGCGAAAAGATATAAACTAAACGCCCTTCTACGGAACCGTAACCTGTGATCACCCCATCGCCCAGGATGCGTTTCTGTTCCATCCCAAAATCCTGGCAATCATGGGTCACGAAAGCATCAAGCTCGATGAAAGTTCCTGCATCGAGAAACTGGAGCACACGCTCTCGAGCAGTCATTTTGCCTTTTTTATGCTGGGCCTGCGCTTTATCTTCGCCGCCCCCCAGAGCGGCTTCGGTCCGCAGCGACTGAAGGCGATCGAATGCCAGCTGCTTCTTAGTGTGTGGTGTATCGAGCATGTCCCTCATCCTCAAAAAACGGTTAAAAATCTGCCGGTAACTTATGTCAATTGGTCTGACGACCAGGAAATTCGAGCCAAAGGTCGGGAATAAACAGACTTTGATAAAGTTCTGCTACGTCCGGCAAGCTATTGGATGGCTTAGGCAAGCGCGTTTCTCCTTGTCGACCACCGATCCATATCAGCTCGCCGTTATTGGTGTCGATGAGCAAGAGAGCAAGCTGGGCTTTTCGATAGAAGAACACCAATCCACGATCGTCTATTTCACCAGCACTGGCCTCGACGACCAGTGGTAATAGGATCGCGTCGGATTGCGAGGCACTGCGGCTGAGATTGGTCAGCCATGAGCGCCAGTCGGTTCGTGGTGCTATGACTTCGCTGTAGTAGCTTGCGGGGTGTTGGCATTTCTGGCAAGCCTGACCAGGGCGAAACCAAAGTTCGTCAAGCTGGCTGAGAAGATCGGGCTGCTTGCTCTGTTCCAAGAGTTTCATCACAACTTTCGGACTCAGTCCTCTCATGTATGGCTGTCCGTCAAAGCCTTCCAGTATATATTTGTCGTACTTTTGGCAAAGCGCGTTCATGTCTTCAGGCGAAGGAACGAGAGGTTTCTGCCCAACGAACAAGGCACCTTGGGGCCAAGCGCGACAAGGCAAAACGGCAATTCGGGCAGGAATGCGTGCCAGTTGCTCAGCCTGGACTCCATATTGAGCCGACTGCGGCGTGATACAAGCCGTAAGACAAAATGCAGGAAGTACGAAGAAGAAAGCGAGGCAGCGTCTCAAAGCATGGTTCCTTTCGCGCGTGATCCTCTTTTGACTTGTCTTCACAAGGTTTACCAAAAGGTCTGATCTTGATCCAGCGAAAGAACGGCTTTAGTTTTAGCTTTGATGGCGCAAGCGAGTCAATTCCTGCTCGAGATTATGGCTGTGCCGACAGATCCATTGGTTGAGCAGACGTTTTTGCCCATCAGCATCGAGTAGGAGGCGATCAAGTGGAAGCTCCTTACGGCTGCGTATGATCAGGCTATGCAAGGAGAGAGCGACGGAGACCGAGATATTGAAGCTTTCCACCATGCCATACATGGGGATGGTAAAACCATAATCGATGTGTTCGTGCCAAGCCTTGTGCAGACCTTCGCGTTCATTGCCAAAGACTACGGCTACAGGCTGATCGAGCGGCAAGTCTTCTAGATTCATGGCCGTTGCTGAAGGATAGGCAGCAGCCAATTTGAAGCCTTTGGCCTTGATACCCTCAGCATAGAGCTGTAAATCGGTAAAACGTCGCACTTCCAGCCATTGGTCGGCGCCCCTACCAACCGTCGAGACCTTACCAAATTTTTGATAGAGATTGATTTGGTCACAGGCGAGGACGCCGAAAGCTTCCGCGGAACGGAAGCAAGCGCCGACATTGTGCGGGTCGTAGACGTCCTGGAGGACAAGCCGAATATGACGAGTTCGCTGCGACGCGACATGCCGCATACGCTCCTGACGAAACTCGCTGAGCTTGGGACTCAAGAGGTCCCAAGCGTCAGCAGGATATTCGATCTCGTCAAAGCTATTACGCCAAACACTCATGGTTGGCTGAGTGTTTCTGGGACTCGAGTTTCAATTCGTGCAGCTGGCGCAGCTGCGACATGATCACTCGCAGCAGCGGCAACAGCTGCAGCTTCAGCAGCGGCAGCTTCGGCTTTGGTTTCGATCACCAGAGTGGCTCCGATCTTTTCCAAGGCCTCGCCGACGAGGCGGCCAATACTTTGATTCTGGAGTTCAGTGTCCAAAGGTTTTTGCAACACATGTCCAGCGAAGTAGCGAAGCGCCGTTTCCCAGTTCTTGTTGCGTTCTTCGGCCAACTCTCGAAGTCCGCGCATGCTGTTATAGAGCTGCTCAAGGCGAGCCACTTTTTGCTTGTAGCGCTGGAGGTCTTCCGGCTTAACTTTGGGATTTTCCTCTTTCGCTCGGATCAATTGGGCTTCCAGCTGCTGCTTCTCTCGTTTTGCTTGCTGCACCTGACCCTGCGTTTCGCGCAGTTGGGTCCGAATGATCTCGAGCTGCTGGCGAGATTTCTCATCGCCATCTTTTTGCAGTTTGACGATCTCGTCATGAGCCAACTTTTTCTCGCGAACGGCTTCGGCAAGTTGTTCAGTTAGAACTTGAACCTGCTCCTGCAGATGTTCGCGCTGCAGCAGAGATCGGTTTTGGACCTCTTCGCGTTCCGATTTCAGTTTGGTCCATTCCACCGTGCGCTCGGAAAGCTTTTGTTTTACGTCTTCCAGTTGCTTGTCCAGTTGAGTGGACTGTTGCCGGTATTTGTCGGCGTTTTCCTGAGCATTGCGCTGCTGGTGGTCGAGCTGCTTGTTTTGCTTGCTCAAAGCTTCCAGGCGGCTGGATACATCAGCAAGCAAAGCTTGGCTTTGTGCTAAACGATTCCGGCCATAGAGGAAGAGAGCCAGGAAGATGAGGGCAGCGATCGAAGCGAAGGTTGGGATAAGTTCTGCCATTACTGATTAACCTCATAAATCGAACAAAATAATTTCAAGCTTTACGTAATTTGGGGATGAAACACAAGCAGCATACCCAAAACACTGTCAATTTAACAAGCTAGTCACTCACAATGACATCTCTCTGGATGCCATATTTCTTCATCAAGCGGTGCAGATAGGCTCGTTCGAGACACAGAACGCGGGCGGCTTCGCTCACGTTGCCCTTGGAACGTCCCAGAATATAACGAATATAACTACGACCTAAACTTTGGTGCAGCTCTTCCCATGGAACGATAGCCGTTTCAAAGCTAAAGCTTTCTTTGTTGAGGGCGTTGGCTTCTTCGGCCAAAGTTTCCGCTGATTCCGCCACTTTTGCAAGGGGCGCCGGGCTGCTAGCGCTGCCCTCCTGCTTGCTTTTTGCCCCTCGCAGTCGAGCCGCAAGATCGGGAATGTCCTCGATTTCTTCGCTTTCACTGAGGATCACGACTCGTTCCAGAATATTTTTTAGCTCGCGAATATTGCCAGGCCAGTGGTAGGCAACGATCTGATCGAGGGCTTTGGGGCCGAGCACGCGAGAACCAATCGAATGCTCTTCACAGGCGGCTTCAAGAAAATGTTGAGCCAGCAGTTTGATATCTTCACCACGTTCCCGCAGCGGCGGTGAACGCAAAGTTACGACATTGAGTCGATAGTACAAATCTTCACGAAATTGACCGGTTTCGATCATGCCTTCCAAATCGCGATGAGTGGCGGCAATCAATCGCACATCGACTTGCAGAACTTTTTCACCACCGACTCGACTGATCTCTCCACTTTGCAGCACTCTCAAAAGTTTAGCCTGAACGTTGAGGTCCAGTTCGCCGATTTCATCCAGAAAGAGGGTGCCACCGTCAGCCTGTTCAAACAGGCCTTTTTTGGTGCGAATGGCCCCGGTAAAAGCGCCCTTTTCATGCCCAAAAAGTTCGCTTTCAACGAGGTTAGCGGGTATGGCCGCGCAGTTGACTTTGACCAAGGCCTGGTCATGACGATCACCCTGGCGATGCAAACTCTTGGCGATCAGTTCTTTTCCGGTCCCACTTTCGCCCAGAATCAACACGCGACTATTGGTGGCAGAAACTTTACTGATAACCTTGCGCAGCTGAAGAATGGGATCGCAGGATCCCAATATCTCCTGGCCGCGCAAAACTTCCTGGGTTAGCTTCTGATGGGCCAATTGAATTTTGTGAAAGTCCAAGCATCGGCTCAGACTGACGAGAATTCTTTCAGGAGTGAAGGGCTTCTCGATGAAATCAAAGGCCCCCATCTGAGTCGCTAGATAGGCTTCTTTAACCGTGCCTTCGCCAGAAATCATGATCACCCGCGAGCCATGCCCGTGATGACTCAGAAGTTTAAGAAAATCGAGACCACTGCCATCAGGCAGCCTGATATCGAGCAAAATAGCATCGAAGGGTGGTGGTGATTGAGGACTGACTTTTCCTACCTGAATCAATGCCTGGGCGTAGGTTTCGGCTTCGACAATTTGAGCTCCTTCCTCGGTCAGAGCCAGTCGGAGTGCTAGGCGGATGTTGCGATGATCGTCGACCACCAGAATCTTTTTGTTTCGAATGATATCCTTGCTGGTAGCTGCTTCGCTCATGATGGGACAACCTCGCTTTTGTGTTGACTCGGCAGTTGGATGCGAAAGACCGTTTGCCCGGGTCGACTGGTAACCGTCAGTTCACCTTGGTGATCCATGACAATTTTATTGCAAATGGCCAGCCCCAAGCCCATGCCTGGGTTGGGGCCTGTGTGTTTGGTGGTATAGTAAGCTTCAAAGATTCGACCCAGATCCTCTGCGCTGATTCCCGGACCATCGTCAATGACACTCACTGCATAAGTTTTCGTACTCGCTTCTAGTAAAACCACAATCTTTGCCGCCCGGCCCGTGCTGGCTTCAGCAGCATTCTTGATGAGGTTCATGATGACTTGTCTCATCAGTTGACTATCCATCAGGATCGGAGCCGAGGCAAGACTTGTTTCAAGTTGCAACTGATGCTCTGGAAAGGCTGCTTTTTCGAGTTCGACAAGTTGTTGGCATAGGATCAGCAGATCGGACTCCTCCCACTTGGGATCCGGGAGGCGAGCGAATTGCGAGAAATGATCGACCATGCGGCGTAAGGCATTGACTTCTTCATGGATGATCGTCGTTGCATCGTCCAGGAGCTGCTGGAAGACTGGATCTTCACCTTTATATTTTCTTTGCAACTGATTGACCATCATTTGAATCGGGGTCAGAGGATTCTTGATCTCATGGGCTAATTTTTTTGCCATGGTTTGCCACGACGCCAATTTTTCGAGATACAGAGTCTTGCGTCGATTCAGTTCCACCTCATCTGCCATGGCGTTGAACTGTCTGGCAATGACCGCCATTTCTCCAGATAGGTCGGTCGAAAGTCGAAAACTCGGTTCGCGCTCGGACCAGCGACGAAAGCCTCGCAAAACCTCCTGGACATTGCGAATGTAACGCCTGACGAGCAGGACGAGGACCATAGCAATCAAGGCGAAGGTGCCGATCAAAATAAGTCCATTGGTCAACAATAGACTCGGTGCGATTTCTTCATCCCAGGTGGCTTCAATTAATTCATAGCGCTGCTTGACCTGCTGGACCAATTCAAATCTTTGGCGAACTTCACTGACGGGAACTGAGACGATATAACGTCCAACCCGAAGTTCAGTTCGAGTCAGCCAGGCAAGGTCTGGACCGTGGATTTTTTCTTTGAGTGGCGTGATCTTCAACTGTTCAATCGGTGCGAGGCTATTGATATCGGCTTTCATCAGAAGATCGCGGATGCGCTCTTTAGAAAAGTTGCGTAACGGCTCTTCATCAACAATAGATTTCATTTCGAGTAGGAGGGTTTGTCGCTTCGATGTATCAAGTTCCTTGAGCGAATCCATATAGTCGCCCAAGGCCTTGTCCAGTTCATCATCGTAGGCCATTTCAGCGAGACTATGCAGGGCTTGCCTGATGCTCGCTAATCCACCGATATAGCCGCCGAGGACAATCAGTATGGCGAAACAAACAGCGCGAAAAACTGTGGTCTGGTACCAAGCGATGCTGAGCGACTTTGAATCACCCATGGTTAGCCCCTTTAGCATCGGTCCGTTCCAAGCGTTTTTCCTGATCTTGGGCCAAAGGTGGGGCTAAAACTTCGGTCGCAACACTTTCGCTGAGTTTCAAATCACCTAACATGTGAGAAAACAGTCCGCGCATCACTCCAGACTGTTGTTGGATGAGCCAGCTCCTTACGTCTTGAGCAAATTCTGTCGATACCTGGGAAATGTCCAGACGAACTTCCAGTCGCGCGCCTTGCCTTGCGAGGTGAATCAAGTTGCTTTGGCTGCGAATATCAGCGAGCAGACACAGGTCTTGATACTGCTGAAAGCTTTGCAAAGAGCTTTCTTTACGAAGTTCCAAAAAATGGAGGAGTTGAAACTTTTCTTCCCAAAGATCATACTTCACAGTACATTCTGAAATGAACACCAGAGATCGGCGAATATCGCCATCGAGCCAACGGACTTCGAGATGACTAAAAGTAGGAAAACCTGAATATAACAATTTTTTCTGCTGCTCTGTGAGAGTTTCGGAGAGGTTGATGCGCAGACTGATACCAGCCTTGCCTTGGTTCCATTGGGCTTTCAGTTCTGCGCAAGCCTCAGCTGAAAAAAACAAGAGCAGCCAGAGCAGCAAGTATTGGCTCATTGGGTAAGCTCCTGATCTAAAGTTTCCCGCAATTTTTCAGGAAAACTTCGAAAGGAGAGAGCAATATCAGCGATAAGACCAGCGCTGTGAAAGCGAAGTCCCAATCGTGCCTCCCGACCGTTGTAGTGCAGATCCTTAAAGCGATCTCCCCCGGCTGTATACTGCAGATAAATTTCAGGATCAGCCGCTGCATCCAAAATGGGCAGGGCCTGTTCCCAGCGCAATGACGCTCGATAGCTCAGGCTCTCCCAGCCGACCGTAAGACCTTGAACCTGGGCTGTGAGGAGAGAACGCCCCCAAAGACTCTCCGTCCATGCGCCCTCCACTTCATATCCCATATTGTTCAGACCCCGGGTTGTCAGGATTGTTGAAGCTGAATAGGAATAGCCTTCACTGGTTCGAAAACCGAGCAGGCGGTTCTCACTATGAATACCAATTTTGGGGCCAGTGAGGGCTCTTGGGAATCCGGCAAGGGCATATCGTGATCCACGATTGTTGACATAAATGGCGAGTCCGTATTGAATGCTCGTTTGCTGATTTTGATCGAAAGTCCAGTAAGCTTGACCTCGACTGCCGAAACCGAGCACATCCAAGTATCTAGCTTGGGCATCAGCGGCTTCCATACGAGCATCAAATTGCACGCTTTCTTCAGAAAATCGTGGAAAACCATAGGCAACGTGGAAACCGCGGAGAATACCTTGGCCATCGTAGTCGACGGCGCTCGAAGCGCGATGCAGAGAGTTGAAGAGATTGCGACTGATAAGTTGCATGCGGGCACTGAGGGGATTGAATTCTCCGCCGATATTTTCCGATGCATTTTGATCCTGAGTGAGGTTCAATGCCCCTCCCCAGGCCCAGCTGCCAAACACTCCGGGATCGTCCATGAGTTCGATTCTCAGAACGGCTTGGCCGGGAGTTTGGCCTTTTTGTAGAAAGAATTGAACGGATTGAAAGAGTCCTGTGGCAAGTAGACGATTGCGATCATCGCCGAGCTCTTGTTCAGAAGGACTGCTGCCTGGCACAAGATGAAGCTCACGCTCCAAAAATGCAGAGGGAAGTCGGCTGCTGCCTGTGACCTCCACTTTTTCCAAGAGCAAGCGTTTTTCAGCCGCTTGCCCAGACCCTGCGAGTGCGCCAAGCAAAGTCAGAAGACTCAAGACTTTCGGCATAATGTGACCTTATTCGGGCATCTCAGCGTTATGATAAACCTTCTGCTTGTCGTCCCTGACTTCCAAGCCATCGAACAGGGGTCGCAAGGGTCTTGTGACCTGCCAACTTTGTCCGATCCCCTGACTGCAATCAGTAGCGGAAGTGTTTGATCTTCTCGCCTTTTTCTTCAATATCGGTCATTGCTTTTATGCCAATCTCGATGTGAAGGTCAACAAATTGTCCGCTGACCTTTTTATCACTTTCCTCGGTCTTGACGCCTTCCGGGGTCATAGGAACATCCGAAACCAACAGCAGAGCCCCTCGCGAAATGTCGTTGGCGATACCGCAGGCGAACACCGTCGCGGTCTCCATGTCGATGGCGATGGCTCTCAGATCCTTCAAGCGTTGTTTGAATTCGTCGTCGTGTTCCCACACTCTTCTGTTGGTCGTGTAGACGACCCCTGTTCTATAATCCATACCCGCTTCGGCAATTTTTTCCGAAACAAATTTGTGCAATTTGAAGGATGGCATGGCCGGAATCTCTTTAGGAAGGTAGTCGTCTGATGTCCCTTCACCGCGAATAGCTGCTATGGGCAAAATAAAATGACCTATTTCTGTGGTATGCTTCAAGCCCCCACATTTTCCCAGAAAGAGCACGCCTTTTGGTTTGATGGCGCTGAGCAAGTCCATGACCGTTGCTGCGTTGGCAGAGCCGATTCCGAAATTGATCATCGTCAAATTTTTGCCATCCGAGCAGGTTTGCATCGGTCGATCCAAGCCTTTGATCGGTTGGTTGAATTTGGCTGAGAATCGCCGCACATAATCCGAAAAATTGGTCAGCAGGATATACTTACCAAAATCCTCAAGAGCTGTTCCGGTGTAGCGTGGCAGCCAGTTATTGACGATTTCAGGTTTGGTGCGTAATGCCATCAGATGGATTCCCTTCCTTTGAGCAGCGGAGACCGTCATCTGGGAAATTTTGCACCCATGACGACGCCCGGGGCGTATGTGCTATTATATTCTTGAAAACGATTATGTGAAAACAGCTAGTTTTCGCTGTAGGGTCCGTGCTGGCCGGCGTCGCGGGCTGGCTTAGATATGAGGTGTTTCGTGAGTGCTTCTTCTGAAAAGTCGTCTAAGGTCTCGAGATCCCTCTTAGCGGCGGCTGCCTCGGATCATTTGGCCCTGGTGCGCGAAATCATATGTATTTACAGAGAGTTACTGTGGTCTGGCGGGGTGGCTTTGCCCCTGCGGGTGTCACGAGCTTTTTGGAAAGAGCCTGGCTTGGACCCCATTTGGACCGAGAAGAGAATTCTGGAAGTCGTTGGCGACGTGGCCCTGGCTTGTGTCGATGCGCTTGGTCCCGTCTACGGTAAGCTAGGTCAGATTGCCCTGAGCCGCCTAGATGAACAGGGGCAGAAGTGGGCTCAAAAGCTCGATCTCAATCGTCTCTATGGAGCTTGGCCGGCCATTGCATTCAGTGAAGTCGAAGCCATCCTGGATGCCGAAATCCCAGATTGGCATCAAGAATTTGTGATTGAGCCTTATCCTTTGGGTGTTGCATCGATGGCCCAAGTGCATGCGGCAGTTGATGAAGAGGGCCGGGAATGGGTGATCAAAGTGATCAAACCAGAATCCCGTCGTCGATTGGACGAGACACTGAAAGCTCTTGAGCAAATTGTCACTTTAACAAAACCATTCAAACTCACCTCCATGGGGTCCAAAAGCATTCGCGAATTGCAGGATGTGATTCGAGGCATGCGCAAGGAGGTTCAGCTTGATTTGGAAAAGAAAAACCTCGACCGCATGCAAGAACGCTTGGACGCTAAAAAGCAGCAAGTTTTGCGCTTGCCGAAACCCTATGATCGCTTCTGCACAGCTTCCGTTTTGGTCATCGAACGTTTTCGTGGTTCGTCCTTGGTCGATGTGGTCGAGGGGCGAGTTGCCATCAATGCTGAACAGCGGAAGAAATTAGCTCGTCGCTTGCTCCAGGAACTGCTAGTTCAAGTCTTTGAAATTGGCCTCTTTCATGCCGATCCTCATGCCGGTAACTTGATCCTATTAGAAGACGGCTGTGTGGGTCTTTTCGATTGGGGTTTGACCGGCGAATTGCGCGATATCGATCGACGTCATATCTCTGGCATTCTGAAAGCACTTTTGATGGCCGACATGCAGAGACTGGTTGATGTCTTAGTGAGCATCGCTGAAGAGCATGAAGTGGAACTCAGTCGGACCGAAGTCGAATCGGAACTTCGTAAAGTTTCCAGTCTTATCCAGGAACATAAGGTAGCAGGCACCCAGGCTTCGATGGAAGAACTTTTGGAAGCTGCCTTGCGTGGATCAGAAAATCTCGGTATTCCGGTGCCCGATGGTCTGTTGATGATGGCCAAAAGCCTCCTCACCATTGAAGGACTGGCGCGCGGGATTGATCCAGAGGTTTCGTTTGCAAGGGCGGCTGGTCCTGTCCTGCTCAAGGTGGCCAAGCCCAATCTACGCGAAGTCATTGGTATGGGTCGGCGATTGCCACATCTGATGAAAAAAATGTTTGCTAACGCTTCTTAGGCGCTTTGGATTCCGATAGGCTTGCCATACACGGAGTGACCAGGAACTATGGGCCGTTTGCTCTTTTTGCTCCTGGTCATGCTCATTCCTTCTCATTCCCTGTTAGGGTCTGAACTTGGCGATGCGCCGCTGCTCACGCGCTCCGAATCTTTGGGTCAACTCTTTCGATTGAATCCGCCCCTTCAAAATCCTCGGATTCTCGAAGCAGGCGTCTTACGCTTTGATGTTTCACGTACCTATGCGAATCTCTGGGCCCGCGACAAGCGCTTTGTCGTTGACGGCGAAATCGTCGATGACCAAAGTCATGTCACGCTTGGTCTGGGGCACCGTGTGCAATTGGGTCTTGGCTTTTCCAGTCGTCGTTTTGCGGAAGCCGATACTGATCAAACGGCCATCAGCTTTCACGATCTGTTTCGAATGGGCCAGGATGGTCGGTTGGAGACAGGCAAGCATCATACGCGTTTTGCGATACCTGATTATGGTCTGGAATACAGTCGTAAAAATTTGGATAGGAGCTTCAGCGAGCAAGCTGTGGCCAATCTCAGTTATGGTCTCTTGAGTGCCGTTGACTGGAGTTGGGACGTCAGTGTTAGCCTCCTCGCTGCGTATGAAATGGCTGAATTTTCACCCTATTCATCAGGATCTATCGACTATGGACAGATCCTCAGTGCTCGCTACTCATGGCAAGCCTGGACTTTTTTTGGTAACGCACGGCAGCTGAACTTCGATCAGAGTCGAAAAGTACTGGTGGGCACCCGAGCCGTCAATCGAGGATGGGCTTTAGGCACGGTCTATCATTTGCCAGAAAATCAACAAGTCGTCTGGCAGTTCATGAATAATCAGCCTGTGTTTCGTGATCTTGGACAGCTCAGCCGCAATTCCTATGAATGGCAGTTGGGCTATCGCTATCATTGGGAGCAGCTGAGTTTGGAGCTAGCTGTCATTGAAAATATTTTTTGGCTTTACAACAGCCCCGACTGGGGATTCAGTTTGGGGCTGAACTCGCTTATTCCCTGAGTCGTTAGGGTTTCACCCAAAGAATCCCGCCCGAGAGCTTGCCGAGATTATTATTCCATTCATACTCGTCCATGATCGCTAGGTAGAGCCTAGTTGTACCGCTTGGGACCACAAATCCTTGCAGAGAGCCCATGGCATCTTTGCCGTCGCCGATAAAAAAGAGTTGCCCAAGGCGAGGGGAAAGAGACTTAAAGTTTCGATTGAGAGGCTCGCTAAAATCAAGCGAAGGTGGAGCCACGGTGCGACCATTAGGTGCCTCGCTGAGAAAAACACCTATCAAACTATTGATGGGAGCTTTCAGGCTCGCTAGACCATTGAGATTGCCAAGGGTATGGGCACCCGGAGCGGTAGCGATACCGTCCGCATCGGATTCTTGATCCGACATAGCACCATGAGCGATTTTGCCTTCTACACGGAAAAAGAGCATGCGTCCGGCTTCGAAGCACTGTCTATCGGTGGGAGTCACCAGGATGGGCGCATTCACAGGAGCACGATCGACAGACGATGGGTATTGGATTTCCGTTCCATCGGGCATGCCGGCTAGAAAAGGATTGGCTGTTCCGGGAATCTGGTAAAGCGTACTGCAGGCCACGGGAACTGGATCCTTGGGAGGAGTTGGTGTTTCCTTGGGCGCTGGCGTAGGCAGCGGCGGGGGAGTGATTGTTGTGGTCGTGTCGGTGACAGGTGCGTTGCTACCACCCAGGGTGCTATCAGCGGACTCCTGAGCGATCGGTGTATTTTCTGTTGGGACGGCTGGCTGACGAAATTGATGGCCGGTTCCGCAGCTCGTGCTGAAGGTAATCAAACCGACAAATATGAGCAATTTGCAATGTTTCATTGGGAGTGACGTTCGCATAGAAATCCCCTCGCATTCTGGCTTTGGTTGGTTCATCGGCATATTTTGCCGAGAGTTAAGCAGCAATTTCTTGGTTTTTTCCCAAAAAGCACTGTCGCAGCGGAACACAGGATCGAGAAACTTGCCTTTCCTATGCAATGCGACTAGGTAAAATTCCCAGATTGTGGGTACGGTCCACCTTCAAAAAAAGTGAAGTCTTTGTTTTGCGTTAACTGGTCGGCCAGGTCTTTGGATTCGCTGTAGGCTTAGGTATAACCACAACTCAAGAAAAAGACACCTGTTGGGAGTAAATCCATGCAAGCTTTAAAATTCGGTTTGGCACTATGTCTGGGATTTGCAGCGCACAAGCTTGCAGCTTCGACTGTTCCAGAGGTTCATGGGTTCCTCGAAGCAGATGTTGTCAGCAGCCAGAGCGAACGCTATGCCTATGGCCAAGTGCAGTTTGATCGAGCAGCTTACTCCATTCGTTTGAATCTGCAGCCGTCCATGCCCGACTGTCAGAAAGGACTGTCCTGCACTCAGGCTCTACCGCAGGCGAGAACCTGGATTCTGGAAAATGCTGTCAAAAATATTGATGATTGCCAAATCGTCACCTATGAAGCTTCCATTGATGAGAGAGCTCAAGATGGTGCTCTCATTCGAGTGCAGTTGGTCGACAATCGGGCCAACCAATGTCCGACCTTTATAGCGCTTCCTCCTTCGGAACTTCGCTTGGAACAGCGCTACTTCGATCGTTTGGAAAGTATCGAAGTTTCAGAGTTGGACAGTTTTAAAGGCGAAGCACTCAAAATCACACCCTGAATATAACGAACCGCTTTCCACAGAGTGGACAGCGGTTGCTAGGGTCGATTCAGAATCGTGTCTATTTCTTCAATGCCTTTACAGATCCGTAGTATCCCGCGTTCATGACCAAATGACCATTGTCTGCTCCGACAATATAAGCCGTTGAATCCAGCCAGGATTGCCAATTCAATCGACCCGTTCCTACATCAAGGGCGAGAACTCCCATAGGAGGATACTTGCTGCCCGTGAGGCCATAGGAAACATAGAGATTCGAACCATCTCGTTCGATCACTCCCATCAAATTTTCCCAGGGTTTGTCTGAGGCCAAATTAAAACTCCATAGCCTGTTTCCATTCATAGGATCCAATGACGCGATGGTTTTACCGTCAATGAGCCAAGTGCCTCCCTGATTATCCTCTGCTAGGTAGCCATTGGTATTTTTCGATTCGCTTTCCCAGATTTGCCGGCCAGTGGCTCCACTCAACCCGATTTGCTTGCTCCAGTCTTCTGAATAATTATTGATTCGGATCAAAATCACATCTGCTTGCAAAATTTGCGCGTAGGGATATTGGCTAGCGAAACTACTAAAATCATAGGTCCAAAGGAATTGGCCCGTTTTTTTGTCCAGGGAATGGAGGCGATTCTGTTCGTGGAGATAGAGGCGGTTGTGCTCAAAGGAGAGCCAAACATAGTCATCGGTACGGCCACTGTAGGTCCAAAGATCCTTACCTGTCTCAGGATCAATACGTCCCACGGACTGGCTATTGATACGGTAAAGATTGCCATCTTCAGCGATGTTGGTGTAGCCCGCATTTTGTGTTGACCGCCATAGTTCGATTCCACTGCCCTTGCCAAGTGCCAGCACGGTGGAGTTGCTGTCTTTATAGGACCTGATATAGACGTTCTTAGCATCTGTACCTAATATTCCTGCGTAGGCTCCAGCCTGCCAGTTCCAATTCACTTGGCCGGTTGTTCGATTGAGGCTTGCCACCTTCGTCTGATCCGATCCGTAGGTGAGCAGCAGCTCTTGAGAATTGGTGGAGCAATTCAGGTATGCATAATTATCTTTGAGCGCTCCTGCCAAATCGTTGCTCCAAAGCTCTTTGCCTGTTTTGAGCGATAAAGCAATAACTCGGTCGCTTAAAGTCATGAAGGCTCGATCCACAGTGGAACAGGCATTGGAAAACGAAAGATAGCTTGCAGAATTGTAGGTCCAGATCGGAAGGCCTGTTCTGGGGTTGACCATTGAGAGACTATTCTGTGGAGAGTAGCCGTAAAGGAAAAAGTGCCCAAATTTGTCGCTCGTCATGTTGCCCGGTAAAGTCCAATCGACATCTCCAGCGACAGTCGGTGCATCCTTCTTGATGGAAAAGTATCCATCCCTTGTATTAAGTGTCAGACGGTAGCGTCCCAATGCAGGAAAACGCATTTTAAAGTTCATCGTCTCATCCGTTGCTTGCGGGAGGCGAAGACGCGAACTGTCAGGTGCCTTCATGGAGTAGCTCCGTGCCCCATAGTCCTTTTGCCAGTCGCCCCAAGCATTCAGCTTGGGTGTTTCGGTAATGACACAATCATCACCAGAGTCGAGCATCCAACTTTCTTTGACTTCAAAGCTCAATTCGCGCAAAAAATTGGGTGAAGCTGGCTTCAGCCGATTCTGTTCTGTCACGCCCCATTCGGTAGAATTGCAACGCAGATAGAGATGTGTTCCTTGGCCAATGGTCGCGAGATCCGAGGGGGATTGAGCCTGTAGATTCGAGCCAATCAAAAGCCACAAAAGCCACCACATAAACTTAGGAATACTCTGCATACGATGTCTCCTGGCGGCCGAGCCGCATGATGCGTGATTATAATCATCAAGATTGTTGAAAAAGAACGTCGATCGAGGCCTGCAAGTATTGTGCATTTTATCTGCTCGTTGACTGTCGCAATCAAGAGAAATTATACGATTCAGCCAGAGTCGACGATTTTTGTGAGCCATGAAGTGAGGCGCGATCAACGCAGAATGTAGGACTGACTTTTCTTCTCGGATACCGATGGGGAGTTATCGAATGAATCGGCACTAGGAAAACCATGTAATCCGACAGATGCGTATGGTTTTGGCAAACTTTGTTTCTACTTTGTTAGGAAGTCGGCAGAAGTTCCCCAGAGCCAGCTGAGAGGCTAGCACTATCGACCAGTCCGATAGGAGAAGATCGCTAGCCCATATGTTTCAATGTCTCTGCAGCCAAAAACTTTCTCTCCAATCCCTAGGATAGTTTTTGAAATACAATCGATAGATTGTTGGCAGGCATGCCAACAGTCTTTTGCCAGCGTAGGTTTCTACTGCGAGCCTCTTCGATGACGAGATCCAAATCTCGCAAACCCCATTCTGGATTTCTTTCTCGTAAAGACTGGTGAAAAGCCAAATTTGACTCTGCTGTGGGCTGGTCTTTGACAAAAAACGGACCGTAAAAGAACAAGGTTCCCCCGGGAGAAAGCCAGGTTTTAGTGTGGTCCAAGAGGGCTAGACAGACTTCCCAGGGTGCAATGTGAATCATGTTGATGTTCACCACGATATCAAAAGATGTCTTGAGAGCCAGCGGTAGAGGATCCAATACGGACCAACGCAAGGGACTACGAAATGCTGAGTTTCCGCAATCTTCTTGATAGCTTTGGATACTTTGGGCACTCTCTTCGTCAGGATCTGAAGCTTGCCATATGATATCAGTTCGCTGCCGACAGATGTGATCGGCATGTTGACCGGTTCCGCTCGCTATTTCCAGGACTCGAACTCCCGGCTGCATGAGAGGATTCAAAATCTCAAAGATCGGGGATCTGTTACGCTCAGCGGCTGGCGATTCGCGCTTCATGCAAACTCCTGTTGCTAGTCTATTCAGCTTCGTACACAACGCTCAGCACCTGGCGAACGCGAATCTCGCCAGGCGCCAGTGTGGGCGAGGAGCTGGTGCCTGAATAGGCCTCTTTGAGCGCCATGGTCATCATTGGTGCAGGGCCGGGCTCTCGACCGCCCTCGTTGACACTCAGAGGGCGGCCCAATTTCAATCCGACCTGCTGGGCAATAGCTTCCGCTTTGCTCTTGGCATTCTTCAAGGCTGCCAGCCGAGCATCAGCTTCCAACTTATCCGCCGCCGAACTTCGAAAATTGACACTATGCAGATTGTTAGCGCCGCTGTTGAAAATTCCCGTGATGAGATTTTCATAGGCCGTGATATCGCGCAGCAATATACGCACATCGCGTCGAGTGTTATAAACTGTGGTTCGATTACTTGCCGCACCTCTTGGGAAACTCTCCTCTTGAATCGGCTGCACCCGAATATAGTCGGATTGGATGTCGCGCGGTTCAATCTTGAACTGCTTGGCTACAGCGAGAATTTTTCGCATTGCTTCGTCGCTTTTACTTTTACTCAATTCCACTTTTGCTTCGCTTACATCAATCCCAACCGTCAGTTCCACCTGGTCGGGAGTGATCCAGGCCTCGCCTTCACCGACGACCGAAATCGTGCGGGCATCACGGGCCATCGCTGGCAAGCTGGCAAAAAATCCTAAGGAAAGAGCGAGGTAGCGCCTAAAGCTCGAGCTGGACAATGTCATAATGAAGCCTCCTGCACGTGCTGATTCGAAGCTCATCTTGCGCGTGTTGACGAAGACCTGTCAAGTGCCGAGATTAGCTCTTTGGCTTGGAGTGTGCGGTCCCAATGGGTGTTGGAAGTTCAGCATTGCGACGCTTGCGGAAGTGATCTTCCAGCTTCAAAAGGGCTGTTCTACGCTCGCCTTGGTCAGTAAATTGCCTGACTTCATCGAGAGCGCAGGCGATCGCATCATCGGGTATGACATGAGCGAACGAGTCAAAGCCGAAATGCTGAAGCTGCTCTTCCACCTTCCTAAGGAGGGCATAGTGGTCTTTGTCCCGAAAGTTCACATGTATGACACTCATTCGTTTAGCCTGCCTTCCTCTGCGCGTTCTTAGCGGGATGCGAGCTTTTCAGCTCTCCTCGAGACACTTCGACTTTGCTGATATCTTTATGGGTTCGTGACTTTTTTAGACTTGAATGGTCAAGGGTTAGGGTGGGACGTTTCGCAACTGCCAAATGCTGCAGGACAAGCTTCTCCAACTGCTGATTTTGTTGCTGAAAATCGACGAAGAACTCGTGGACCATGCGAGTCTGTTCCAATGATTTGTGATGGAAGGAACTCAGCTGCTCTAGATTTTGCTGCTGCTCAGAAAAGGCCTTGGCGATTGTTTCGATCTGCTGCAACGCTTTGCCCATCTGCTCCTTTGGGAAGGAGGGGAGGTCTTTGCTGGCCAGATCTTTTGCGGCCCTTGTTCTATTCTTAGAACTGTCTTTGACCTTGGTCGATGATTCCTGCAAGAGACTGGCAATGTCCTTGGCTGCCTGGCCGCTCATGAGGGCTAGATTGCCGATCTCTTCGGCCACGATGCTGAAGCCTCGGCCATAGTCGCCAGCGCGGGCTGCTTCAACCGATGCATTGAAGGACAAAAGTTTGGTTTGAAAGACGATTTCGTGGATGACTTTAGTTTTTTGTTCGATCTGCCCAATGAGATCTGAAACGATTCGCAGCTCGTCATCATTCGATGGGTTGGTAGGCGCGACCCTTTGGGAAGAATTTTGCTCGGTAGCATAGAATTGATCTAGGAGTAAGTTCAGTTTCTTAAGCTCGGACAAATTCACTTCTTCTGCTTGGCAGCGGCGCTGCATACCCTGGACCATTTCATCATTTCGCGTCGCTTCGTCCCGCCAGAGCTGCAAAGGATGGCTCTTTTCGCGGAGAATCTGATTCCATCGACCCACCATATTCATGATGGTGCTCAAGCTTGTAGTCTGCTCCTGCAAGCTCTGATTGCGCTTGCGAATGATAGTTTTGTATTGGGTGACGCTGTCACTGAATTTCGACTGCAGCTGCTTTTTTTTGCGCAGAAAGTACAAGACAATCGCTGTGCTCAAGACAAGCGTGGCCATGGCGAACGGCCACCAACTTTGTTCATCTCTAGCTATTGTCTTGCTTGGTGCCTCTGAAGATGTCGGAGCTTTTTGCGCCCTTAGACTCAAGGTCGCCGATGCTGTTGCAATTGACGGCTCTGACTTGGGCGTTTCCATAGATGTTTGAGGGATTGGATCCCGATTTGCAGCGAGGGACTTGACACTGATTGATGAGCTTAATTCCCAAGGCGCCTTCGACTTTAAGACATCAGTCGAGAGAATTTTTTGAAATGTAATCTCCCCTGCGCCTTGACCTTTGCTACGACTTAAAATTTCGAAAGAAGGATTTTTTTGGACTATTCGTAACAGATAGCTGTCCATGGTTTGGTAGACATAGCGACTTTCATAGACTTTGACGACGTCCTGCAGCCATTGGAGGTTGCCTCGGACGGAGAGGACGCCCATGAATTGATGGAGTCGATTCCAGGCCGGCAAATTGAGCACCAAAGTATTTTTCTGTTCACCATATGCCGAAAGAAGAAGAGGATCTGGTCCCACGGAAGTGTCAAGGAGATCGGCGCTGGGTGATTTCTCTTGCGCCTGCTTCACCATGATTTGAAACCAAGTCTGATCTCGCCACCCAAAATTTTGGACGGCTGGCTTTATCGTGGCCCGGCCCTTGCGATCGAAGTCATTCACTCCTAGCAGCGAACCTTGGGGGTCGATAAATGCCACGAGCTCGAGTTGAGAGTAGAGCCGATGATATTCATTGAGAATGCTGGTAATTCGCGGCGGGTTGTTGGTCGTCAAGACGGTATTAGCGGCAAAGGTGCGAGCTTCTTGGACCCTTCTCTGCAGTTCCTGCTCAAGTTGTAAGGAAAGCGATCGAGCTTCGTCATCATGCAGACGAACCCATGGACTGGTCTC
Source organism: Oligoflexus sp. (assembly GCA_041736645.1). Taxonomy (GTDB): domain Bacteria; phylum Bdellovibrionota_B; class Oligoflexia; order Oligoflexales; family Oligoflexaceae; genus Oligoflexus. Next base: position 14,213 of record JBGSTF010000202.1, on the reverse strand, counting down.
GCCGCCGAGGGCGGTGGACTTAGGAAGTTTGACGAAGAACAGCAAACAAAGACCCGGCAGGAGGAAGATCCCCAAGACCGAGTGGGTATTCATTTTTTTCCGCGTCGCCACCATAGGCAAACGAAACTCCTTTAGGGTTCCGTATGCTCATCGGTCAGCGGGCGTAGGAGTCAAATCATTGGTTTTTGGTTGGAGTCAAAATATTGCTATTTATTTATATATATCGGTGACTTGTGGAGTAATAAACTGGATTTTTTTCGTTCACAAGTGCTTCTAGGCAGGCCTCGAGTTCTATCCATGATTGAGTCTCAAGGATGTATTTGCGAGCTGCCTTGTCACGATTGCGCCTCTCACCATGAGCCGTTGCAAAGGCTTAAGACGCTCCAATTTGGTTTGGTGGATTCTCCCACATGCAATGTGATGGCTTCCACACGATCCAGCGGACCCCGGTCTTAGCCAAGTCAAAAGTCGTTTAAATTAAGAGAGTCACAGGATGCTTTAAGAATCGGAACTACTAAGTCCGAATTTTGTGGAAAATCAGACCTATGACTATGGAACTCAAAATGTCCATCTAACTATCTAAATTAATTCACAAAAAATCATATTTCCTATTTGGTCCTAGATCGTCGGGGATTCAGGCGATCTTTCTCGAGGTATCAGCGGCTAAGGTTTGATGTGCAGGTTCAATTTCCATTATAAAACAGGTCTTTTGATTTGTTTCGTCCAATTTGAGATTGCCATGAATTCGCTGGGCTAACTTCTTACTGAAATAGAGTCCAAGGCCATGACCTCGGCTGCCTTTGGTGGTAAAGCCCCGTTTAAACAGATGAGCAGCAAATTCGTCAGCAATCCGAGCTCCACCATTGAGAACTTTCAACTGAACACTTTGGCCGTGGGCACTCTCGTCAACCCAGACCCGCACATATTTTTCTTCTGCCGGAAGATTTTGTACAGCATCAAAGGCGTTTGAAATGAGATTGAGTGCAATCTGTTGCAGTGACATGCTACTGGCTAGAACCGCAATTCTCTTAATATCAGCCTCAAATCGAACATTTTCTTTGCGAGCACGTACCGCCATGAGAACGATGATAGGATCCAGGGCGTCCCATAGCTGGCAATGCTCAGACGAATCGTCCCGAATAAATCCCAAAGCCGAAAAAAAGATATCGCGCGAGCGAACCAATGAACTCCATGTTTGCTTATGCCTTATGGATAGCTGCAGCAACACCCGCAAAGTATCTTGCTCTTTTTCTGGCAACTTTGTAATGTGCTGCCAAATTCCAGGCAGATGCTCCGGCGGGATATCAAAGCAAGCCAGATCTGTTCGTAGAGCTCGGAGAATGGGTTGATCCTTGGGAACTGTTGGCAACTTATCCAGAGATTCTTGCAAGGACCGAGTGCTTTGGGGCGAAGCCAAAGCTTTGGCCATGTGCTGAATGTCCTGTTCCGTTAGAGAAATCAAACTGGCGATGGCTTGAAATTCCTTCGCCATCTGCACAATACTATCGTCCTCAAAACCTTGATAGATGTTTTTGATCTCGTGACTGACATAGGCGAATATGTCCGCCACTTGTCGCATTTTTTCGTCTGACTCCTGTCGAGTCGTCTGCTTGGTTTCGCTCAGTCTGGTCAGCAAATTGCCCACTCTTAACAGCAGCTCGTCAGCAATAATCGGCTTTGAAATATAATCATCAGCACCCAGATTCAAACCGTGAATTCGATCTTCGTCACTCGCTCGTGCCGTGATTAAGATGACAGGAATTTCTCGCAAATCGATGTCGGATCGCATGGCTTTCAGCACGTCTTCGCCAGACATCTCCGGCATCATGACGTCGAGCAATACGATATCGAACGACTCAGCACGAGCAAGTTCCAAGGCTCGTCGTCCACTTAAACAAACGGTAACTCTATAGCCCTTGCTTGCTAAAATATGCTCGATAACTTCACAATTGATTTCGTTATCATCGACCACCAGTATCGATAACGATGCAGCCTCACCGGAAGGCAATGAAGGTTTGATTTGAAGTGTCTGGGTCGTCGGCAAAGGCAACTTGCTGCTCTCAGCGATCGACTTTACAAAATCAGAAGTCACTTCGGCATTTACGGCAGGCTGTTCAGGGACCCGAATAGAAAAAATTGAGCCTCTTCCCAGCTCCGAGTGAACTTCGATCGTGCCGTCCATGAGCTTGACAAAGTCTCGGACAATCGATAAGCCAAGTCCTGTCCCTTCAAAAATCCGCCTTGCGTCGCTTTGAATTTGGGCAAATTCATCAAATATCCGATTCTTTTGGTCAGCGGGTATCCCAACACCACTATCTGAAACCTGGATGATGAGATCCTTATCTAAACGCTTCAAAGTGAGTTTGATGCTGTTTGTCGCATCGATCCGGGAAAACTTGAAGGCATTACCTAAAAGATTCTTACAGATGGCGAAGATCTTTTCATGATCTTGAATGAGGGTCCCTGTGGAGTGCTCGATAATCAATTCTGAAGTGAACTGGCTATTCGGATGCTTTATTTTCAGACCTTCGGCTAGGTCATCAAGACTCTTCTTCAGATCTGTTAAAGAGATCAAGGAGCATCTAAGGCCAACTTCCCCGCGCTTGAGTCGTGCCAAGTCTAGAATGGTGTTCACTTGGCTCTTTAAGGATTCAGCTAGGCGCAAAGTTTTTTGTAGCTGCTGGCTGACAGTTTCACTCAAAGCCCCGTAATTTCCCTTGATAAGCAAGTCGAGGAAGCCAATCATGCCGTTAAGTGGGGTTCGAAGTTCATGAGAGGTATTTTGGAAAAAGACTGTTCGAGCCTTGTCTTTATCAAGCAATTCGATGTTCATACGTTGATTTGTGGCGAGAACGGTCTGAATTTTATTCCGGATTTTGTCGCCAATCGCCAAGGAAATGAGTACTGCCTCGCACGAGGTGCCAAACAAGCCACCAACACTGAAATAGGGGTTCGAAACAATAATGTTCCAATAATACATCTGCTGAATCATTATACCGACAACTGGAGCCGTCCAAGCTATGGTAAAGAAAAAAGCTGGTCGACTTCCCTGCAGGGTTCTTTGCACCGAAAGCACCAGGATAGTCGCCATAACAACAAAGCCGATGATCGTCACTAATTTTGCACCGATGCTGTAGGAAAAGATAGAAACAATCGCAGTCAGAAACGCCATGAAAATGCAAGAGAAGAGTACATAGCGCGATTTCACTTCTGCAGTCCCGATTTCCAAAAATCGAATGCTTATAAGGCAGCTAAGACTAAGTACAATCATATTGTTGAACAGATATCCTTTGTTGGACAGTAAGCTAGATAATTCTCCGTATTCAACTAATCGTAGTAGTCCCGTCGGTGCAAGCTGGGTCAAGATATTAAAGAATAAAAATACCAAGTAGATTCCCAGCACTGAGTCACGATTCATAATATATGTGAGCAGGTTATAGACCAGCATGACACCCATAACGAACAGCATGGAAAATAGCACCATTGTTTCGATGAGACGATTGTCATGAAATTTTCCACTTGACCACAACTTCACAGGAAACTGGGTAAAACCTTCATTTTGAACCCGAATGAATATGGTTTGAGGTTTGTCAGACAGTATTATAGCCTTCAGCGGAAGGCGATGATGATATCCCATAACTTTAGAAATCCTGCGATCTCCCGCATCCAGTCGTTCCCAGGAACCTTCCAATTGTCGCGTATAAAATTCAACGTAGTCGGCAAGTGGGTAGCAGTATTCAATGATCAGTTCAATATCTGACTTTAATACGCTATCCAAATCAAGGCGAGCCCAATAGACGGAAGGAGTCGAGCCGAAGTTCGGAACATTTTTATCTACCTTAGTAAAGGATTCATTAGGCATTTTAGAAAGATCGTCAATAGTAAGACTGCCTAGCTTGTCTTCATAAAAAAGTAAGCTCTTGCCGATGAAGTTGCCATCGAGTTCGGTGGATTCAATCGTATAGCCAAATAGCTTGTTGGCTCCGATGTTTAGCAGGAGCAAGGCTAAAGAAAGAATTTTAAAGCGGCCCATCATGTTTTCTCCGATCTGCATTTCAAGGCTAAGCTGCTAAATCTTTGGCAGTCAATCGAATGCTAAATAGATGCTGCTTTCCCATCACGCCTTTCAATTCAAAATAGCCCATATTTTCAAGCTGCTCATCCTCAAGATAGTCTCGAATTATACTTGAAACAAAAATACTATCAGGCAGAGCCGCCGATTGGATGCGCGACGCAAGATTTACAGTAGAACCTATGACAGTATAGTCAGATCTTTCAGCACCTCCAAAACTGCCGACGATGGCGGGTCCATGATGGATACCGAGACGCATGCGAAACTGCGGCAGGTTCTGCGCCGCCCAGACTTCATTGAGTTTTCGCAGTTGTTCAAACATGCTGATTGCACATTCTTTAGCGCTGGACACCTGCTTATTGATCGGTAGATCCTCGGGAGCTCCGAAAACCACCATGATGCCGTCGCCAATAAATTTATCGATCGTTCCATGATGTTCAAAGATGACTCGACTCATAGCCGTGAAGTAGCTATTGAGAATCGAGCCAATCTTCTTTGCTCCAAGATTTTCTGAGCTTTTGGTGAAGTCACAAATATCGACAAACATGATAGTGACAGATTTTACGGTCGGTGCATCGTCAAAATTCGAGCTCCCTTCGACTATTCGCTGCACCAAGCCTGCGGGAAGATAGCGCTTAAGAACATGCTCCATGACATGCTTTTGCAGCGTGACGAGCTCCTTCTCTTTCTGCTTTAAGTTGATTAAGTTGGATACCGTCGAAAGCAGCTCGAGACTGTCAAATGGTTTTCCGAGATAAGCATTGGCCCCATGCTGCAGTCCAATCTGCCGACTGTGGTCGTCCCCTTTGGCTGTCAATAGAACTATGGGCATTGATTGCAGAGTTTCATGACCGCGAACGGCTTCGATCAGTTCCGGCCCCGACATTTTGGGCATCATCCAATCGCTAATGACCAAGTCAATAGCTTGATCGGCTTGCAAGACTTGCCAAGCCTCTTTGCCGTCTGAACATTCCAGAAAGCGAAACGGTTTTTGAGACAATATTCTCCTAACCAACTGACGCATTTCCGGCAGATCGTCGACGATAAGGATAAGTGGAGCACCAGAATGTACCGTTTCATGCGGCGCTTCTACTGGAATTTTGTCTATTTCGAGCGTTGCAAGGTGTAGCTCGCTGCGCTCTCGTTGAGCAGCTTGATCCAGCACGACGTCGTGCTGCATGGGCGATTTCCTTATGAGAGCTTCAATCTTCTCGAGTTCGGTATCCCATCTAAAGGGCTTAAAGAGGATGGTGGAAATACGTGCCTGGTCCAACGCAATTTGGAGCTTCTCACCAGATCGATCGCCACTGATGACGATTCGAACCGAATCAGGGTAGAGTTGATAAGCGAGAGTGAGGATATCCACACCATTACCGCGTTCCGAATTCAAATTGAGATCCGCAATCACGCAGCGGAAGCGGTTGCTTCTGAGCTTCTTTTCCGCTTCCTCAAAGCTGCTCACGATCACGATATGATCAAGATCAGAAGACCGTCCGATGGCTTGAGCAAAATCGGTCTGAATAGACACTTCATCATCGATAAAAAGCACATCCATGAGGGCCGAAGGAACTTGATCTCTTGAGCTCAACGGAAAAGAAGCCCAAAAGCTCGATCCCATTCCGACTCGACTTGAGACCCCAACCTCTCCTTGCATACTGGCTGCGAGCTCTTTGCATAATGCCAAACCAATGCCTGATCCCTCACGCCATTGGCCATTTCTGTCAGCAAGCCTTTTATAGACCTGAAAAAGACTGTTGAGCTGTTCAGGCTCGATACCGGGGCCCGTATCTTCGACAGTGACTTTTACTTTGCCAGCATGCGTTTCTAAAACTATCTTAATCTGTCCGCCAGCGGGGGTGTACTTCAGCGCATTGGCGATATAGTTGAAGAGAATCTTTTCTAAGGAGTCGATCTTTCCTTTGACCCAGGGAGTCTCAGTTTGGGGTATTCGATCCTGCACCTCAATCCGTGTATTATGTTCGCGGCAAGCATCATAGAAAGCTTCCGATATCGATAGTACGATTGATCTCAAGTCAATCACGTCAGCAGATTCGTCACCGCGATGTTGAGTGAGTCTTTGAAAGTCCAAGAGCTGATTCACCAAGCGCAGCAGGCGCTTCGCGTTGCTCAGAGCCGTTCGAACCTCACTTCTGCCGTTCTCTTTATCAAGAAAGTGGAGCGATCCTAAGATCAGGGTTAAGGGAGTTCGTAGCTCGTGAGAGATTTGGCGAAAGAAAACCATTTTTGAATTATCTAACTCTTTGAGTTCGTCATTGACATGTTCAATCGCCTGCGTTTTTTCGATGAGCGTCTGATTTTTGACCCTCAATTCCGATGTCTGTTCGGCAACAGTCTTCTCCAGGTTCTGGTTCAAGTTTTCAATCGATTCAAAAGCCAACTTTTCTGTGATCCGAACTTTGTCAGCCAAGGCTAAAGAAAGTAGAATGACCTCGATGACCGATCCAACAAGAACCGAATTTTCCGCCCAAAATGACGAAGGTAAATAGCCCCATAGCATTGCCATCCGTATCACATTGCCGATGATGAGCGTCAACCAAGCGAAGGTAAAGAAATAGGCCGGGCGAAAGCGTTTCAAAGAGCAGACGGTGCCGCAGGTCAGGGTGATGACCGAAGCCATGGTCGCCGACAGGACAGAAACTTTACCGCCGAGGTTATAGGAAAAGACAACGCAGATAGTCGAGGAGAAGGACAGAAAAATTCCCAAATAGCAGAGCCGCTCTAACCAAGGATGACGACCGCGCAAGGACAAGAAGACCAAAGCAAAAAGAAGGGCAAACAAGACTGAGAAGTTAGCCGTGACAATGTAAGCGATATTCATGAACCAAGTATAATCATCGAAAAGATGTACAGCAAGACCACAGAATGCTAAGTTTTGCGCAACCATGCTCACTATGAAAAAAAAGTAGATCAAGTAAGAGGACTTACGGAGCTGCAGCCAAATAAGAAAATTATAGAGTCCCATAACAGCAAGTATCCCCAAGCAGCTGTAAAGGAGCACATATTCATTGGTCTTTGTTTCATAGAATGAAGCTTCCTGATAGAGGCTAACATTAAAGATCACAGACCCTTGCGTTCGGATGCGCATAAACAGCCAGGAATTTCCCTCAAGAAGTTCAATAGGGAAACTAGGAAAACGATAGGCTTTACGTTGGGGATCATTGGGAAGTTTGTCTCCCATAAGAATGTGGGAGCTCGCTCCACTGGTAGGATTGACCAACCAAAAATCTATTTTGTCGACCACGGCATAACTTTCTACAATAAAGGCCGTAAGACTCTTTCCGCTGACATTTTGCAGTGGAACCCGGGCCCACCAGGAAGAATCGGAAAATCCAAAATTGGGGCTTCGCTTATCAGTCGGAGAAAATTCATGCAATTGGCCTGAATCGAGCATATTTTCGATCGTCAGTTGGCCGCTTTGATCTTCATAGAACCAAAGATGAGCATTAAGGTCTAACTGTTCATCCGAGTGGCTAATTGTAACCGAGTTCTGCTGCGGTCTTTCGATAGCGAAGCCAAGCTGCGAGCTGCAAAGTATCGCCAACAAAATCGACCGGAGCAAATGATCGAAGCTCGTAGATAGCTTTCGACCGGCATTGGGTCGCATGCTTAACGTCACGTGCTGGAAGATACCCCGCAACAGGAAGGTTCCCAAGACTGAGCTGGTATTCACATTTTCCACGAGACCGCCATAAGCAAACGAAACTCCTATAGGGTTCTGTCTGTTCATCGGTCAGGGGGCGCAGGAGTCAAGTCACTGGTTTTTGGCTGCGGGCAAAATGTGGAAATTTTGGCTTTTATATCTTGGACCTATATAGGAACAAATGGTTGTTTTTTCGTTCACAAGCGCTGCCAAGCGGGCTTCGAGTTCCATCAATGATTCGACGAGCTTTGTAAGAGTTGACGGAATTTTCTGATCATTGAGTTGGAGTTAGACCAAAATGGGTTCTCCATAAGCGTCTCCTTCTAAGCGACTGTCTTTTCGGGTTGGCCAAGTCTTTCCCTCCCGGGGCAGACTTGAAGACGCCTTTGAAGCTAGCCAATCACAGCAAATTTCGCAAGCCGCCAAGTTCGAAGAGTAAAGTAGTTTCGCCAATTTGCCGAATCGATATCGGGTCGTTATCTATTAGAATCGCCAAGAAGCCCGGATCAAGAATGAGCCTATGACGGAAGATAATCCAAAAGCGCAGGAAAGCTCCGAGCAAGAGTCAGAAGAAGCCGAGGAAGAAGGCCTATTCAGACGTGAAGTGCTCGAGGAGCAAGGCAATAAGATGGTCGGCGAGGTATTGATTCTTCTGCCTCCGCGACTCAGCACCTTTGCGATTTTTTATAGCCTCATGGCCTTTGCAGCGGCAATGGTTTTGCTCTTTGGTCGCTATCAAAGAAAGGAGCGAGCTCCAGGGATCCTTGTTCCCAGTCAAGGTTTGGTCCAAGTCCTTGCTGTATCCGATGGACGAATTGCAGAGATACTGAGCGAAGAAGGTGAGTGGGTGCAGCAGGGGCAGGCATTGCTTAAGATTAGCCGTGAATCCTTTATGGACGACAAGTCTGGTAAGTTTTCGACTCAACTGCTCGAGTTCAAAGCCGAGCAGAGCCGACTTGAAAGCCAGCGGCAGCAACTTGCAGAAAAGCAAGAGATTCAGCAAAAAGAGGCCGAATCAAAGATCCAAAATCTGCTTGAATCCCGTAGGCATAGCCTTGATGTATTGGGACTCAAGCAGAAGCAATTGCGGCAGATTCAAATAAGCTTTGCTGCTGCCGAGCGGCTTATGCAGGAAAAAATTATTGCCCGTACCGAGTATGACAGTCAACTGGCTCAGTTCACCTCCGTCCAGCAGTCAATCAGTGAAGAGAACCAGAGACAGTCCGAGCTTTCTTCTAAGTTTAGAGAAATGCGCTTAGAGAAGGATGCAATCCAAAAAGATTATGCAGCTGCGTTGAGTACTTTAGAATCGCGTATTTCAGAGATCAAGGGTCGGCAGGTTGAAACGGAAAGCCAAAAAGAAGTGCTCTTGAAAGCTCCTGCTGACGGCTATGTGAGTGGGCTTCGCTCTTTTGTCGGTCAACCGGTGCAGCCGGGCTTTGCTCTACTGACCCTAGTGCCAAAGAATTTGCAGCTCGAGAGTCATGTGTTTGTTTCGTCTAAAGCAGCGCCCTTTATTCAAGATGGACAGAAAGTTTGGCTGCAGTTTGAGGCTCTTTCACCGACTAAATATGGTGTTTTTCCCGGAACAGTTCAAAGCGTGAGTCGATCGGCGCTCGATCCTAGGGACGTCAAAGACTTTGCCCTAGATGCCCCGCGGTATCTTGTGAAGATAAAACTTGAGCAAACTCTCGTCGAGCTGTACCAGGCGGAACTGGGATTCAAAGCGGGCCTCCTGGTGGATGCAGATATACTGCTGGATCAGCGGCGCCTTATAGAGTGGATACTGGACCCACTGTTGAGAGCGAGGGGGGGCGATGGACTGGAAAAACCTTGAAAGTCTGTTCAAACGTCGTAGCCTTCCCATGATCCTCCAAACCGAGGTGACGGAGTGTGGATTGGCTTCGCTGGCTATGATTGCCAACTACTACGGTCATCATACTGATTTGATCGGTCTTCGTATGAGATACCCGGTGTCTTCAAGAGGCCTTCATCTTGGTCATCTGATGGAAATCGCCGGCGATCTGCAGCTTGACTCACGGCCCGTTCGCGTCGATCTAGAGGATATGAAGTCGCTGGATCTTCCCTGCATTTTGCACTGGGATATGAATCATTTCGTGGTCTGTAAAGCTGTCGATAAGAAACGTGTCTACATCCACGATCCGGGAATTGGTGTCCGGTCACTTTCGTTTGCCGAAGTTTCAAAATCGTTTACCGGTGTAGCCTTGGAAGTCTTTCCCCGGAACGACTTCGCGCCGGTTACAATTGGTCAAAAAGTTCACTTATCACAGTTTTGGACAAGGCTAGTCGGGGTTGAAAAGAGTCTCTTCCTGCTGTTGCTCGTGTCATTCGCTCTGCTGATTTTGACACTCTTAACCCCCTTTCTCTCGATGTTGGTCCTTGATGAAGTGATCACAAGTCACGACATTAGTCTTCTGAACTTGCTGGGCATTGCCTTTGCTATCATCGCGACATTTTATGCTGGAGCCAACTTCCTTCGTGACTACCTCGTCCTCTATATTGGTTCGCAATTTACACAGCAGATGAGTCGAAACCTCGTCAGACATTTGTTGCGACTCCCTCTCGCATTTTTTGAGAAGCGGCATATTGGTGATATCATTTCCCGGCTCGCGTCTCTTGATTACATCAAACGAATGCTGACTGAAGAAATCATATCCGTTTTCATCGATGGCACCATTATGGGTCTGGCTTTTATTCTTATGCTGGTCTATTCCATGCAGCTGTCGCTTGTGGTCTTAGGTGCGATGCTGCTCTATACCTTAGCTCGAACTGTGACCTACCGCGCCTTTAAAATCGCGTCTGAAGAAGCTCTGGTCGCAAGAGGGCTTGAAAACAGTAGTATTCTGGAGAGTATTAGGGGCATTCAATCGATCAAACTTTACGGCGGCGAAGGCGATCGCCTTACGGTTTGGATGCGGCTTTTTACCAAGATGCTCAACGCCGATATTCGGGCCCAAAAAGCCAGACTCTATGGTATCACTGCGAATCGGCTGCTGTTTGGACTTGAGAATCTTTTGGTTATCTATTTGGGTGCCTTGCAGGTACTGAATCACCAACTCACGGTGGGGGTGTTTGTGGCGTTTCTTGCCTACAAGACCCAGTTTGTCGAAAAAATGGCCGGACTCATTGAAAAGGCCTTTGACTTTAGGCTTCTGAGCCTGCATATGGATCGCCTTGCAGATATTATTTTGCAAAAGCAAGAACCCATTCAACAGGGGCATAACGAACTGGTGTTAAGTGGCAACTTGAGCGCAAAGGGCCTCTCTTATCGATATAGTCCCCAAGAGCCCTATATCTTTAAGGACCTTTCGCTTGAGGTGAAGGCCGGCGAATCAATCGCCATTGTCGGTCCGTCAGGATCAGGCAAAACCACGCTGCTCAAAATTTTGCTGGGCCTTCTTGATGCTGATACCGGTGAAATCACTGTTGATGGTTTCGATATTCGGGCTATCCAGGCTAACTTTCGCAAGCAGATTGCTACGGTCATGCAAGATGATCGGCTGCTGACGGGTTCTATCGCCGAAAATATCGCTTTTTTTGATTCAACACCTGACTTTGAGCATATCGTTCACTGCGCAACGCTGGCTTGCATACATACGGAAGTCTTGGCTATGACGATGGGCTACCACAGCCTTGTGTCTGATTTTGGGTCGGGTTTGTCCGGCGGTCAAAAGCAAAGAATACTTTTAGCGCGGGCCCTTTACCGAAAACCCAAGATATTGCTGCTCGATGAAGCGACAAGCAATCTCGATGTTGATTTGGAGAGAGCCATTAATGCTGCGGTTCGTGACTTAAATATAACACGTATTATAATCGCCCATAGACCAGAGACGATAGCTTCTGCACATCGGGTGGTCCGACTCTGGAATGGACAGCTTCAAGAGCATATACCGGAGCTCAAAGCGGGAGCTAGCACAGATTAAGCTATGACTTGCCTTGAACGCTTAGTTGTTGAGAGCACGGTCATTTTTCTGCACTAGCCATTGCAGTCACTCACCTTGGTCATTGCGAAGCTCATTCGTACCTTGGCATGCCTCGGAAAACCTTTTCAACGCCGCATCGTCTAACTGATTTTGGTCTTGGAGGACCTTCCAGTACAGCTCAAAAAAGTCCCCGAGTGTCTGGTAATAGAGTGCTTCAGTTTCATAGCTGCGACTGAGAGCAGGAACGAGCGCATCAAACGACAGGAGTCCTGCCTTCTGTTGCTGCAAAATTCCAGCCAGAGATTCGCGCGTCCTGGTCCTGAGTCTTTCCAATTGGTCAAAGCGCGATAGAAGTGATTGCAGGCGCCTGTTTTGGTCGTGGCGGACAGCACTTTGATCTTTGCGTCTGGCGCTATGGAGCTGGCGACTGGCTGCCAAGTCAAAAGTGGCTGTTCGAGCATTGCTGACCGTTCGAAAGCCTTCAAAGAGCACCCAATCCAAAGCGATGCCGAAACTATTGCCTTGCACTAAAGAGGGGGTTGCAATCGGCAGGGGATTGATCGGATCGCTTGATTGGACGGTGTTGGTCCCCTGAAATCTTTGCCAATCGGCAAAGAGAAAGAGCCGAGGAAAGTAGTTGGAGCGAGCTACCTGCAGAAGCGTCTCGTCCTTACGCTGACGGAGAAACGAAGACTGCATAGCGAGACTCGCACTTTGGGAGTGCTCCATGGCGGCCTTTATCCATGTGGCATTAGGCTTAAACGATTCAGGCCTTGAGGGTGGATCCACAGATTCGGCGTCAATCCATGTCGAGAGTTGCTCTTGGTTTGACTCAAGATCGTCTTGATTCTGCATCGCTTGAAGCTGCATCTGACTGAACCCGAGTAGCCATTGAGTTTCATCGTGTTTGGACCTCAAGGCTTCTTCAAGGGCTGCTTCCCCCTGAAGTCCGACTTTCTTAATGAGCGGTTCGTATTGCGACCGATAGATGAGGCTGCGTTCTTTAAGGAGGACGGTTCGCCAATAAGTCTGGAGAACTCTGAGCTTCATTTCCGAGACTTTTTGCTGGACCTCAAAGGCCCTCATTCGACTCTCTGCGATCGCTTGCCGTTTTTCGCTCCAAGTTTTGATATCAATGAGACTTTGCTCGAGTTTGAGTGAAAGTTCAGTTCCAGTGCTTTTAACCTGATAGTCTTGGTAATTTTGCATGTCGTTGAGAAATCTTGCTCCGGTGGATAGCTTTGGCCAGAAGGCGGCATCGGCCACTCTATCTTGGGCCTGGGCGGACTCTAATTCGTGTTGAAGGGCTTGATAGTCTGGGTTTCGATTCTGGTAACTTTGCCAATATTCCCAAAAAGAGCTAGCGGCATATGCTGAGTGGGAGCAAATACCAAAAAGGGCAAAGCTGAGCAAGGTGGCGAGCTGCAATCGATTCTCCAATAGATACCTTCGTTTCGGTATTTTTTTGAAAAACCTGTCTCTTGGTCGTAGATGTGGCAAAAATCTTATTCATGTCGAAGAGTTGCACTACTCTTGCCGACGTAAGTGGGCTAGCGCAAGATGATCGAATATGCGGTATTGAGCACTATGTTTCAAGCTTTGCTTAGCTATACAAAGCTCACAGAACGAATTCAGCTTGGAAAGGCGTGAGCTCTATGGACTGCTCTTCAGCCCACTGCAGGAGCGTTTCTGCCACAATAATTCTGAAGCGTCGCAGATGGGACAGCACAGTGTTTATGTTCAATCCTATGGCTAGAGAAATCTCTTTTACGGACTTTTCTTCTAGGTAGAAGAGTCTCGCCACCTCTCTTCGCTCGAGGTTGCTATGCATATCGATCAGGAATCTAAATTGACTCTCAAGTTTTTCATTCAACGAGCTGCTCATAGCATCACTGGCAACAAGAGCTTCATTGATGAACTCATCGAGTGTTCCAGTTTTCGTCAAAATTTCGCGTTTCTTCTCTTTGTTTTTTTCATCAATGCAAACGTTTCTGGCAACCGAGCGAAGCCATCCACCCATGGCGTCTTTAGTTTTGAGCTGCTGTATGTTTTGCCACGCTTTGATAAATATATCTTGCACAAGGTCTTCGGCCACGCCCTCAGGAAATCGAAAGCCGCTGACGGTTTTCCTTACGAGCTTTCCGTAGGATCGATAGAGCTCATCAAAGATAATGACGGGGGTGTTGATCTCAGTTGCGCTGATCATGGCTTTTATCCTGCTAATTGTTGCTGATGAATCCGCCCTGACGGGCTCAGCAGCGCTAAAGCAAGCTTCTTGCCAAATCATAACTATCTGTAAACATTATAAAAAATGGAGATTCAGTGGGGCTTCGTTCTTTGAAATCGGGAGGCTGTTCGTAGGATTTGGGAAGTATGCATCAAACCTGTTCTGATCTGTTCTGATCTGATTTTAAGGCACTTGAGGGTTAGACAGCGGAGTTTGTAGAAAAGAGCTTTGAAAAAGCTCTTTTATCGTGATCGGCAGAACCTTAGATTACCGGAGCTCGATTGTAAAGGCTTATCAGGCAAGGCTTTC
>JBGSTF010000139.1:0-28330 GCA_041736645.1 Oligoflexus sp. | reverse complement strand
GTTTGTAAAGAATATCAAGTCGTTGATGCCGGAATGCGCGAGCTCTGGCACACGGGCTGGATGCATAATCGCGTGCGGATGATTGTTGGCTCATTTCTGGTCAAAAATCTTCACATCCATTGGCTCAGAGGAGCGGAATGGTTTTGGGATAGCTTGGTCGATGCGGATCTAGCCAATAACAGTATGGGTTGGCAGTGGGTATCAGGCTGTGGCATCGATCCGTCACCTTACTTTCGAATTTTTAATCCCATGCTGCAGGGTGAAAAATTCGATCCTGAGGGCCTCTATATCAAGCGTTGGATCCCTGAACTACGTGAGTTGCCAATAGCCCATCTGCAAAAGCCTTGGGCGGCTCCCCCTCTGGTCTTGAAAAAAGCCGGTATCAGCCTGGGTGAGACCTATCCAGAGCCTATGGTCGATTTTGGACAATCGAGACAGATGGCTCTGATGTTTTATGACAAAATCAAATCGGCAAAGGCGGACAGCCATGCGCCTTGATTTTGCCTTTGCCTCTTAAAAACACTTGTCAGCAGGGAGGCGTCTAATCTTATGAAGTCGTGGAAAAACATGTTTAAGGACCCGAGGCTTCTGCGCTATGCCATGAATATATGGCCGCCGTTCCTCGGCGCAGGTATTGAAGTGGAAGTCCTAGCCAGCGACTTCCGCTATGTGCGAGTCGTACTCAAGTCTACCGTTTTCAATCGCAACTATGTGGGCACTCATTTTGGTGGCAGTCTGTTTGCGATGACCGATCCTTTTTATATGCTGATGCTGATTCGTGGGCTCGGCAACAATTACTTTGTCTGGGATCGTTCGGCGCATATTGAATTTATTGCTCCTGGTCAAGGCCCTTTGCATTGCGAGATGCGAGTATCCGAAGAGGATCTGCGTGAGATGCGGGAAGCGACGGCAGACGGCGCTAAATATGAGCGGGAGTTCGCCTCTGAGGTCTTGGATAGTGAGGGTTTGCTGGTCGCACGTGTGAGCAAAAGAATCTATGCTCGGCTGAAACCTGAGTTTAGACCGACAGTTGCGTAGGAAATGCGCTGAGGGATTTGGTGGGATTTGCCGCCACGCGACTCGTCATCCCACTCGCGGCGGGCCTATGTTTTTCGCTACTTGTTAATTATACTAATGATAACAGTATATTACAGAGGCTTCCAGGTGGAGTCCTGGCCTGGCATTAAGGTTGCTAATCCATGTGCAAGGGGATGTTTCCCTTGGGAGTTGCAGCTATGCCTCGAATTTTTTTGGTGGACGATGAAGAAATACTCAGCTGGTGTATCGCCATGGAGTTGGGCGCACTGGGTTTTGAAGTCAAGTCCGCGCGGACTGTTCAGGAAGGCAGAGATCTCTTAAGTTCTTGCTCGCCCGACCTCGTGATCTGTGATCAGGGCTTGCCTGATGGAAGCGGGACAGAACTGGTGAAATATTTTCAAGATCGAGCGCCCCAGGTTCCCGTGATTATGATCACAGCCTTCACACCGCCAGCGCGCAACGTGTTGGACGCTATTGGAGCGCATACCTGCCTGCGCAAGCCTTTTGACTTGGATGTCCTGACTGAAGAGGTCTATCGAAGTCTTAGGCCTGAGGCTGTCCGCAATGGTGTTCAGAGCCTCTAGTCGTACTCGTTTTGGTGTTGTCTCGGCAGCAGGATGACGAATCTGGTGTGTGGTGATTGTCGATCCAGCGTGAGGCTTCCTTGATGATTTTCTATGATTGATAGAGCGATACTCAGTCCTAAACCCGTCCCTTGACCGACCGGTTTGGTGGTAAAAAAAGGTTGGAAAATCTTGTCGGCTATGTCCTCTGGTATGCCCAAGCCACTGTCGGTGATACTAAACTCGACCATTCCATCAAGCTCCTTGGCTCCCAGCAGAATCCAGCGTTCCTCGAGATCCTGGACGGCGTCGCAAGCATTTAAGGTGAAGTTGACCAGCATCTGACTGATCTCGGTGATGCGGCATTCAAAAGTCAGGTATAGGTTGGGAACTTCAAGACTTATTTTGACTCCGCACTTACGCAATTTATAGGCACAGTAGTCCACAACTTGCTGCAGAACGGTTTGCACGCCTTCACTCTGAAAGGGGTCACGCGAGCCATCGCGCGCATAGGTGAGCATGCTTTTAATGATGTCGCGCATGCGCTTGGCATCGCGCCTTACCTTGGGAACCGTTTGCATGAATATTTCTAAATTCAAAGCATCCCGCTCGTATTGAGATTCGATCACGTCGAGCCAGGCATTGATGGAGGCAGCCGGGTTGCCCAGTTCGTGGGCGATACCAGCGGCTAATTCGCCGAGACTTGCCATTTTTTCTGCATACATCGTCCGCATGCGTTCGGCTTCCAGCTTCTCCTGGATGAATTTTTTTTCTGTGATATCGAAGCGAATGGCTACAAATTGAAAAGGGCGACCATGTTCGTTCAAGAAGGGCACAATCGTGGTATCAACCCAGTAGGTCTCTCCGTCCTTGGTCTTGTTGCAAATTTCTCCCTTCCAGACTTGGCCCGAACTAATAGTTCGCCAGAGCTTTTTAAAAAAATCGGCGGAATGAAAACCGGACTTTAACAGTGCGTGCGTCTTGCCAATCAATTCTTCGCGGGGATAGCCCGAAATGCGGCAAAAGGTGTCGTTCACATACCGAATGATGCCGATATGATCGGTGATAGCGACAATCGCCGATTCATCCAAAGCCATCTTTTGGTCGCGTATCAGTCGAATGGAACGTTTCAGTTCATTTTCAAGTTTATGGCGATAGGTCTGATCCTGTCCTACGAGGCAATAGCCTTTGACCTTCTGCGCTTTATCCAAAAGTTTTTGGGCTTTCCAGATCACGTGCAGTGGCTCTTCACCGAGGTCAGCGTGCTCAATGGGTTGCGACACCACCGATGAAGATTGCGAGCAGAGTTTGGTGAGATTCGACAGCTGTCGACTTTCTTCCGCACCGGTGATCTCGGCCAAGGTTTGGCCTCTTTTAAGCGAGGGAAAAAGTTTTTGGCTCACTTCACTGAAATCGATTAGCTTTTCATCGGCATCCAAAAGCAGAACGGGAACATCTCCCATGCTAAGCGTGGCTTGGACGACATCAGCCTCTTCCAGATGCAATGACGGGGGCATATTGGGCTCCTCTGGCTCTTTGAATGCAGACACTATAGCCAGATTTCTCTGACAATCCAGAGTCCATTGCGGCTCCCCTACGCCAAAATAAGGGGAAGAACGCATCGCCCATAAAAGTGCGCCTTTGTGGGCCTCCCATTTCCTTCGTTGACGATGGCTCGAGATCAGGGTGAGCGAAAGCGGTACAGTGATTGGGTTTGGTTGAGAAAAAAAGCCGCAAGTCTATGCAGCAATTGATCTCCGCTGGCGTCGAATGCAGGCGGGGCCACTCGACCTTGATGAGCGCCAAAAGTTTTTTAGTCCCTGTGGGACGATCGAATGGGGCTCGGAGTCCAATGGCTCGACTCACAGAACAAGGCGAAGGCCGAAAAAGAGCGTGAAACCCGCTAGGTACGGGCGATGCTCACGCTGGATGCTGAGTCAATCCAGCCTGACGGAACATTTGTGTCTCAGCCACTTGACGACGACCATGGACTAGGGCAATTTGAACTTGACAGTCAGACGTGCTGTAGATCCTGAGTCCAGGGACTCGGTCTGTTTTTTTATTTGTTTTCCTTGAATCCAACTACGACCTTCTCCTCGAAATGAGGTGAGGAGCAATTTCCTTCACAGCAGCGATGGCTTAAAACCATCGCTGCTTTTTTTTTACTGAAACTTCAAAAAAGCTTTGCAGCTCACAGAAAGTTTCAAGTTTGCTCCTCATAGCAGGTAAATCAACCGAAGGTCAATTCGATCAATTTCAAGCAGATGATCTGAGCTGATCACCTTTGCATCGGCTCATTGCTGAGATGAAAACTGGCAAAATCCCAGCAAAAAACTCAGCAAGCAGCCGACAGTGTAGGAAATTTCAGAGGAATGCTAAGATAAGTTGAGCTAGCACGATTTTGCAGATCATCGCCAAAGGATAAACGGTTGCATAACCGGTGTTAGGACTCTCGTCGCCTGACTGTTCGACCGCAAAGGCGAGCACTGCTGGTTGTGTTTGGGTTCCTGCCAACATCCCGGCCAGTGAAGGAGCGGGAATCTTGAGTAGGTAGTGACCAACGAAAATCATGCTCATGGCCACAAAGCAGGTGATGACAGCACCGCCAAGCATCAGGGGCAAAAAGCCTCCACCTTTTTGCAAGGTCGCGGCGAAGGAAAATCCGGATCGAGTGCCGATGCCGGCCAGAAATAACACCATACCGAGCTGTCTTAAAGTGAGATTGGCACTAAAGGGCAAAGTCCAGACAAAGGGTCCGGTGCGGCCTAATCGTCCCAGGATCAGTCCAACGATAAGGGGACCACCGGCAAATCCCAATTCAAAGTATCCGCCGTTGGGTAAAGGAAGAGGCACTTTACCGAGCAAAAGCCCCAAGGCCAAACCAATGCTGAAGGTGATCACATCGATTTCACTCAAAGCTTTATAGGAATCGCCCAGAAATTTAGAAATCTCTTCCATACGATCGCGAGGGGCAACCACACGCACGCGATCTCCCGGTTCCAAAACGGTGTTGCCATCGGGAATAATATCGACATCGCCGCGGCGTACGCGAGTGATAGCAGCGCCAAATTTTGAGCCTATATGCAAGGTATGCAGGGGAACTTCCGTAACGCTCTTTTGCGAAACAAAGATTCGTCTGAAGTCGATGCGACTTCGGTCCAAATCCAAGCGATCGTCGGACCTCTCACCGAGCAGTTGGGTCGCGGTTTCTAGGCAAGATTTTCGACCGATAATGCTGATGAGGTCATCCAGTTCGAGTCTGGTTTCATCGGTGGCAATGCTGAGCTGTCCCTGGCGTTTGATCCGAGCAAAGCTCACCTGCAGATGGGCTTTCTGCCTCAGATCGTGGACGGTGCTATGGACAGCGGCGGGACTGGTGACACGAACCACCCAAGATTCCAGAGAATGCTCACCTTGGGCGAGAGCATGTCCTCCAGGATCTTGTTGTTTTTTGCGGGCTGAAAGACGAAACACGAAATAGACGCCGAGCAGCATACCGATTACGCCCCCAGGATAGGCCAGGGAATAGCCTACGACCGGTGCAGAGAGCAGACTTTCATCGGCTCCACTCGCTTTTAAAGAATCAAGAATTCCAGCCAGCGCTGGGGTATTGGTTAGAGCACCGGAAAAAAGGCCCGCTGTATAGGGCGCATCCAGATGAAGAACTTGTCCTATGCCTAAGGTAAGTCCAGCTCCCCCCATGAGGATGAGTAAGACCATCAGATTGTCCCGTAAGGCGCGTTTGCGAAACGAAGCAAAGAAGCCCGGGCCGCCGCTGACTCCCATAGTATAGACAAACAGACTGAGGCCAAAAATATAGACGAAATCTGGCAATCTAAAGCCAGGATCCATAGCTCCGAAAGCAAGACCGGTAAACAAGACTGCGGACGCTCCCAGACCAAAGCCGGCGACCTGCCACCGACCAACGATTTGGCCCAGAGCAGCAACAAGAAAGAGCAGGAGCACGGGATTGTCACGAAGGATTTGCATTACAGATACTTTCCATAAACGGGGTGATGCAAAAAGCATCACCAATTCATTACCAGCAAGGTCACTCTCTTTCGAGAGTTAAGGATGGAGCCGAATCAAGTTCAGAGGTAGCATTCCTGACGAGCTTTGAATTCCAGCTCCTCGCGGAATTTTGGATGGGCGATGCCGATCATAGCCCGGACCCTCTCTGACGCCGTCTTGCCTTTTAAACGAGCCACACCGAATTCGGTGACGATGGTATCGGTATCATTGCGGCTGATGGAGACTTTGGCGCCGGGTTTCAATTCAAAACAAATTTTCGATTCTTTAAAGTTCTTGGTCGTTGATTTCATAACGATGATGCCCTTGCCCCCTGCCGAGCGCTGCGCTCCCGTGTGGGTGTCCATCGCTCCGCCAACGCCACTCAATTCGCGGTGTCCTACCGATTCAGAACAGATTTGGCCCGTGAGGTCCACCTCCACCGCCGAGTTGATGGAAACCATTTTGTGGTTCAAGCCCAAGCGATAGGGATCATTGACGACGCTCGCTGGATGCAGTTCGACCATAGGGTTTTTGTCGATGAATCGATACAACTCTTCGGTTCCGTAGGCAAAGGCTGAAACCATTTTGCGCGGCCAGCGGGTTTTCATATTGCCGGTGATGACGCCTTTGAGATACAGGTCCATCATCGTGTCATTCATCATTTCCGTATGCACACCTAAATCTTTCTTGCTTGCCAAGGCTTGACCGATAGCATTGGGAATGGACCCAATGCCCAGCTGAATCGTGCTGCCATCTTCCACCAGATCCGCCACATACTGGGCAATCTTGAAATCAGTTTCGTCACTGACAGGCCTCTTTAAAGCTGGCAGGGGAGCATTCGATTCAAGAAAATAGTCCACTTCTGAAATGGGAACAATAGTTGATCCAAAGGTGGATGGAATATTTGGATTCACTTCCAAAATTCTGATCTTGGCCCGCCGAATCACTTCCGATTCGTAGCAATTGCTGGGTCCAAGGCTGACGAATCCGCGTTCATCAGGCAGGCTGCACGAGCCCCAGAAAATATCGATGGGTTCGGGTTGCTGGTGAATAGCCGAAAACCACTGTGAGAGATGATGTGGAAAATACTGAACGGTAGGACCTTGATCGGCACGAATGCTTTCGGTGAGGAACATCACCACCAATTCAATCTTTCCGTTATGACAGGCTTCGGTAAAGCAGGTGTAGCGTTTACCTGGATTTGCGCAGTAGATGCGAAGCGTATCCTGGCGGGCAGCGATCACTTCATGCAATCTTGAATAGAGCATTTGAGGTTCGGCTGCGGCCATGCTGGTGACCATCCGATGACCCGTGCGAGTCAAGATGTCGAGGAGCGTGTCCAAGTCCGTGAGTTTTTGAGCAAAGCTACTTTTGTGTGATGTGTTCATACAAGTCTCCGTCCGTTCCTAAAAAAAAGTGTCCCAAGATTTGTTAGCTTCGTGCGGCCCATGCCGTCTTTCGACTTTCGCGCAACCTGAGCGATTTCCTACTGCACATGTCCTCATTCGCGTGATTGCATGCAGCAGCGAAGAGACTGATCAGGATGCACAGGCCTAGCGGGCTTGATCAGTTTTGCGAAATTTCATGTAAGTATTTGAAACTTCTTTGATTCCGGCAATTCAAGGCACTTCCACGCATCCCTTGCTAAGCAAGGTTAGGGCCAAGCGGCCTGGTTGTTGCTACCATGTACAAAGGGCAGTGTTAGGCGGCAAAAGACTCACAAACAAAAGATCTACAGGCCAGGATTGTTTCGACGGAGCATGCGCCTTAAACTGAGCTTTGAAGTTTTTTATTCCTGGACGAGCCTGGAGACGATCATGACCGACTTTGGATGCAGAATTCTACTTGTAGCGAGCGTAGTGTTCGGATCGCAGCATGGTTTTGCCGCTCCGCCTGAAACTTCAGCAGCCGCCAAGCCGACTGAATCTTCAAGTAAGGCGGGCAGTGAAGCCAAGAGTTCAACTCCGGTAGCCCCTCCGGCTCGACCGACCATGCAAAAATTTTCCGAGAATTTGGCGATTCTGATGCAGAACCTGAATGCCTTCGACAACAATCCAAGCAAGGAAGTCAGGAATAAGGTCATCCAAGCCTTGGGTGACTTAAAGGGACTTTCGCACAATGTGCAGCCGACTATGGCTCTCTATGCTGTCGACCCCGTGATGCGTTACCTTTCCTACGATTTGCCCAAGCAATTTGGTCGCATTGAGGCAGCCTATACTTCCAGCAATTATTCCCATGCTCGTTATCTTTTGAGGCAGACCACTCAGTATTGCATTGGCTGTCATGCCTCATCTTCCAACAAAAATTCGGCCGTGCTGCAATTTCCAGAAGCCTTGAATCATATGAGCGAGCTTGAAAAAGCCGAATATTTCAGTGCTACCCGTCGGCATGAAGAAGCCATGCTCATCTATGAAAAAGTTCTCAGCAATCGAAAATTTAAAATGTCCGAACCCGAGATTTGGGAAAAAGCGGTCAAAAATCTTATCGCTATTACGATACGAATTCGCACGGATGCCCATATCACTTTGGAGATGTTGAGTGCGTTTTTGGATGAGGGCGGCTATTCACCGGCTCAAACAGAACTTTTGCAGACCTGGCGAGCTTCAGCCAAAGCCTGGACGTCTGAAAGTTGGTCGCAAAAGCTTACTGGGGTGCAACGACTCGGCAAGGTTGAGCAGTTGATTGCGAAAGGCGACGAACTGAGCAAAAAAGCTGCGAATCTTGGATACATCGAGTATATGCGTGCTATGACGGTTCTCAATGAGCTGTCGATGTCTACCGAAGCTGATGAAGTGAAGGCAAAAGCCTTTCGAATGACCGGACTCACCAGTGAAAAATTGCGGGAGAATTTTGTGTGGATGCATCCCGAAGCTTACTATGAAGCCTGCATTCGTATCAAACCCCATAGTGAGGACGCCAAGGATTGCATGAAGCAACTCAGCCGTTTTCAATCTCAAGAAAAAGACCAGGTCTTGGAGCGTGACAAACTGCAGCAGTTACAAGAGCTCGCTCGCTAGTCTTGTGTGACGTTCGACCTGATCGGACGGAGAGGAAGATTCATGCGGGGTCGTATTTTTCTACTGCTTATTGTTCCACTCTTGAGCGGAATCATGATCACTTTCGCTGCCCTCAATGGCCGCCCATCGCCGACCTATATGACGTTGAAGGTCAGCTTGCGAGCTGATTTGGTGGAGCAGGCTCAGTCGATGAGAACCTTGTTTTTCGTGTTTGAAGACGCCTCATCTCCTGAACCAAAGATTTGGGTTGCCTATCGAGAACGCTTGAAAGCTCCACTCTCGGCGCCAATGGAGTTCATATTTCGTCCGGAAAAAATCCAGCTCACCGGTGCCAAGCGGCAGGACGTGCCGGCCTCGGTGCATGTTAAAGTCAGGCTGGATCTCGATGGCTTGGCCGGCCCCGACCAGATCGGCGATATCACGGCCACTCTTTCAAACCAAGCACTCGGCTCTCAGCTTAGCATCCTTTTGGATACGCAGGTCATTCAAGACAGCAGCGAAGAGGAGCAAAAGAAATGGGCCGAACTCAAGGCCAAAAATCCCAAGAACGCGAACATCGAAGCCCTCTATGGTTTTCCGGATCGAGTCATATTTCGGGAGATGAAGTCGTGGGGCAATCATCGCGAAATATTCCAGGATCTTTTGAAAAAGCCAGGGGTTTAGCCTGCGTTGCACGAAGGAGTTGAACATGATAATCCTCTTTGTTGCGATCGTCCGCTCTGAAGCGTTAATCTAAAGCGATTGCTAGAGGATGGATTGATGAAAGGAGCCACAGATCATTTGCTTTGCCTGGACCAAGAGCGTCTGGATATGCCCCTGGTGGAATCCGCAGGGTATCATGGTATTTTTGCGGCAATTCCTTCGCGCTCCCGCTCAACGCCGGCCTTTCATGTGACCTATGTGGCCAGTCAGGAAACCACCTGGCTGCTGCAATCCGGTCTCAGGCTCACCATTCAATCGGGCCAACTGGGGCTTATTAGTCCAGAAGAGGTTCACCAGGGCCAATGGGCAGTCGATCATCCCAACGTTCACTACTGGTTTCACTTTCTGCCTGGTGCCCCCGAGGCAGCTCGATGGACGCCTTTCCAGGCGGAAAACCTGAAAAAAGCTTACAGGGTGCTGCAGTCCAAAGGTTCCATGGTTGTGACGGCTCCGGCTGGCTATGCTGAACTTTGTGAAAAATTTCGTCATCATTTGCAATCGTCAGCCGACGATGACTTTGTGTGGATGCGCCTGATCCTAGCTCAGATTTTTTGGCAAAGTGTCGAAGCTTTTTCCGAACCAGTTCTCATCGATCGTCAAAGAATGCAACACATTTTGCAGCTTATAGACGAAAGAATTTCGGAGTGGCCTAACGTCGCTGCCATCGCCTCCTGTGTGCAGATGGACGAAGGCGCTTTTCATCGCTTTTTCAGGCAAGAGATGGGAATGAGTCCCTGGAATTACGTGATAAGAGCCCGCTGTCATCGGGCTTGTGATTACCTTCGGGCGGGGCAGCTGTCGATGACGGCTATCGCACATGAATTGGGTTTTTCCAGTAGCCAGCATTTTTCCACGGTCTTTCGTCGTTTCGTGGGTCATACACCTAAGCAATTTCGAAGTTTGCACGCGGAGTATTCGCTCGCCTAAAAAAAAGGGGCCGAAGCCCCTTGAAATTCATAAAATTTGCTTGTCAAAAACTTCAGAAGTCGTAGAACACAGCCAATTGCATGCGCCAGACGGATTCGGAAAGGCGAACAGTTTCGGGATCCTTGTCCTGGAGCTTGCTATAGATATAGCGACCTGTGGCTGCATCGTAGTCCACGTCAACGGCTGGGGTAAAGCCTTCCGACCTGATCTGACGAACCTGGCCCCATTTTTTGTTGACGAGGTTGGGGAGGTTTTCGATATCGAACACAAAGCGTGTTCGGGTGTTTTCGCCGTAGGAAGGCAGATCCTGCGAGACTCGCATGTCCATCTTATTCACCCAAGTGCCGATGAAGGCATTGCGGGGAGCGATGCGACCACGATACTTATCGAGGCCTCGACGCTTGAGGAAAGCTTCAAAATGATCGGGATCGATGCCATTCAGGGTCACATCGCTGCCATCACCCTTCGGCACATAGAAGAGCATCCTTTTATTTCTAGAAAACTCGCTGCTTTCGCCAAATAAGCCGCCAAGGTTGGCGTCGGTGCCATCAAAGGTGTAGCTGTAGGGCTGTCCTGATCGGCGCTCGAAAAAGATATTGAACGAGGTGGCCAGTTCTTCCCAGAAATTTTTGGTGTAGCCGGCGTTGAGCAAAAAGCGGTGGGCGCGTTCGTAACTGGAACGTTCCAAACCTGGGTCGTTGGGATCCGTTCCCACAGCAACCAAACCGTAGTTACTCGATGAGCGAGAGCTATTGCCTGGGTTCACGTCTTTGACATTCTGGTAAGCATAGGAGCCGCCGAAATTCACTCCAGTCGAGAAATTCTTACTCAAAGAAACGCTGGCGGTATGGCCAAAACCTTTGTCGGTATTGGTCAGCAGCATATCGTAGCCACGTTTGGTGTTAAAGTCTGTGGCAGCTTTGGTTGCTAGGTCAGTGTCATAGAGGTCGCGGCCATCAGGTCCGACCGCCGTAGGCTTGTTGTTACTGTCTCCTGGCAACCCATCTAAGTTGCGACGCAGGTCTTTCCATACGAGAGCATAGCGGGCTTTGGTGTAGGTATAGTCGAAGTCAAGATTGACGTTGTCGGTGATCCAAGGAATATCAAAACGATAGTTGCCACCCACGGAATATTTCCAAGACTGAGGAATCTTGAAGTTGGGATCGAGAGCATCGACGTTGCCATCGCCGGCTACCAATTGATCGGTGATACTGCTTGGGATATTGCGTCCGTCGAAACCTTGGCCTTCACCAGTTTTCGTGGTGTAATCGTCGGTGGTCACGCCGTTATTGGTGTAGCTGTTGGAGACCCAAACACTAGGTGTTCCGCCGCTGTAAAGACCAGCGCCGCTGCGCAAACTGAGCTGAGGATTGACTTTATAGGACAGACTCAAGCGAGGCATCAGAACCTGTTTGCTTTGAATCGTCGAGGTGTTCGCATAGCCATAGCGATCCAAGAAAGTCTGGTTCAGAGGAATACTCTCGTCAGCACCATAAACATCATTGCGAAGGCCGACGCGGGCAGTCAAGCTCGGGGTAAAGTTCACTTCGTCCTGCAGGTAAAGACTGGTGACTGAGTAGCTCCAGTTGGCTGCAGCGTCCTTGGGATTATTGGTGACAGCATTGCTATAGTAAATCGATGAAGGCTTTTGAGCTTCAAAGTCGTCCAAGGACCCAAAGCGTGTTAGAGTCTTCGAATTAGGGACAAAGAGGTTGAAGATATCAACCTTGTCATGCTCCAGCCCGCCAACGATCTGGTGGTCACCGGCCAGGTAGGTGACTTCACTGCCTAAATGCCGGACATCATTTTTGAGTACGTTGACATGACGAAAAGGGTCAGGACCAAGCCGAATGACGCCTTTGTCAGCCGTGGTGATTTCGGCCGCCATGAAGTCATTGCCATTCAGGGGATCCTGTGCGGTTCTGACTTCTTTTTGGCTCGCTTCGACTTTAGTCGACAGCTCGCTATTCCAGTCGGAGAAGAGTCGAAGCGATAGGGTATCGAGAGTGTCGCTTTTCTTGAACCAGTACGAGGTCAGGGGCATATTGGTGGCGCTGGCCGAACTATCGTTAATTGTGCTGCCTGTCGTATGCTGGTACTTGGTTTCCAAACGATGGGCATCATTGATGGTCCAGTCGACTTTGGCGAGCAATTTATAATCATCGACATCGATGTCTCGACCGACGGTCCCGGCATTGAATCCATAAACATTTTGTGAAATGGCTTGCGCCCGTTCCACGTCAGCAGCCGTGACTTTGGTGACCTCAACGGGTTGACCTGAACCAGCGACACCGTTGATGCTTGGACTCGACGATTGCAGACCTTCGACACTCAGGAAAAAGTGCAGTTGATCTTTAATGATTGGGCCGCCGAGGGTAAAGCCCAAACGCTGCTCTTGGGCGCGATAGGCATAGGAGCGGTCTTTGCTTTTCTTGCCGACCAGACCTTTGCCACTGTAGGTGGCCATGACTGATCCAGCGAAGTCATTGGTCCCGGACTTGGTGACGACGTTGACGCTACCGCCCAAAAAATTGCTGAAGCGCACATCGAAAGGTGATTGCTCAACGGAAATTTCTTCGACCGACATCAGCGAGATCGGGCTGCGTTGGGTCGGATAGCCATTGGCGTTCAGTCCGAAATCATCATTCTGCTTGATGCCGTCGACTGTCACGCTATTGTAGCGGTTGTTGGTTCCACCGATACTCAGCGAGTTGCCGTCTACATAGGCCGATGGCGATTGTTTGACAAGATCCTTAAGATCCTGACTGACGGAAGGGGTCTTTTGAATGTCGCTGGCGAACAGCATTTTCTTCTGCGACAAAGGAGCACTTCGGGCGCCTGTGACTTGAACCACTTCGGACTTATCGATATTCAAGCTCAGGGCTTCGTTGCTCCCGGCTTTCAGTGAAATATCGGCTTTGTCAGTACTTTTGAAGCCTGACTTGGAAACGCTCACCTTGTATGGGCCGCCGACGCGCAGGCCATTAAAGGCGAATTGGCCGGCGCTATTGGTCGTCGCCGTTTTTTTGGTCTGGCTGGGGACGTGCTCGATCAAAACGGCGGCATCCGCTACGGCCTGACCACTGGCATCTTGAATTGTGCCGCGAAAGCTGGCAGTTGTGACTTGGGCCGAAACTTGGGTTGGTTGCAAGAACAAGCTGATTGTCGCCACAGGGACAAGTTGGGCTGACAGGCGCAACCAAAGGTTCATACTTTTCGATAAACGATTCGTCGTCATGGGCTATGCCTCTATTGAACTTGAAACGAGTGACCAGTCTTTTTGTCAAGAGGACGGGTCACGGTAATGAATTTCGGGCGAAGTCTAACCAATTTAGAGAAGAAGACCTAGTGGCAAGATGAGGCTTTGCTAAGAATTTATATTTGGATAGGGACCAAATGACTGGTACTGCTATCATTGAGGAATTCAAAGTCGCCCTGGTGCCGGCGCATGAGCTATTCAAGGGGGCGATGGGTGCAAAGATTTTGGCCCAAAGCCTTCCCGGGAATGGATGAGAGGGTGTCTTGGCTGGAGCAATCTTAGAAGCTAGGCTCGACTCTTATCGATAGAGCTAGCAAGGGATACGGGCAGAACTCCCAAAGGATTAGGCATAAAAAACGGAGTCTTCGTCTGGCGAAAACTCCGATTTGATATCAAGCAGGGAGCCAGGTAAGTGGTGGTCGACCACGGCCTCCATTTCATCGACCCTAAGACATAGGGTCCACGTCACTCTCTTCTTCAAATGCCCCATGATATAATCTCGCTTGGTAGATGCAAAAGAGCCGCTTGGCATCAAATTAGGGTGAATGATGTATCAAAAATTTTTCCTTTTCATCAATCTGGTGTTTTTCGGAGGCAACTGTCTGGCCAACGGCAACTATCGTTTGCTCGATCAATATTCATATGACGACTTCATGTACGACTCGAAAACGTCAACCAATGATGCGCCATCGGCGAATTCCGACCGGAGTAACACGGATTCCTGGAAAAGGCCCGTGGGAACGACGATCATCGTCGTCGGGTCGATCCTTGGCGGGCTTTTTGCTCTTTATTCGATTGGATTAACCTCAGATTACGGGACACTCCAAGGCTTTGCTATCGGGGGATTGGTGATCGGATCGAGCGTAACGGGCGGCATTATGCTGAGAAATTCGGGTTCGCCGGATGAGACGAATGAAATTGTCAGAAAAAAGCCTCGTCACGACCCGGTGAGTCTAACATCAGAAAAAAATAGACTGAACAAGGATGTCTCAGTGGTGGCGGGGCTTGGCTTCCGAACTCCGTTTGCTATGTCTGATCGTGGCCTGACGGCAAGCTCTTTTTTAAGCGAATCTTCCCTGCTTTCCGTTTACTACAGTCGGTTGGAGGGTTCCGAAGTGGGTGTCTCTATCCGATCGGCTACGACTGAACTATCAGGAAACGCAGTTGGAGCATCGTACAAGATTTTTTTGAGCAATTCGTTTTATATCGACAGCGGTATCGAGTATCTGAGGGTTAAGGGCAGTCTTGTGCGGGATTATGCTTTCGTAGGCGATGAACCCGGAATCGACGAACCCTTGGGCAGCTACCAAAATTATTCGGCCTTTGCACAAGTCGGGAACCAATGGCAATGGCGATATTTCACCCTGGGGGTCGGTTGGTTAGGAGTTTATCTGCCCTTGTCGGTGTCCAAAGATTTTAAAGATATTCCTTTAGGCTTGGAATCGGTAGGTTCACGGGCTTTTAAAAAATCAGCCTCAGCGGTGGGTGGATCATTCTTGAAATTTTATTTGGGTTGGAGTTTTTGATGAAGGGGCACCATGAGGTTTTCGGCCAGTCATTGGCATAATCTCTATTCTCATGCGGGGCTGTTGACGTATTGTTCCGTTTGATGAATTTGGCATTGCCTTATCTCGACTTAAGGTAGCTTACTTAACGAATCGTCAACAGACCCTAGTTTCGGCATAAAAAAACGGAGTCTTCGTCTGGCGAATACTCCGAATTGATAAGATGCTTGCAGGATTAGAAAACTCTTCAAAGGGATCTTATACGGACTTACGATCGATGATACTGTCGTTGTCGTTGTGATTTTTCATTTCAATAAGCAATTCTTGGGCTTCGCGTAGCAGCTCCACAACTTCTTTGTGGGTCATCCTATTGATCTCGCAGAACCTTATACTGTCAGGGAAAGCAAAACCCAGACGGTTGAGTTCGGAGTGAATAGATTTGATGCGAATCTTGTATTCCAAATCCCATACGTTCACTTGCAGCCTAGCAATCGCTTCCAGATTGTCCACCAGCCTATGGCAGAGATGGCGCTTTTCACAGCTGTTGCAACCGGGTTTCATGGAACTGGTCGGCGATGTCGAAATAGCCGCTTCAAGCATTCGATTAGACATGATGAGCTCCAAGACCCAAAACAGCTGTGACCTTGTGGCCTCTCCCGCTTGGGTTCTCTAAGTGACGATTCAGAACAAGCCCTATAAGTCTTTAGAGCAAGTTCTTTGCCATCTCTGTCTATATTAATTATATCAATAGCTTAAGGGTGAGATTGACTGGCCAACTTGGCAAATCATGCAAGTCCTCCAGCAGAATGTGCGGGTTTTGCCTCTTGTTGGTCTTTTATGGCGCATATTAAAAAAACCAGGGTTCTTCACAGAGTCTTGGAAGCTTAGCTTTGACCGAGATCGGTGCCTGAGCTTTGACAGCAGAGGGGGAAAAAACTGCGAATTGCGGTCAGCGTGCGGTTGGCCTTGAGCAGAAAGTCGTCGGTGCTTTCGATAATGATGCGTTTGGGGTGTCTCTGCCAGACCTCTAAAATATGCTGATCAATCCGAGCCGCTTCCTGGGCGGTTTCCACTCGCAAAGGGTTTTGATTATTAAACCCGCGAGCAAGGCTGGGGGTGCGTAGGTGAATCACCGCATCGTATCGCCCATATTCTTCGGCTTCGGTGGTTTCCAGTTCCGCAAAGAATTCACTGGCTGTTCCTGGCCAATAGGCAGCGCCATCAATAGATCCTCGATCACACAGAATAAGAGGGGCGATGGCATCTTCATGGACCATGCGTTCATATTCGCGCTGAACATAGTAAATCGCGCGCTGTGCAGCTCGTCGCCCCGGTAGAGAATCGAGTCTCAGAAAACCGCCGCCAAAGATTATGCCTGCGGCTTCTGGGATGACCAGAACATTCTGACAGAAGTGACGTCGAGCGAGTTCTAGAATCGCAGTTTTTCCTGCTCCTGGCCCACCCGTGAGAACAATTTTTTTGCTAGGAAATGTCGTCCCATCAAAAACGCAGTGTTTTTGGGAGAAGTGCACGGTCATAGCGGGTTCCTTGTCTTCAGGCTCAATGGATTTCAGAACACAAAAGAGAGAAGGTTCGCCCTTCCTCCTTCTTGCTGCACCTTTTTAGGAGCGGGATAGTCTCATCTTATCATAGAAGCGCAAGGCCTGCGCCCGCTTGAGAGCAATCTTAGCTTGCAGGCAACAAAGTTGTTGACGATGCTCTTGGAGCAGCAAATCTTTGTCTCGCTTATCCCCGCCCCCTGCGGGCCCACGATTGGCGAGCTTGCCTTGCACGCGAGTCATCAAGGTGCTGCGCGGACTTGGACTTGGGTATTCGGCATTGTCTCGCAAATGCAGCTAGAAATCGTAGCAAATCCCACAGCCCGCCGGCAGATCTTGGCCGAGACGGGCGCGCGCTTCGAGGAATGAATCTTGCTTGCCAAACAGCTGTTCAGCCTTAAAAAAGCGATTCATTGATCTGTGATTCTTGAAAGTTAGGGCACTTTCTTTTTGCGGGGGGTACGACTCATGAGTTCGATTCAAGATCGGGTGTTTATAAAGACCGAGGGGCTCCATTCTGCGAGTCAGGCTGAAACGGGGGCGCGCATTCTTTGTCGAGCCTTGGTGGCGAGTGGCGTCCAGGAGCTCTTTGGAATTCCAGGAACCCATAACATCGAGTTCTATGACGCAATTTCAGAGTATGACAGTCTCAATCCGATTTTGGTGACGGATGAGCAGTCGGCTGGTTTCATGGCGGATGGCTACTATCGATCCTCAGGGCGTATGGCTGCTTTAAATCTTGTCCCTGGGGCTGGTCTTACTCACGCGCTGTCTGGTATTGCTGAGGCCTACTTGGATCAGATTCCCATGTTGATTATTCTCTGTGCGCCTCGAACGGATCTGCGCTACGGCTTTCAGCTGCATGATATCGATCAAAAAGCGATCCTTGAACCTGTGGCGAAAAAAGTTCTGACAATCAACAGTCATCAGGACCTTTACAGTCTGACCCGCTACGCCGCGGCTTTAGCTTTGCAGTGTCCTATGGGTCCTGTTGCACTTGAGGTTCCAGCTGAGCTGTTTTTTAAAACCGGTGAATACGATGCAGCGTTTCCTTATCCCGTTCTGCCAAAAAATTCGACTGGATTTGATGAGTCTGACTATCAAAACATCGTGCGGGAATTGCAGCAGGCGAAAAATATAGGGCTTTACCTGGGGCTCGGCGCCAGCATGCCGACTGTATTGCTGGAAAAGCTCGCCGAGCAATTGGATGCCCTGGTGTTTACCACGATTTCCGCTAAAGGAATTTTTCCGGAAGAGAGTCCACGCTTTGTTTGGAATGGAATGGGTCGTTCCGTTCCTCCGGCCTTGCAAAAACTTGAAGAGGAACTGGATTGTATACTCGCCATTGGTTGCCGATTCAGTGAAGTGGCGACGGCGAGCTACGGCTTTCATTTCAAAGCTCCCTTGCTGCATGTCGATATTGATCCTGATGTCTTGCAACGCAACTATCCAGCCCGTTGCACTTTGCAAGCGAATTCTACCAGTTTTGTGAATCGCCTGTTAGGCGAAACTCAATGCCGCAAAGAGCTGTCTATGGACGTCAGCAAACTCAAAGCCGTTGTGGGTGGGCATCAACGAGTCGCCAGCGAATTGGCTCGATATTCCGATCTGGATGGTGTGAATCCGCAACTGTTATTTCAGATTTTGCAAGAACGCTTTGCGGCTGACACCATCTACGTCACAGATAGTGGCAATGGTCTCTTTAAAGCCATGGAAGGTCTGCGTCTGCATTATCCTCGATCCTTTCTAGCGCCAGTGGATTTTTCTTGCATGGGTTATGCGGTACCTGCGGCCATTGGTGCTAAGCTAGCCAATCCCGAACGGCCTGTTGTAGCGGTTATTGGAGATGGGGCTGTGATGATGACGGGAATGGAGATGCTGACAGCTCATAATTACGGACTCGGAATTCTTTTCGTCGTCTTGAATGATGGCAAGCTGGCCCAAATCGCTCAATTTCAAAAAGGAGCTTTAGGGCAGGAAGTGCTGACCCGTATTCCTCGAGTGAATTTTTCTGCTCTTGCTCAAGCTTTGAGTCTGAAGTTTTTAGTGTGTGATGCCGCTGAAGCTCTCGATCAAGTTTTGCTTGAAGCCGAGCAACTCTGCCGCCAAGGCGAGTCGGTGCTGCTCTCCTTAGGCACGGACTATAGTGTGCCTTCCTTTTTCACGAAAGCGGTTTTAAAGACCAATGCAGCTCGCTTGGAGTGGGGCGATCGCTTTCGCATGGCTGGACGACTTTTGAAACGTAAAATTCTGCAGTGATGAAAGAGGTGAATCATGACCCGTAGCATTTTGCAAAAAGATTGCTTGATCATTGGTGCAGGCATTGCCGGGCTTATCACAGCCTTGGAGCTATTGAATAAAGGCAAATCGGTTTTGATCATCGATCGCATGCCTCCGTCGGCTATGGGAGGTTTAGCGCGCGAGTCCTTTGGAGGGATCAACATTGTCGATTCGCCCATTCAAAAGTTGAATGGAATTCACGATAGTCCAGAGCTGGCCTACGAAGATTGGTGCTCTTATGCAGACTTTGGTGATGACGATATCCTGCCCCGAGCTTGGGCTCGCTACTACGTTGAAGGCTCTCGAACCTTGATCTACGACTGGCTGAGATCCTACGGAGTGCAGTTCTTCCCAGTCGTGCACTGGGTTGAACGAGGACTCTATTCTCCAGGAAACTCAGTCCCCCGCTTTCATATGGTGTGGGGCACGGGCCTGGAACTTATGAAGAAAATAAATGAAGCTCTTCAGGATCATCCTCAACGCGAACTTCTCCATATGCTATTCGAGCATAAAGCTGAGGAGCTCATCGTCGACGGAGCTCGGGTGATTGGTTGCAGCGGTCACACGACCACTGGCGAACTATTTAGTATTCGTGCTGACCAAGTTGTCATCGCAAGCGGCGGCTTTACTGGAAATTTGGATCGAGTCCGGCAGCATTGGGGACAGGACTTAGGCCAGGTCCCGGCAGTCCTTCTGAATGGTTCTCATGATGCGGCAGATGGCACGATGCACGATGCGGCTTTGCAAGCTGGTGCCCGTTTAACCCATCTTGATAAGCATTGGAACTATGCCGCGGGTGTGCATCATCCTCATCCGATTTACCGAGAGCACGGGCTCAGCCTCATACCGCCTCACTCAGCCTTGTGGTTGAACTATCGTGGCGAGCGAATAGGTCCGGTGCCTTTGATCACTTCGTTTGACACCCGTTTTTTAGTGTCGTCTATCTGTCATCAGGATCGAGCCTATTCCTGGCAGGTCATGAACTGGAAGATTGCTGTTCGCGAGCTGGCGGTGTCTGGGGCAGAGTATAACGACGATATTCGAGACAAGAATCTGCTAGGATTTTTGAAAACAGTTCTCACCGGTAATCAGCGTTTGGTGGAGCAACTGACCAGGGACTGCATTGACTTTGTGGTCGCTGACAGCTTGGAAGAGCTAGTGGCGAAGATGAATGAACTCAATGGCGATGAAGCCGTTGAGTTGGATCTTCTGCAGAAGGAAATTCAACACTACGATAGCATGATTGAACGAGGGCCTCACTACTTCAACGACGAACAATTGCGCCGCATTGTGCAGCTGCGAAGCTATCGTGGTGATCGTGTCCGAACGTGTCGCTATCAGAAGATTTTAGATCCTCATGCAGGTCCGCTGATTGCCATTCGGGAATTCATTCTGTCGCGCAAATCCTTGGGCGGCATTCAAACCAATTTGCTTTCCCAGGCTCTCAATGATGAGGGGGAAGTGATTGCCGGACTCTATGCGGTCGGTGAAGCCGCTGGTTTTGGTGGGGGAGGTATCCATGGCAAGCGCGCACTGGAAGGAAGCTTTCTTGGCAGTTGTGTTCTCACAGCGCGTTCCGCGGCTTTGCATATTGCAGAAGGTCGCTCACTTGCCAGTGAGCCGCTGCAGAGAGCCATGGATCGCCACGATCAAGCGAAAGACTCGAGGCATGAAGCCTTTAGCTTTGCTTGAGTTTGCCCGGGGGCTGCTCTTCCAGGCAGGCTAGAAGCAACTCAAAGAGGATGGAAGCGGCTCCAAAGAAGGCGAAAGAATAAGGAGCCAATGTCTCCAAAAAATTCACATAGGGAATGCTGGGCTTCGAGAAAAACCAGAGGATGGCACCGAAGAGGACGGTCCAAGCAATCGAGCTGATCAGGCTGGCTTTGAGGGCTCGGCAAAACCCTTCCCATATGGATTGCAGCATCGTGTTAAGGTCTCCTTGGGGCTGTTGATAGGTCGGCGTTAAGACGCCCAACTCCGCTTTATGTTGCAGACCGATCCAGAGATTTTGAGTTTCATAAATACAGCGCCTTATTTATATCAAAAGCGGGGGTATGTCTAGTCCTAAATGGCGTAGTTTGAGGCTTGAGTACGCCGAGGAGCAATGTGAGTCGAAAAGAGTCCAATTATGAATCGCTTGCCGAGCGGTTGACCGCAATTGCCGATAAATCGTCCTCTTCCAAACCTTCAAGGGCCTTCTTCTGCTCTTCAATATCTCAGCCCAATTTCAATTGCTTGGATTATTCACCAAATGTTCCTGCCTTAATCGTGCGCCTTCGGCTTGGAATATTCCAAGCATTGAGACCAGCGCGACTGGGTGCCTTGAGACTCTGCATGGTAGACTATGAAAGACGCAAACTCCGAAGCAAGTCGAGCAAATTGCGTTATGCGAAGCGAATGGTCTGGTCATGAATAGAAGTCGCTCCCATTGGCAAATCTCTGCACGGAAACTTTTTGAAAAAGGGTAAGGCTGATATGCAGCGATGGATCGCTCAGACTGCTTTCGTCCTCAGTGACTTGAGAAGATTAAGCTCATGGGCTCGTTTGTTGTTCGCAGTGTTCGGTCTGCTTCCTATGTCTCAGAGTTGGGCTGGGGAAGCATCCAAGTGCTTTTCCTGCCGGATTGAGGTTGATCAGCTTGACCATCCGCTGAACCTGGAGGGCGCTTGGCTTTTCACCCGCGACGATGCTCCCAGCAATGCTAAGCCCGAGTCATCCACCGACAATTGGGTCACAGTGGAAGCTCCTGGTCCTTGGTCCAAGGCCTATCCGGATCACCAAAAATACAACGTGGGTTGGTATCGCGGCAATTTCGTCTTCAGCGATGCCATGATCGGCAAGAAAGTTGTTTTCTATGTCGATGCCTACATGTCCAAGATGTCCGTTTATCTGGACGGGCAAGAGATCTTTGAGCGGCAGGGTTATGAAACCCATAAAAAATACTACTCGATCCAACCCATCCCTGTGGTCTTTGAGGTGACTAAGGCCCAGCACGTAATTTCGATGCGAATCGATACCCGTCTGATGACCGGTGTCTATCAATCACCTTTTCAGCTGCGCAGCTATAAAACTTACGATGCAACGATCAATTTCTTTGAAGTGTTTTGTGGTGAGTTGCGCTACCTCTTTGCTTATATCTTCGCCTGGACCGGTGGCTTCTTTCTGATGATTTATGCTCGTACGAAGTATCCGCTCTACCTGATCTCGGGCTTGACGGGCATTGGGATTTATCCCTTCTATGCCATGCCCAACGACATGGCGATGAAGTTTTTTGATCCTGATACTCTCTTGGTTCTACATTATCCGGGAATTGGCTTTATGGCTCTTGGCTATTTCCTGTTCTCGCAATTTTTTCATAAATTCACGCCCAAGACGGCGTTTGTCTATAGCTCGGTGATCATCGCCTACGCTCTGACCTTTCTTTACTTGAGTGTCGACTTTCACATGGGTTTCTTTCAGATTGCTCGTAAAAGTCTTTTTATCGTGTCCTTCGCCATCGCGACTCATGGGGTGAAGAACTGTGTTCATGGTTTTAAAAAGGACAAGCGGGTTGCTACGGCGATTGTCGGCCAGGTCTTCTTTTGGATGGCCTCAGGTCATGATATTCTCCTGGCCTTGGGTCTTATCAAATCGACGAGTTTGATCTTTGTCGGAACCTTTGCCGGCATTTTTTCCATTATGCTGATAACCACCCAACTCTTTGCCGAAACCTTTGTGGATAACCGCCGTCTCCTTAAAGAAGTTGAAGTCATCAATCAAGGCTTGGAGATCACAGTTCAGGAACGCACGGCGAATTTACAAGAAAAAACCCAGGAAATTGCCTCGATTCTGGACAGTCTGCCAGAAGGCATAGTGGAAGCCGATGATAAACTTCGGGTGCTCAGCAATTACTCGCAGGCGGTCAAAGGCATCTTCGCCACCGAGGATATCGAAGGGCGCGATCTGTTTGACTTAGTGTTTCATCCTTGCAATCTCAGTGCCGATACCATGGCTCAAGCTCGGTCGGTATTGGAAATGACCTTAGGCGAAACCCGCTTTACCTTCGAAGCCAACAAAGGGGCTCTGCCTTCGGAGATCGTTCGCGAAGTCGGAGCTCAAAAGAAGATTTTGGCTTTGGGCTGGGGAGTTATTTGCAATGAAGCAGATGAAGTCACCAAAATTCTGGTGACTATGAATGACATCTCCAAACAAAAAGTTATGGAGCAAGAGTCGGCTCAACTGAAGTTGCGGGCGAAGATAATCGAAGCTGTTATCGATGGCTCCCAGTCGCGCCTCATTGGATTGATCCGCCAAGCCAATAAAAACATGGCAATGGTCTGGAAAACTCCATCCTGGAAGGAGCTGGATTCATCGCTGGTCTATCGAGAGCTGCACACCCTCAAGGGTAATTCCAGGACTTTTGAACTCAATGAACTGTCCAATCTTTGCCATCTGGCGGAAACGGATTTGGCCGTCTTCAAGCGCGAGCAGAATCATCAGAGCTTTAGTACTTTCAACGTGTCGATGAATGAAGTCGTCAAATCTCTTTCCAATCTCACCGGCTTCATTGACAACGTCAGCAGCAATATTGAGGGCGTTCGCAAAGCCCATGGTCATCCCGCCCATCCAGCTCTGGTGCAGCAGTTGGACCAGAGCCTCCGGCAGTTGAATGGCGATAGCGCTCTCACCGATATGGTAAGAGCGCTGCACTATGGATCGGCTCGGGCGATTACCTCCGATATGAATCAGCAGTTTCGTCCCTTGGCTTTAAGTCTTGGTAAGGGTGAAGTGACCTTTCACGACGGAATAGCGGAAAATCTCCTGGTCGATCCAGATTTTGCTCGCACGCTGCATGATATTTTGGGGCATATGGTGCGCAATAGTTTGGATCACGGACTTGAGACCCCAGCCGAGCGCCAAAAGCTGGGAAAGACTGCGCAGGGTCAGATCTTTATCGAGCTCAAGTTGCAAAGCGATGGTTTGGTGCTGCACTATCGGGACGATGGTGCGGGTCTGGATTTGCTGCGAATTCGGGAAAAAGCCTCACAGCTCGGCCTGTGCGATGCCGGAGAGACGCGAACGGACAAGGTTGTCGCCTTTATTTTCCATTCAGGATTCACTACGTCCAAAAATGTGAGCATTGTCTCTGGCCGCGGCGTTGGAATGGACGTGATCCAAAGCGAAATCAAACGATGGGAAGGCCAATCCCGATGGATCGGCCATGCACCAGTGTTTGGCGATACAGGACGAATGCCTTTTGATCTGGAAATTCAATTCCCTGCACGCCTGGGCTATCTGCTGCAAGACCGACTGGCGAGCGTGGCTTGAATCTTCGGTGGAATCGATAGCGGTGAAGTCGATCCACAATGCCCTAGACCAATCTTTGGCTTCAAGGGTCATAGGATTCCTTAAGCGCTTCACGCCTTATCTCCATGACTACCATGTGACAAAGCAGAAGTGAACTCTCGAACAATGATTTCAATGGCAACCAGAAAGTTCACCCCGCTGATCCGAGATGTCCGAACCAAGTAAATTTTGGTAACTCTCAATTTGTGATTCGACAACAAGTCGCTGTTGCGTTATATCTCCTGTCAATATTATCTTTCGGAACGAAATCGCATTGCCAATGGTTCTGCTTTAGATCCATATAAGTTTGGGTCGGAGCTAGTGCGTCGCCGCTAGGAGAATAGCAGCTGCCTCCAACAACGATTGTTGGGAGTTTGGTTGATGCACAACTGGCTTCGATACCGACGACCTGACCGCCGTTTGGCGTATTTGGCACGGATTTCCTAAAGGTGTTTATGACATCTTCGCAAATTAACTGAACCGGAGTTTTTGGAGTATTTTTCAAGGTCTCGACTATGGATGACAATTGTGCAATCTTAGCTTGCTGCACTGCGATCATCTTCTGCAAGTCTTCCAATGTGCCACCAAAGACGAGAGAGCTATTCAGTAAAATGAAAAATCCAAAGCTAGAAAAAATACGAAGCATTGATCAACTCCTGATGTCTTTGCAGTTTCCCAATCGAAACGATCATGCATTCTAGGCTAAGACAAAAAAACAAGAATCTATTGAAGCTCTGCAGAAAAAAATTCCCTCACGACTTAACTACGCAAAACCAATCAAGGCAGTGTCCTTGTATTTAACGGATTTATTGAGCCAATTCTCGTATCCGGCTGCTGGACCCATTGCCAGAGTAGGATGGGTCCACTGGTTTGATGGGCGGAGCTGCAGTTTGATTTAGAGCACAAAGGGTCGGCGCGAGAACGAAAAAAACGCATACCTGTCTCCTTGCTTCAATATGCGATGGCAAGAAACCTGGATTTCGAGAAATATTGGACTGTGCTGCGGATTCATCTTAACAGCATGATATCACATCGATTGGTCTTTAAGTCAAAGCTCACTCAGATGGGTTCTTTTACGCTTGTTTCCCGTGACCTTGTAACGGATTGGGACCACTAAAGTGGCTATCATCACTTAGCTTTTTGAGTTTAGCAAGTTATAATGTTAAGAAGAATTGACGAAACTAAAGCTAAAATTCAAAAGCGATAATTTTCAAGCGTCTGGAAATCTCATAGATGCAAACGCAGGTTCTCTGTTGTGGATCGCGCGCCGAAGGATAGAGAATCGAGGGCACATCGGGGTGGCCTACCGCTGCTCGGAATTTACTTGAACCGAGTCACGGGTCTTAAGCCTTTATATCTATCAAATAATACCTTAATGCTTAATAAAACATCCAAGATCTGCAGCAGCGGCTGGTTTTGTTTCTGGCGCGAAGCTCAGGGAGCGGCTTGTTGGCAGATATTAGGCTGCTAGCGCAGTTCTCAGGTGTAGAGCTCATTCTGTGCTTTAAGATATTTTAGCCCTCTTGGCTCCTTCCGATAAGAAAAGAGCGCGTTTGGATCCGAGGGGCTTTGTTTTATGTTTTGGCCGTTGAAAATAGTCATCTATTTTTGCTTTGTCGGCTTATTGCCAACTGTGCAGGCCCAGACCTTGACCATTGATCGCGTCACCTATGTGGAAGATGAAAAGGGTGATCTCCTGCCTCACGCAGCTTTGCAGGCTCTTGATCAACGGGGTGTGATTTTTCAAGGCATCCCTGAGCAATACAGCGACAGCCGGCATTGGTTTCGGATCGATGGTCATGCCGCAGTCAATAGCCAGCCGCAGGATCTGCTGCATGTTCGCAACACTCTCATCGCCAGCATCAAGCTGTGGTCCCTGCTGAACGAACAGCTTGAACCATTCGTCCAGAGTCCCTTGCCGCACCACTATCCGGTCTATCCTTTGTCAGTTAAGTCGGGGCAAAGATTCAGTCTGCTGATTCAACTTAATTTGACAGACCAAACCGCCTTACAGTTTGAAATGCATCCACCTGTCATCACAGCCTACGAACATCCTCTGGGTACGTTGATTGTGGGCTTGATCTTGGCTGGCTTTGCAGTCGGCCTCTTGATCTACAACTTTGTCATGTATCTGTTTCTAAGGGAGCCCGATCTCATAAATTTTTCGATTTATTCGCTGACTTTGATCACCATGACCTCAGGATATTCCGGGGCCTTTACTTTGCTGGGTTTACCAATTGCGAGTAACAGTTTAATTGGACCGCTGGCAGGGATTGCTTTGGCTGCAGGGATAAAATTTGGCCGAGGATTTCTTGATATAAAATCAGCAAGCCCAATCATGGATCGTATTCTCTTGTTTGGGCAATACCTGAATATAGGCTGCGCGATGTGTTTGCTGGCCGGAGCTTCGCGCAAGATTCAATACCTGCTGGATATCTCGCTGGTGGTAGGCGTCATTGTACTTATGAGTTTCAGCTTCTATGTTTGGCGCAAGGGCCTTCGCGAGGCTAAGCAGTATATCTTTGCCTGGTCTGCGTTTGTGCCGGGCATCATCATTACTTTGGGACTTATCTATGACTTGGTCCCCCGAACGATCTTGACCGAGAATGCCCTCATTTTTGCTCTGGATATTCAGTTGGTGGTTTTGTCCGGTGCAATCGGCGAGAAGATAGGCAAGCTCCGAAGCGATTTATTGAGCAGACTCCAGGACGCCAACAGCGAATTGGAGCAAAAGGTGGAACAGCGAACTCGAACCGTGATGGAGCAGCAGCAAGCACTGATTCAAACCGCGAAGATGGCTTCTCTTGGAGAAATGGCTGGAGGCATTGCTCATGAGATCAACAATCCATTGATGATTCTCAGCGGCTATACCGAACATTTGGCCAGCATGATCAAGAGTGGGCAGCTCACCTCTGAAAAAGCGTTGATGTTTCAAGCACGCATGCAAAAAGCCTCAGACCGCATTCGGAACATCGTTACTGGATTGCAGACAATTTCCAGGGAATCCTCGCAGGATCAGATGAAGATTTGCGTTCTGTCGGAGCTACTCAAGGATACCCGGACTCTATGCGAAAGACGTTTCGCTAGCCATGGTGTAGAACTGAGGCTTCAACAGCCAGCCCATGAAATAAATTTTCTAGGTCATCCCAGCCAGATCTGCCAGATTCTGCTCAACCTGCTCAACAACGCCTTTGATGCCGTAGAGCATAGGGAGTTAGCCTGGGTGGAAATTCAGACCGAAGAGACTTGGGATAAAATCTGCCTTCGAGTCATAGACAGTGGGCCGGGAATTGCTCCAGAACTGGCACAACGCATCTTCGATCCTTTTTTTACCACCAAGGAGGTGGGGCGAGGTACCGGGCTCGGCCTATCGATATCCAAGAGTCTTCTGCAACTCCAAGGTGGGCATATCTTTGTCGATCACGCCCATCCCCACACTTGTTTTGTCGTCGAATTGGCTAAGCCTGCGGCGCGATTGAGCCAGACTGCGAGTTAACGCTCGCCTCACCAAAACACCATATATCCTCAGCCCACAATGAATTCGCGGGGGGAAGATTTCTTTCTCGCTGGTGCAATATCAAAACTTAGAGTGTTTCCTTTGCGTGTGGGTGTCGCATTTGCCTGTACTTGCGTTAACTCAAGCACAAAAGGTCGATTACCAAAGGCTAATAAAGACAATGAATGATCCAACGAGACGGAAATTTAAAATGCATAAGTCACTCATTCTATTGGCACTATTGGCGGTTCCTGCGCAGGCTCACGCCGCTTTTACCGCTAGCGGCAAGATAGCCAATATCACTTTTGAGCATACGGATACCGGCGAAAAATTCATTATCTTGACTCTTTCCGAGGCGATCTCTCTCCAGACTCCGGACCACTGCGAAAAGGCGACAGGTAAAGAATTTGCGATTGACCAGAAAAGCACATTTGCCAAAGACCTTTATCTTCCCCTGAGTGCAGCAGGTTTCGATGGTTCGACAGTGACATTCGTCATTAGCGGCTGTGCTTTTGGTTATCCGAAAGTCTGGCATTTACTCAACGTTCAATGAATCGTTTCTATAGACAGCCAGATTGAAAAATTGGATTCAATGTAGAACCAACACTCTTATGTCACCGGTCAGCTCCCTAAGCAGTGAAGTCCCGG
>JBGSTF010000108.1:0-58552 GCA_041736645.1 Oligoflexus sp. | reverse complement strand
TGAACACTGTCGATTGCCTGACGTGTCGAAGCGAAGTCAGCCTCAACTTTAGCGGCATTTAATCGTTTGTATGTTTCATTCCTTAGGCGAATTACTTCGTCCTTCGCGATTTGATCAAAGACACCATTATCAAAGAAGGTCAGAAATATTGAGTTGTACCATGACTGAATCGTGCTTACTTCTGACAGATAGCTGCTGATAGCGACTTCGCTTTCATTGGATGAAAGAAAAGCCAGCACTTCGCCAACTCTTTCATCGATAAGACCCGCCTGATCCTGGCATCTTTGCTTTTTCTTTTCAGAAAATTCGGTCTCGGTAATGACAGAGGACTTTATTGTGGCATCCAGTTCAGCTTCCTTTTTTGAAAGCCAGGAGTTCAGATCCCGCACACGTTTCAGGTGCTGCTCAGTCTGAATGTAACTGGCGGCGACCCAAACCAGATTTGCTATAAGATTGGCTTCCCCCATATGTGAGACGCTATCAGGCTTCTTTGGTAGGATAGGAATATCTGAACTTCCTCCTGGCTGCGCTGGCGTCCCGACCTCGTAACCATTCATCATCGCCAGGAAAGAGAGGTATGTGGAAGCAGCCAGTTCGGGGTAGTAGGCTTTTAGCCTTGCATAGCTGTTTTCAATGGAACTCTGGTTACGTGCTGCTTCAATGGTAACATAGCCCTTGGAGTAACAATTCGAAACAATTGATCCTGCTGGACAGCCAGAAGGGGGCGTTGAACCAGTAATGGTCACGGTTGGAACATATCTCCACCAATCATCCTTAAGCCGTCCAATTGCAACCCGGTCCAGGGGCAGATGATCAGTAAGGCTCTTGTACTGCAAGTTCTTCTCGACCGATCGGCAAATGTTGAGATCCTGATCCTTATAGGACTTCATAATGGAAATAAAATCGCGGATCTTTTGAGTGTCACCAATACAGTCCCCATAAGTGAACTGAATTTGATTCATGACGCTTGAGAAAGCGTTTATTCTGGATGCGTCGTAATTTTTGATCCAGTAAGCCTGCCTTAGTACCGGGTCCGTGGGTTCACTAGCCATGAAATCCATAAGAGGGCTGGCCAGGGTTCTATGCCGCGAAAGGCAGCCCTGTACTTTCTGGTAGCTTCCATAAACCCGATCAAATGTGTACTCGAAGGCACCATCAACCGTGAGCATGGAAGACTGGACTGTTGAATCAATAATCTGATCGGCCAGGGCTTTCGACTTCTCTCCTATATCTTTATAGTCCGTGATCAGCTGATCGTAATAACGCGAAGCATCTTCTTTGAATTTGTCGAGTTCGTCCGCCTGCACAGGTTTTGGTAAAGCTGCCATGATGAAGAAATATACCGCTGTCTTGAATTTACTGGCCATGACGTATACCTTCCCATAGCGAGGGGTCATTCGGAACGCTCTC
The DNA here is from genome assembly GCA_041736645.1 of Oligoflexus sp. Classification (GTDB taxonomy): domain Bacteria; phylum Bdellovibrionota_B; class Oligoflexia; order Oligoflexales; family Oligoflexaceae; genus Oligoflexus. The sequence continues at coordinate 57,142 of JBGSTF010000108.1, read as the reverse complement.
GATCATATTTCTGAGGTCCCCTTCTGATGCTGTGCTGGCACTGCCCAAACGATGCAATATCTCGGAGTTTGCAACACTCTCGTTGGCGGGGTCTCTGGTCCCAAAGATGAACTTTAGCTTTGTTGCAATTTGAAAGTACGTTGAATTCTGGTCGAAAGAATTTAGAAGCGCGGCTTCCAGTTCCATCGCCCACGATTCAAGGCCTTCTTTGACTGCTTTCAGATTGTCGCCATGATCATTCTTCAAGGAGTCATCGAGGCGCTTTCTGAGCTTTATTTTCTGATCTTCGCCGAAAAAAAGACCATAGGTACCAAGCACATTGTTGGTGTTTTGGGCCAACATATCCCTCGCCCAAAGATCAGCGTCCGGAACATCACCAATCAATATGATGAAGCTCAGTATGTCGGCGAGGTTGCCCGAAATCTCTTTATGCAGCTTCGCGTAGTTGCCCATACCCTCCAAAGTATATATTAGCTGGGTGTCAACAAACTGGATGATCTGAAGCTGAGCCTGCATAAGATGCTTATTCATGTTCTCAGAGTAAGTGCTCTTGTAGCCGGGGTCTATCCCCGATGTTATGAAGTGATTCAGCTTTTCTGGGAAGGCTTGCTGAAGAATAAGTAATTCTTTTTTTGCTTCAACAACCTGGTCAAAGACCCTATTCATGTAGGCGTGCTGAGTTTCTTCTACTCTTCTCTCAAGGTACCCATAGTGGATTCGCCCCATCGGATAACTTGTATAACAACGGGCGGCGTATTCTGCTATGACTTCGTTACCAAGGGGGGATGCTGTGATTCCACGAATATTGAAATCCTTACTCCAGCTCCAATCGCCGTAAAAAAATCCAGTATGCACACCGTAGATCTTGCGATTGATGTCACTTTTTTTGAACGCTATTGGGGGATCACCGTCTTTTGTCACTCCAGGGATTACCCGGAGGGGTTGGCACGTTTCTGATCCTGCGAGTGTAGAAAAAGAAGCGATCAGCAATAAACTGATGCCGATAGGATAAGTAAAAATCTTCATCGCTAGTTCCTCATTTTTATCTTTTGCACCAGATTTCATCGACACCGAGGAGCTTGCAGGTATTCCCAGCTTCGTCTGGAATTTGGCAGACGCTATTCCCAACTCCGAGTTCGGCGCACCCGCTCAACATTTCCGTAATGTTGTCGCGGCAAACCCTTTGACCGTCTTCAACAGCCTTTTTCATCTGTTCGAAATTCTGGAATAAAATTTCCGTATCCCTGGCAAGGAATTCTTCGACTTGTGAACAGTCAATGGAGTCATACACATCCTGCAGGTCACAAGCATCCTGGTTTCCTTCCTGACACTTCAAGGCGAGTTCTTCAAGTTTAGCCAGGTTCGCTTCGCGATTCGCCTGCTCATCAAGGCGGCAAAAATCCCTGATGTATTTCTGTCTTGTAGCAATAGGGAGCCTTTGAGCTATGATGATATCGATCTTGGACTTGACAGAACTAAAATGAGCACATGAGCTGACCAGACTGTCGCGAAGATAATTGATCTTGGGAGGCTCCGATACCTTAACCTGAGTTTGAAAGCGCACAAGATTTTCCTGAAGAGCCCTATTGATTCTTCTCTTCTCAGAAAAGCTGTCCGATTCATGCGGCGTGCTTAATAGGTTTTTTTCTGCTCTTAGAACCCGCAGGCGGTCAAGATTGCGGGTCGAGTCAAACGCTGTAAGAATTCCATTCTGATCATTCAAAAGACACTCGGCTGCCTGCTCTGACCACTGTTGAAGAACATCAGCACCTTTCGGGATGGGGCGTGGAATCTCTGGCAAGATGTCGTTGGGCATCACTTTGGTAATGAAGGACGCTGAATACTTGTCAACGGGAGTCGGTGCACCCGCATAAAAAAAGTACGCGCAGTTCCTTGCAAGGAGCAGCTCCGTTGCGAAAAGTTGAAGCGCTGCCCAGAACAGAGTTGATTTAAAATGCATGGCACATTCCCTATACCGACTGAGTGGCTGACGTCATTTATAACGCGATCGATCAAAGCCCCTAAACTTAAACGCCTGCTGATCGGATATTTTTACAGTGACCGAGCGGAGAAATGGCAAAATCTCTGACTCAAGCATCCTGCCGAACTGAAAATCTTCTTCCTCAAAGGCGTCTGGGGCTTTGACAAAGCGAAAGTGGACTCCAAGCGGCTCATTGTAAATCTCGTCCGCCGACCAGTAGTAGCCAGGCTTCTTGCCGGGCAACACGTTCCAAACTTCGTCCAACCTACTAATCGTCTCTTTCTTGGCCGCCTCGTCATCAAACACCGCAGCGAAGCCTAATTCTTGAACACCCTGCAGCTGTCGACTCGGAAAGCCCAGAAATCGAAAAATTTTCAAGCCTTCTGTATAGTTCAGGAGTTCCGCGATGGAGTAGCCATCGAAACCTACTTCTTTCATAGCTTTGCCCTCATTTAAAGAGTACCAAGTCTATCTGTCTGGTATCAAATGTAAGCTGGGAATAGGAGTTTCTCCGACTTTGAAATTGAAAGGACAGCCTTTCAAACGACATGTCTTGTTCTATCGAATCCGCGATCTGGAAATTCTGAAGGATCTCTAATTTCGCTCACATTGGGCACTAAAGCTTCCATAAACTTAGATTCCTCATTACGGACGAAGACAAAGTCTTCTTCTTTAAATCCTCCAGTTTTTTTTAAAATCGCGACATCCACCCTGAGTGGATCCACTGGATTTATAGTTGTAATGAGAAAAAATCTTTCTTCAGCTGTCGCGAGCGAGGCCCAGATCGTTTTGATCTTATCCAAAGCTTTGCGTGCTTTTTCCTCGTTGGGAAACATTGCAATAAAACCTAATTCTTGTGGGTTTCCATTAAAACCCCTCCCTGCCCCAAGAAATCTAAAAAGGTGAAATCCTTCTGTAAACTTGAGAAGATCTTGGATAGAATATCCGTCAAAATCATAATGCTTCATGTAGATTTCCTTTTTACTTAAAGGTCCCTAGGTCTTTTATCTTTATCTCACCTGTAGGGACATCTGTCATGCGAAGTTCCGGGAGGCCCCCTGATGTATATCCTCCCCACATGAAATATTCGTTCGCCGCTTTTTCAAATCCGGATGGCAATGCTGGTTTAAATTTCCAGTCCATAGGAATATCTACATAAGACAAATCGGTATTCTTCAATGATCCTGGAGAAAATCCCAAACGCTTTTCCATGAGCGCGGCATCATTTCCAACTTCGTTTAGTAGGCTAAGGAGTCTGTCTTTTGGAAGCACAAAAATATCCTGAGAAATTCCTTGTGCAGACGTGAGGAAGGGGGAAGCTAATAACTGAGCTTTTCTATCTGTTCTAACGATTCTGGCAGCTCCATTTTTGAACATAGCTATATGACTTGCCATCCCGACCGTTAATTGCCGGTTTTCAAGTTTCCGCCCAAGAACCCCTAGGAATTCATCAGAGGCATCAGCAAAATTTTCAAGAATCTGGGGTGAAGCCTTGCTTACCACTTCTAAAAGGTCACTATCAATATCGGGATAGACTGATTCTAGTCTTCTATAGCCCTTCATTGCGGGTAGGAAATCGATCGATTCTGCCATGCTTGATATTTTTTCAGCGACATCTGCTCCTGCGGATCCGCGAATAATATGACCTGCCGAGTAAGCTGCAGCGACAATCGAAGTGAGCAATTCACCATGGAATTTGCCTGCTTCCCTCGGCCCCCATGTCAGGCTTTCGCTCGCTTTAGTCTTGATAGCATCCATGATAATAGTTTTGCTGATTTCAAGATTGATTGCTGCCGTATATAGAGCGACCGAAGAATCAATAGGATGTTCAAAGAACTGGATGGCGCCTTCAATACCACGAATGGTGCCTTCAACGCCGCCAACAGCGACTGATATCACCCCTTCGCCGAGTCCTTCTGCGAAATCGATTACGGAATAAGCGGATTGAATAAATGCATTAAATGTCGAAAGGTTTCCATATAGAGCTTCTTTTTGCGCCTGACGAACTGCTGTCGAGGCATGGAAGTATAGATAGGCATTGTTCTGCGTACCAAGGGTACCAGCCAGACCTTTGATGGCATTGCCTAGAACATAACCTGCGAATGTGTCTGTATTGGGATTCACATTGAACAGCGATATTTCACTGCTTGTGAGCTGGAGAGCAGGAGGCCGTTGACCATTCTCGAATAAGGTGAACAGCTCCGCTTGGTCGAGTAATCTTTGACCCCTGGCTTGGTTAAGATCGCTCCCAGCTGACCCTAACAGACCATCTGCATCCTTGACCCACGACATGGCCGTGAGGTAGTCTGAAGTTTTTTCACTTCGGCCAAATGCTGCAACCTCTGACAACCCATTAAATACCTGCCTGACCCGGGCAGCATCTTCACGCCTAGAAAGAGATGGATCATGCATGGAAGTTGAGAAGCGGAGTTCTTTTAGTGCGCTGTCAAGGGAGGGGTTTGAGGGCCTCGCGATGATTCCACCTGGAGCAAAACTGTCAATTACAGCCTGGGCTGCAGCCCTTTTTTCTCTCGAATAAGGCTTGCCCGGAGCAATTGTAACCAGATCATTGAGGGTATCCTGCAGCTGGTTGGTTAGCTCAGTATGACTCGATCGGGTATTTTTCTGCTGAAGGTCATCCAGGCGTTCAAGCCCTTGAACATAGCGATCGAAATACCAAGCCGTCTGCTCTTTCGTCATGTTCGACGCATTATTGATCCCGGCAAACTTGGTCAAACGGTCTTGCTGGGTTATAAATGCTTTATCCAATGTCTCATTAAGAGAGTTCATTTTGAAATTGGTAAGCTGTTTGACAAGATCTTCCGGCTTTTTGAGTACCGGACCTCCGTTTGCCTCACTTCGAATGAGGTCAACGGTTTTATCGAAATCAGCGCCGCCCATGGTAATTGAACGCGATGTGGGTTTCCACGATTCCCGGGATAGAACCTCAAGTCGGTTGAGCAGCGCTTTCATCGCCTGGGTCTGCTGTTCCATGTTGGAATATAGATTCGACGTATCAGGTTTGATGAACGCCGAGTCGGTCCCTTTATGATAAATCGCGGAGGATCCATCTGAGCACTCAAGTACTATTGACCCCGAGCCCAGGCTGGAGGTGCGGCATTCCTTGGCAGAATTATTGACATAGAGTGACAGATCAGGCGTAGACGTGCTGCGAAATGTTCTAAAAGCAGCGCGAGGCATACCCTCTGAACATTTTACAAGTGATTCCCGCCTGACTTCGATCAAATCCTTGGGACCTATGGCAAGGCTGGCGAGATAGGAACGGTATTGACCGTAGGCACCTTCTGCGGAAAGATTCTGGTCATTAAACTGCTTTTTTTGAACCAGCGTCTGTCCCAGTTGCTTGTACGTGACAACGACTTCTGAAGCAGGAGCACAAATCTGACCTGCATAAATCTGAGGCCCGAGAAGAAGCAAGAAAAGCGGTATAAATTGCTTGAAGAGTCTACCAAACATAATCAACACACTCCCTGATTTTTCAACTGGTTCGATCTAAAAAACTTCTCGGGCTTAGCTGGATACTGAATTAAAACCAACGGGTCCTGAGTGTGAATCCAGTCTCAATCTGCAGACCATAAACTGCGGAGTTTGATGGACTCACCCAGAATCTGGCTTGTACGACTTCAGCTCCTGGCATTGTCAAAGAACCGTTGAAAGCCTGAACTACCGATCCGGTAGGTGATGGTAACCAGGTCCCCCAGTAAGAATCAAAAACAAGACGCCCGCCATTCGAAAAGGAAACGACCAATTTATCCTGATCGCAATATATATCGTGAAACTGAGTTTCAATCCTGTTGGAACCGTAGAAAGCTTCTACCTTTCCAATGTCCTGATCCTCACCCAAGGTCAGAGAAGCCTCTGTGAAGGCTCTTGACATCATCACGTCACCACAAGGGATTACATCTTCTTCGGAATAAGCAGCGGAGCTGAAAAGCATAGCAGTGAACAGAGTTGCGAATAATTTTGTCATTTTTTTCTCCTGGTATATGTGAAATCACTTGATCTTTAGCTATTTCATGGAGTCAAATCGATTCTGCCCTTATCTAACAGCAGACCAAATTCATAGCAGAGGTTTCGGATTGTGGTGCTTGGCTTTTGTGCCAAATCAAAGATAACTGCGCGGACATTCTTTAACTCTTCATTCACAGGCAGTTGCACTGTTGCGCTTAAAATCCCAGAATAGTCTGCATTTTTTCGAGTAGCATCATATTGAAGATCCGAGAAATATATTTTAGTTGGTGTTCCCAGGTCTTTCCCGTTCGCCTGGATCCCGAAATGTAATAATGGGCCAGTCTGCCTGGGAAGTGACCCTTGCGAACTTAGAAATATCGTTACAGGGATTTCTGCTCTGAGCCGTGTAAACTGTGGATTCGCAGCTGCCAGGATAGTGATATCGGGCGCTGCGATAATAGGGCCGCTCGCATTCTGTTCACAGCCTTGAGCGGAATCGTAGCCACCGCTTATATACTCCCATTCAGCATCTGTGGGAGCTGATCCATGGAAGTGGTTGGAAGGCTGGGAATACGAATTTTTGTCAAAGATCCATATATAAGGAAAGGCATTCGTACAATATCTATGAACTCCATTTTCATATCCACAATCCTCCATGGCCTGGCCGACTGCATGTCCACTCATCAACGATGCAAAGATCAATGGTAAGACACATTTAAAATTGTGCATCAAACCTAACGCTAATTTTTTCATTCTCGTTCCTCTATATGGTTTTTGCAAAATTTTCAAAAACGAGGGGAGCTAGCTCAAAGGTAGCTCTCCCGCTATGAAGATTTTAGTGCAACATTTCCCCGGAGATTACTGTTGAAATGACCCCAGCTCGGACAAATCAGTCGGATCGAAGCTCTGATTCGAGATGATATAAAGGGTTTCGGTCGAAACAAGATAGGCAGTATTACCATTCCTCTCAACATGAAGAATAGCGGTGTCTGCAGCATCCTCGATAAAGTTTATTGGTTCAACCGCGTGTTTCTTGAACTGTTCATGGTCAATAAATAATGTGCCCTTATACAGGACATGGTCGATTATCCTGCTCTCAGCAAACGCAAGAAATTCCTTGCGCTCCAGACTTTCCGCATTGACGACGGCTGTACCAACACAAAGTTCCACCACAATGGCGGTCGTAAGGAAGGCGATAAATGTTCTCATATTCGAGACCTCGGAGGTGGAGGTTGACGACAAGCCTGATAGCGGTCAGCATGCCTAGTTAAGCGACCGCTTGCGGCGAATGTACTTCAGCAAGCGATATGCCAAGAGCTAAATTCAGTTTTTGTAGATAGTTACCATTTTGAGCGGTTCTTCGTTTTTCAAAAATTCTTTGGAAACGATGAAATTGACTAAACCAGCGGGGAGCATTAGGGGCAGCTGGCTCGCCGGATGGGGGCGCTTAGAGGCTCGTCAGCCGAGTATTACCAGTGCGTGATCAAATTGATGTCTGCCAATCGATCGTATGTAGGCCAGTTGTTTCAAGTGGGGAACGGAGCAAGAAATGAGGGAGGCCGTTAAATATAAGGGGTATCCGACCATGTCTAAACTCAAACTTGAAATATTGGCTCGTGGATTCAGGAAAGGATGAGTAGCGAAAATCGAACTCCCCTGGCAGTTTCACTCGATTCGGATCGATGACATGCCTGGGAGCCTGTAGTGCTTCCGAATACGTTTTTTCATCCAGGACAGGGGCTGGCGTGTAGTAGACAGCATATGGAGACGTAATTAAAGAAGCGATGGGGATTTCATAGAATAAATAGGATTTATTGCTATTATAGCCTGCAGCCTTCAGTTCATTCAGTATCTCTCGCGGATGGACGATTGTAAAATGAAGCACGTCGTTCCATAGACATTCCAGCCTTGGAATGGTCAGCTCTAGGAAGTGCTTTCGCCACTCATACTTTTTAGCAGCAATATCATACGCCTCAGGGTATATGGTACGCAAGGTATTAAGGGGGTAAAGCGTAGTCCCCAACATCTTTTCTGGGACCGCGTGATATACGTACTGCAAATTTTCAACAACTGGTTGCTGCTTCAATAAACCCTCTTTTTCAAAGGAGCCCGTACTTTCTGCGTTTTGAATCCAACGTGGATCGTGGGAGATTAATGGCTTTGCATAACTTCCCTATGGAGTTATGCCGACGCATAGCATTTAATATAATAGTTCTCTCGAAATCCGAAGTCAGGTGCTCAAAATCATGGTCTTCGTCAGCTGCGACGTTAAAATCAAGCGCCCCTTCCGCAAGAGGCGGTGACTTTGTTTCGGATTCAACTAGCTGAAGATCTTTGAATACGGGAAAGTTGTCTGCCGTAAGCAGGAGGTTATCCAATTCGCAGTTTAGAAGCCAAGCTTCAAGACTCTTGAAGAGTTGACGGATATTACCGCTCCACTGGTACTTTTGAAGCTTCGAAACCAATGGGCTGAAAATATCTTCGTCAAGCCTAATATTCTTACGAGACAAAAAAAGTGCTACAAGGGCGGGCATATCCTGTGGACGAGCGCGCAGCGGTGGAATGGCGAATTCAAGACCCATCATTCGCATTTGGATATCGACCAGAAAGCGGCCCTCTGCAACCTCTTTCGAGAGGTCTTTGGTAGATGCCACTATCAGCTGGAACTGGCTTCTATGAGTCTTGGTTTCACCGAGGCGGTTATAGGTTCCGTCATTCAAGACTCTCAGGAGCTTTTGCTGGATTGGAATGGAAAGTGTCTGGATTTCGTCGAGAAAAAGGATTCCCTTGTCCGCCTCGGTAATATAGCCAGTCGAGGCTTCATCAGCGCCAGTGAATGCGCCCTTCTTATGTCCAAACAGGATCGATTCAGCAAGGTTTCCAGTAATTGTCGCACAGTTCACGGCGACGAAGGGTATAGGCCCCTCTTCTTCGCAACGGAATCTATGTATCAATTTGGCGGCCTCCTCCTTCCCGGTCCCGGTTTCACCGATGATAATACAGGACGCCTGCTTTTTGGCGGCCAGCCGGGCTATTTTTTCTTCCCGCTCACCAAGGACGATTCCATGAGGATAACTCCTGGCGAACTTTTCCCAGTGGCCTGACGGTTTTTTTCTGCGAGCCGCCTTGCCAGCATCAAAAGACATGCGTCTGCGCTCGTCGGCCAATCTGAATGCAATCTCAATTTCGTCCGCTTTGGAAAGAGGCTTTCTGATGAAATGGTGGGCACCCGCCGCCAGCGCATCATTCACGATCTCTGTTCTCGGATCACTGGAGGTTGCCACGATCGTAATATTAGGCTGATGCTCAACAGCCGCCCCGATCACGGTAAGGCCGTCCGGTCGTTCAAATCCGGCCCTTGTTTCGATATGGAGATCTGTTAGGAGGTAATCAAAAGAATACCGGCTTAGGTCACGAACAGCATCGCTCACGGTCACTGCCAATGAGAAATCAGCCTTCAGCGACTTTAGCAGAGCGACAATATTCTTAATCTCAAGCTTATCATCTTCTACAAGCAATATTTTTCGCTTTTCAAACACTTTATCGTTCCTTAAGAAATATCGAACTTAAGCTTGAGCCTTGCCAAAATTCCTTCTTCGTCACCCCAAGCTGATGAAACATGAACGAATTCCTGTTCATCCCCTTCCAGAACCGCAAACATGATTTCGTCAATATTCGAAACAACGACGTGTGCCCCGTTTCTTTCTTCGGAAAACAAGAACTCATCCGTTTTAAAAGAAGAGACTTTAGACAACACTGACTTGGACAGAGATTCAGGCTCAAGACATATGGCTACATTACGCACCATTTTTTGAACCAAACGAAAATCTAAAGTTGCAGTATTATTCATGACTTGTTCCTTTTCTGACTCGATGGCTCTAGGCAGGAAGCATTCGAAAACGGTACGTCCGTTCTCTCTCCGGTAGGTGACGTCTCCCCCATGCCCTCGCATGATTTGCCGTACGTATGCAAGGCCGAGGCCAGTGCCATCTGCTTTGCCATGAGTAACACCGCGCTGAAAAAGTTTTGGGAGAATTTCGCCCGGAACGCCAGGTCCATCATCTATTACTCTTATAAATAGGTGATCACCCTTAAAGTCAGCCTCAATTTTGACAAATGACTTTGCTACCTCCATCGCATTTGAAGTCAGATTGATCCATGCCCTTTCGAGCTTAAGAGAATCTATCAAAAGCTCACCAAACTTATTCTTGGGTATATCTAGTAGAATGCCTTTGCTCAGAGCTTTGTATTTCAAACTGTTTTCGACAAATCCAAACTCCAACTGCGCCAAGGTTCTGTGAACTAAAGTCTCACTTTCAGTATGTCGAAGGGCTTCTATCATCGAATACAACCTGTTGAGTGAGTCTTGAACTGCACCCTTCATGCTGGATATTTCATTTTCCGATGCGAGCATAAGGCGTTCGATAGCCCCCAAGGGGGCTCTCATGTCGTGAGAAAGGTGAGCTGTTATACGTCCAATAGCAGCTTCCTTCTCCAAGCTGTTCGTTATTTGAATCCGATTCATAGCATCCAGGACGTTTTCTGCAAGCTGTTCAATTTCGTAGAACGTAGTCCGCTGGCGTTGGCTGCTTTCCTGGCCGATTTTTGAACTAGTTTCGAAGATTTTTACAACTTCTATGACGGATTTTCCTATTCGTAACGAGAGCTTTTTTAAGGAGGAATTTTGCCATAAGAAAAAGATCGTGTTAGTCGACAGCAAAAATAGACTTATCACCAGCCATCCGCGAATCTGAATTACATTCAAAAATGCCAAGTCACCATAGTGAATATTATTGAATACAACAGGGTGTTTGGTCCATAAAAGCACCTGCCAATCCCTGAATTGGAAGCGTCTCTTGAGATTTGGTGCTTCCTGCTTTCCCTGACTTGCCAAGGAAAGTATTTTTCCAGATTCATCAAACAAATGGACCGAAACGGTTTCATGGGTGGCAAACGACTTTAGAAAATTTTTGATTTGAAAGAGGTCTCCTGTTGACATCAGCAGGCCAAGGGATGAAGAGCTTCCCTGTGCAAGGACATATGCTCTGTTTTCTGCTTCTCTGTAGGAAAGATAGGAAAGTACCATCGAGACGGAAAGCAATTGAACGATGGTACAAAGGATGAATACCCTCGAACTTTCCTTCGAAACATGGTTTGCGATCGTTATGAGGTTATGAGGCCATGATGCCTTGTCTTTTCGCAAAATATACTATCCCATCCTATTTCAGACTGGCTTCAAATGATTTGATATTTTGAAGTATGGCTGAACCAGCCATCGATGTTGCATAAGGAGTAACCGCTTCAATTCCAACCGTCAAATCATGCCTGTAAGTTGAATAAAGATTATTCAAGTAAATTTGTCTTTCCTCTATGAGTTCATTAACCAGAAGTCCGTTTACCGCAGCAAGCATGTAAGAAAGGGCCGCCGTCGCATGGAACGAACCTATGGCGGGCCTTATTGTTTTTCGAATAGGCGAATAAACAAGCTGCTCGTAATCTGGAAGAATATTCTGGCCATATTCGTAGATCATCAAAACTTGATGAGCAAGTTCATGAGCAAACGACACATTCAGATCTATATCTGGAAACCTTGACGTATCTTCAACACTTACAAAAAGGTATCCGATGAAATGCCTATCGCTGAACCCATCACCGTTTTGTCTTCTGGACGCAATATCACAGATAGGAATGACTCCACGCACAACTGCGTTAAATACGTTGCGTTGCCACATGGGCCACGACTCTGTAAGATCCTTGGCACTGTTATAAACAAGTGCTCTATCAGGTTGAACCCTTGACATATCGTATTGAACGTCGAGACCATGTTCGTCCTTGTGTTTGGACAGCCCTTTCAATTCCAGCGCGTTCCTTATCGAACCAAGATAATCTGGAGAAAAATCCAATAAACCATCAGGATTGACCAGGGGGATACAATCAGGTTTTTGTGCGAAATGAAGAGAAATTTCTGGAGATGTCATCCAAGGTTGATATTGGAGCGAGCGGCCAAGTTTCAACTCTATCCGGTGCCGGCAACCGGAGAATAACACTGACGCCATCGTCGCAATTCTGATCGTTGCGTTATCGCCGATCACCCAATCTGCGCTCTTTTCATTTCGTGACATCATTGAGTCTCTATATTTTCCAAATTGAGGTCAAAAGCGTTGCTTTCAAGACCGAGGTTCTTAATCTTTCGACCGATGTAATAGATTGGATATCTTTCGGATATTGGAACTTGAATATGGTTTTCTCTGAAATACTCTGAAAGTTCCTTAATCATCATGCCGCGATCCTGCACCGATTCGGCTTCATCAGCTTTTTGGAAGAGTTTTAATATTTCCGGGTCATTCTTAGGCGTCTGGAAAGGGAAACCTCCGATAGGTAGATAGTATGCAAAAGACATTAATGGATCACTATCCACTACTCTCCCGTGGATGATCATTGTGATGTCCTTGTCCTCTTCAGTAAGTTTCATTTTTTTACTTCCCACAGCCTTAGCCTTAATACCGATATTTACAAGGTCTTTGAGTATGTCGGCCATATAATCGGGTAAAGGTTTGTCAGGAAGCCCGTGGTACATAATAGTATGGGTTTGATTGCGAATATTTTTTGGCAGACGACTGACTATTTTTTTTGCCTGTTCAGGATCATAGTAGGACTTGGGCTTGCTTTTTCCGTAGGTAAGAGAGGTTACGATTTGATCGGTTGCAACTTCACCTGGATAGTTCCGGATCTGCCATTCTTTATTCATGGATAAAGCAACGGCTTTGCGGAAATCCTTATTTTTGGCTGCTTCTGTTGCATAGTTAAAGTCCAAAAGTTCGACAGCATAGGGAGCCTCACCTTGTATGCGAGTATACCCATCTGATAGGTGATCCTTCATCTGAGCAACTCCCCCCCCCATGGCGATGTCCACCTTATTATCCCAGCCGGTTCCGGAGCTGAAAAGTTCGACAATCTTAGGGCCTTTGTTGCCTTTTGTTCTCTCCAACTTCACCCATCCTGTTTTTGCGTCAAACTCAACGACTTTATAATTGCCGCATCCTATAGGCTTACCCTTGAAAGAGTACAAGTCTTCATCAAACTCCTCGACAGGTGCGAGTGGAGCTAACACAAATGACGCCAAGGTATAAAGGAATCTCCCTCGACCGCGTTCCAGAAAAACTTCTATTGTTGAATTATTCAGAACTTTAATGCCTTCCACCAAGCCGGTCCTGAACTTTTCACCACGCTTTATTTTGGTTATCCCCTTTATATACATAAGAGGGGTTTGATCACTTACGCCTACAGTGCCTAAAAACGGTTTAACCAAGACAAACTCAAAGTCATAAGCTGATATCGGTTTTTCGTTGTGATATACAAGGCTATCATCAAGATAGAAGACGAATTTGCTATCTTTGTAATCCCATTTCCAAGATTTTATGTACCCTGGTTTAATCTCAAAATTTGAATTTATAAATACAGGGCGGGAATGAACAGCTTGTCGATAAGTGGCTGCCGCCGCGCCGGCAGCTTCATAATGCCAAGGCAATACTTCAAAGTTGCTGACCTGGATTCTGACTGAATCTGTTTCGTTGTTTCGTTCCCCGGCATGGCCCAAATTTGCACTTAATACCCCTATAAAGAAGAGGATTACCGCAATAGATTTACAGAAAATCTTTAGTTCGAAAATTTCTTTCATCCTGATTAATCCTCTCGTACATATTTGATGCCGATGCCAAGGAAGTGCTTTGTTGTGAAACTACTTGGTGTCTTTTGTTTTGTCTTCTTCTTTAACTCTTTCGACTCCTTGTTCAAGGAAACCCAATTCCTTGGATACACAGAAGCTCTCAACACTAAAGTTCAATTGTTCCACTAACTCCTGAAGTTCGTGATCATCAAGAACGCCTGGCTTAAACGTGTCAATATTGAACCCTTCAACATGCTGGCAGCCATCAAAAAGTGTGCTTCTTGCTTCTGCGATCAGCTCATCTCTCAGTGACAGCTCTTGGGCGTTACCTGTTCCAGATGCGGCGATGCTTAGCGAAGCTGTGGCGGCTAGGGCTTTGATCATAGGTCGTGAAGATTTCATTGGGTGTCCTTTCCGTTTCCTTAGTTTTACCTAATGTGCATTTGCCTTTTGATGGCAAATTTCTATTTCACTTATTTTCATCTCGTTTTAGGATTTTCAAACTTTGCATTTTTCCGGTAAAGGAAAAGTCAGAGATCGGGTTTTTGGTTACGTCCAGCTCCTCCAAATGCTTCAAATTTGAAATATCCTCCACTTGCAATAGCTGATTTTGTGAGAGGTTGAGTTTGATAAGGTTTTGAGCCGACGTGAGAGCAGAAATTTCTTTCAAACCGCAGCGCGAAATGTTTATCTCTCTAAGGTTTTGGAGATCCGCCCACGGTATCAAAGACAAATCAATTCCCAAATTACCTGATAGATCAAGAGACTCAAGTGAAGTCAATGAATTCCAGGGAATAGCATGTTGGTCAAAACCGAGTTTGTTGTTAGCCAGATTCAGTTTTTTCAGGTGTTTCAATCCAACGAGAAATCCTAAATCCCAGGGAATCCTTTGTTTTGAATCATGATCTACATTGTTTCCAAGTGTGAGACTCTCAAGCTGTACAAGGTCAATCAGAGGCGCAGTATCGGTAATTTTATTGCCGATAAGTGACAACGATTTTATAGATCTTAGATGTTTTAACGGGCTGAGATCGACTATCTGATAGGATCTTAGCTTTTGGCTGGATGGATTAAGATAGATACCGTTATAAGAGAATTCTTCCCAGGCCTGAATCTCTTCAGCAACCTTTTTTGCATCAAGGAAAAATGATCCATCATTGTCATTTGGAACCTTGTCCTTGAACTTCTGGATCATAATTTCGATCGTGTCCCACGATGCTTTTCTATAATCACGGTCGTTGATCATAGTATGCAGGTCATTATTGTGGTTATTCACGCTGATGGATGGCCATTCATCGAAAAACTCTGGAAAACTCTCGGACTCGCCTACTGATGTCGACATAATCCAATCAGCATAAGGGCCTATGAAATTGTATACCGACTCTCCTGACTCACATATGGTATCCAACTTCAAAACTTCTCTCGTATTCATGAGTGGACTTTTGCCGCTGAGAACACCAGCCAAGTACCATTCATTGTCCAAATTGACGAAGGCGGGACCACCTGAATCGCCAAAGCATGATCCAAATCCAGGCGTTGGGCCAATGATCATTTGGCTAACGAAATGTGAATTGTCAACTGCTCTGCGTAGTATCGTGTCCACTTCTCTCTTGACACCATTGCAGTCAGTAGATCCGGTGGGGCAAGTTGTTGCTTTCTGGCCAAAGCCGGCAAGTTTAATAGAGCGTGGTTGTCCTGTAAAGCTTTCCAGCCCTTCCCAATCAGGCAGCAGTTTTACTGGATTCATGGAAATCGGAGCCAGGCCGTCCAGTTTAATCCATGCAACGTCGAAGTTCGGGAAGTAACGATAGCCTTCTTCCCTGAACGACTGGAACGACATAACTTTTGAAATTACGGCGTTTGGAGAGTCGATTCTGTCTCCAAACAAAACTCTCAGCTCTGAAGGTCCTTTCACATCATAAAGGCAGTGCGCAGCAGTTACGATAAGCTCTCTACTTACGAGCGTCCCTGAACAATACCAATCGATATCATTTTGCAGTCGGGGTACTTTACCTATCGCTACTGTACTTGACCAAGCTGGGCTGCTTTCTGGGCTCTTAATGCCGCCGACAATGAATAGTTGTGAATTATGCTGACTGCATCCTACGAGCAGAAACAGTATTGCTAGCACCATCCGAGGATGGCTGGATATGTCAAAACTCGACGAGAACATCCTAATCTCCAAAGTCGGGCACTTCCGATTCGAGAGTGCTTCAGCGAATGCCCTTTAAGAAAAATCTAGTAGTCAGTACATTCATAAGCGCTGACCGTTGGAATCACTCAAGTTCCCGGCTTCACAGCACACACCATGCCAGCCATTTCTTGAGCGGCAATACATCAACAAACCGACTAAGCAGAGTCACGAATCAAGTCAGAATGTCTTGATTTCCAGGTCTAATACTTGACAATTTGGTCGAGCATCCATGCAGACACCCCCTACGAAAACCCAAGAAAATCCGAAAAATGAATAAGAGCTTCAAGAGGCTCACTAAGCCTGCTTATAGCGAAAGGGTCATGGCAAAGCCTCTATGCTCTACAGTCTGAAACCGTTGTTGTCCAGGGTTTTCATTGGAAAAATACTATAAAAACATAGGGTAAAATTAACCAATACCTACGTCAGATTAGGAAAGCAGGGAGCAATCGAGAGGGAAGGAGTATAAACCACTAAAAAGCCATAATGGCATATTTTTGAAACCGATCGGGTCTTGGCTAAACGCCGGGTTCCGGGTGCGTCCCGACCTGATTCGGGAAGCGGCCCTGGCACTACAGTTATTTCTTCTGGGAACCCCAAGTGGTTCAGCTGCTTGATTCGCGCTCTTCAAAAGACCTGATAATTTCTTCAGCTTTACTGAGCTTCCTGCGATACTCAGCTTCGCTACTTAAAAGAATTTCCATGTGCTTCTTATCGGCTTCAGCATTTTTCGTAAGCGAACCAATCTGGTCCTTTGCTGCCTGCAGGACTGACTCCAGAAGGTTTTGCCTTTCCTGGGCCTGAGCCTGGATATCCTGCAGCCTTAGCGTCATACTGCTGACTTTCTCCGCTGCGATGGCTGATGCCTGTTCAGCTTTCTGCACAATGGTTTTGTGTTCATCGAGCGCTTTGAGAAGCCTTTTGTTCTCTTCTTCGAGCTTTGGAAGGCGCTCACCAAGAGTTTTCTGAAGATCTGTCAGGCGATCGCTGAGGGAGGTGGCTCTTTCGCTGCTGACCGCCGCTCCACGCTCTGCCTGTTGAACTTTTTCCTCCAGAGTTTTGTTGGCAATCCGCAGCGACTTGTTTTCATCTTCAAACCCGGCCATTGCTTCGAGCTTTGATTGCGCACGCGCAAGCTCCGTCCTGGCAGTTTCGGCTCCAATGCGGAATTGCTCGGCGGTGTCCATGACTGCCTTGATGTCGCCCTCGGCCTTCCTCATCACTTCCGCAAGACTCTGAGCTGCCGCCTCCTGCGCAGCAGCAATCTGCTCTCTGGCACTTTCCCTGATTGAATCCTCCAGGTTCCTGAGCCGGGTAATTTCGGTCTGGAGTTGGTCGATTACACCAAGCTTTTGTTGGAGCTGCGAGCTGGCTGTCTCATGCCGTGAGGTTAGATCCAGCAATTCAGCCTGGAACCGCTCCGATTCCTCAACAATGGTGGACTTCTCCTGCTTCAGCTCCAGGAGGTCCGCTTCCAATTCTTTTTTGGCCTCATCCACATGCCGCTGCATATCACGCAGGTAAAACTCCTGGGACTCCTGCGACATGACCAGCGCACTGGTCTTCCTGGGCTGCCCCTCCCGGAAACGGTCAACGTGCTTTTGATGGGTGGCGACACTGCCTCGTTTCATTGCGTTGTACAGGTCCAGCGCCGAAGGCCGGTCCTTACCAGCCGCAACGAGGCTTTCGAGCACGGGTTTGGCCTCTTCATAGGTCACGCGGGGGCTAAGGATGCGGCGGTCGGTCGTCATGGCAGTAAATCCCTTCCTTGGTAACAGTAATCTTATCATTACTGTAAGTGTAATTATAGTAATTACCGTAAGTGTAATGTAATTACAATAGGTAAATGTTTTATTCTAAGTAGAATAAAATGTGTAAGTTATTCTAATTGGAATAAATAATGATTGTATTCTATTTGGAATATATTTATAACCTGGGTCGGTGATGGGATGAATGGAGGGGCTATGGATATCGAGCAATTGATTCAGATGAAGGCGGCTGCCCAAGGGACTGCAGGCCAGAGCACGGTGCAGAGCCCGAAGGCACAGGCATTCAATTGGCAGCTTATGAAAGACAAGATCCTTTATAAGCTGGAGGTCACGGTCAAAGGCGGGCGCATGTCGATGAAGCTTGACCCTGCACACATCGGCCTTTCCCCGGAAGTGATCACTGAGCTGAGCCAGATCGCAACAGGCGGCTATTCAGCCCGGATCAGTAAACTCCATAAGGAGGCGATGACAAAGCTCCAGTCGATGCAAAAGCAGCTCTACCAGCGGTTTACGATGTTTGCAGAGCCGTTTCGCTTCATCGTCGATACGGACCTGCCCGCAGCCGTTGCAGAGCTTGAGAAGATCAAGGAGGAGGCTGAACGCTATCGAAAGGCCCTGCATGACAGCTACGAAAATGAACTGCGCGGGTTCCTTGAATCGGTTGCTCAGGTCGTGGGCAAGACAGGCCTGGATCAGCCAACAAGCGACGCCGCCCTTCAGTATTATGCAGCGCAATACCCGTCACGCGACGAATTCACGTCCCAATCCCTTCAGCTCGTGGTCGAAGGGCCAACGAGACTCAATAGCCTTGTCGATCAAATCAATAAGGATGCCGAGCTGGCCAAAAAAGAGGCCGAACGCCTCGGGGCTGAACTGGACGCCGCTCAGAAGGAGGAGCAGCTGGCAGAGGCCCGGAGCCGTATCGCTGAGAAGGAGAAGGCCTGGGAGGCAATTCAGCGCTCACAACTCGAATATGGTGAGCTGCTCATGAAAGCCGTGGGAAGTGCCCAGGAAAAAGCGACCGACGAGGCTTACGCAAGAGTCGCCGATATCGTGGATCGGTGCGGGATACTGGAACCGGGAAAGCTTGATGGCCATGTTCAAAAAAGCTGGGAAGGCGCATTCAACCGCCTTGAAACGCTGGCCTCGTTTGATCCAAGAATCAAGGAGATGGTCGATAGGGCCAGAAAGATCCGCGAGCTTTTCTCCCTGGAGTCACCCCAACCCGTCATCGACCAGCACATGGGGGAGTTCCATGAATATCTAAGGTCTATGGTCGAGGGCGCACGCGGCGAAGGTGCTCAAAAGCTCATGAACTGTCTGACGCTTGATCGCGAGTACAAGGAGATCACAGAGCACCTTATTGCACTTGAGCAAAGCCCTGATCCCGACAAGCTCCGGGCCGTGCAGGGCAAGTGTGAAGCCTTGTCCCAGTTTTTCCGCTACCGTCAAAAAACTTTGGAAAAAGGCTTCGATCAGGCAAAGAAGGCTGTCCGCATACATCTTGGACTGGAAAAACCGGATGAAGTGAAGAAACCATTTGATGCTGATGTCGGCTTCTAAGAGAAGGGAATTTATAACATGACACAACTGAAACTCCAGGCTCTCCGCAAGGAATTGAATCAGGTCTTTTTCGAGCGCTCTCAGGTGATCGATGGCCTTCTTGGAACAATGCTGCACGGATCAAATGCCATTCTCTTCGGGCCACCTGGAACGGCAAAGTCGGATCTGGTCCAGGCCATCTGTGGGTCCATCACAGGGACTGTCTACTTCAACCGGCTCCTTTTTAAAACGATGCCGCCCGAGGAGCTTCTGGGTCAGGCTTCACTGAGGGAACTGACTGAGAATGACCGCCTTGTTCGCACCACCAAAGGCCGGCTTCCCGATGCTGACGTGGCCTTCCTCGATGAAATATTCAAGTGCTCGCCGGCCACACTTAACAGCCTCCTGCGCATCGCCAATGAACGGGAATTTGACAACCCGGAGCCGAAAAAGATCCCACTCATATTTATGGTCGGAGCATCGAACGAGGTGCCGACCGAAACCGAGATGCTGGCCTTTCTCGATCGCTTCATCTTCAAAACCTGGGTCCTGCCGCTGAGACGTGAAAAAAGCAGAAGGGACCTCATTGCCATGGCCGACAGCGGCAAGCGCCCACAGGTGACAACCAAGCTCACAATGCAGGAGCTGAAAGCTCTTCAGGTCGAGGCGAGGAAGGTGCCCCTGCATTCAAAAGTTGTCGAGCAGCTCTTGATTCTCGCCGAGGAGTTCCAAAAGAAGAACCTTTACATGAGCGATAGAAAGCTCGTGAAAATCGTGGAACTGCTCAAATGCGTGGCTTTTGTTCAGGGCGATCAGGCTGTCAGCTCTGAGCACCTTCATGAGCTTCTGCCCTACTGTGTCGCCAACATGGAGGACGAGGTCAAGGAAGCCAAACAGGTTCTGAAGGACAAGTGTCCCACTCTTCTAAATCAGGCTCTTGATTGGCTTGATAGAGCCAAAAAATGTGCCTTGGAAGCGAGTGAAGCGGCTGCAAGGTTCTCAAGGGACCGCATGCCTACACTGGAAAGGCATCTCCTTACGAGCATAGAGTCGGCCACGAAGAATGTCAGTGCCATCAAGCAGCAGCTGGACGAGGCCATTGCCGACTGGAAGGATGTCTCACCAAGGGTTCAGCGAATTGCTCAAAGCATAGACGATATCCTGACCGATATTGCCGGCTATAAAGAGCTGATTTACCGCTAGGAGGGAAAGGCTCATGGATGATCTGAGGCCACTTGTTTGCGAGATAAGCGATATATCCCGAGGATTCTTCACTGACTTCATTCGCAGAAATCAGGACTCCGTGCGCATTTTCGATGCATGTGATCAACGGGTTTTTAATTTGAAACGTCTCTCGCTTGAGGTGTTTCATAGGCTCTTTCGCGAGCCACATCCGAAGATGCCTGACCCCCAAGCGATAGCACCGGAAAACCGATGGGCTCTGACCCTTCATCAAAGATTGACCGATCAGCCTGAGTTTGACCTCCTGCTCGAACACACGGACTCGGATTTCATGGCGGCTGGACTCGCAACCATGACCTTCATGGATGCTGTCGCCGCTTCGCTCCCGACCCCAAGGGTCAAGGCCTCCGACCCGGCCCAGCTCAGAGAGGAAATCAAGCGTCTAATGGCGGAGGGCAAGCCCGGAAATCAGGCGAGAATCGAGCAGCTCACCCGGATGGGACGGGAGGCTGTGGCTGAAATGGCTTCATTTGATGAAGCCCTGGCGGACTCGCGGGAGCTGCGGACGGTTCTCGGCCAATGCATTGACAAGGCCACGGAAATGGTCGAAGCCCTCGCCTCAGCCGAGCAAGTTCTGGGATGGGGCAGCGGCGAAGGCTCATCGCTTAAAGTCTCATCGGAAGAGAGGCTTCGTTTTGCCGAGGAGCTGATGAGAAATCCCAGTGTGAAAGCGATCCTTAAGATTGCTGGCCGTATGCTGGAGGCGGCAGCCCAGAAAAGAAGAAGCCGGGATGCCATCGGCATGGGGGAGCTGGCGGGCGTTACCATGGGAGATGACATCTCAAGAGTGCTGCCGAGTGAAATCCAAAAGCTGGCGTTCCCGCAGCTGAGGCCCCTATTTTACCTCCAGTATCTTGAAAAGACGCTTCTTGAGTACGAGATGAAGGGCCAGACCGAGCAGACAAGAGGTCCCCTCGTCCTTTGCATCGATGTCAGCGGCTCAATGCAGGGCCATCGCGAGTTCTGGGCCAAGGCCCTCGTCCTGGCGTTCATGAAGCTTGCGCGGGTGGACAAACGGCACCTAAGAATCATTCACTTTGCGAGTGATGTCGTTCACACCGCTGATATCGATCCCGCAGTCCCACGCTTTGAGGATGTCCTTCACGAGATCGGAGCCTGGTATAACGGCGGCGGGACGAACTTTTTTCCGCCGCTAAGGTCGGCCCTGGAGGCGATCGAGCGGAGGGAGCACATGAAACGGGCCGATGTCGTCTTCCTCACGGACGGTGAGAGCGCTGAGCTTCCGGCAAAGTTTAAAAAGCGTCTCAGCACGCGGAAAGAGGAACTCGGGTTCACAATCTACGGCATCCTCCTGCAGGTGAACTCATTCCATGCTCGTGAGCTTTTGGGTTCCTTCTGCGATCACGTCATAAATGCAAGCGATCTTCACTCCGCTGATGAGATCAGGGGCATCTTCTGATCAGGGTCTGGGGAGGAGTAACGCTCGCTTTCCCTTCCAATTTCCTACCGTTACTCCTTCTGTTACTCCAGCAACAAGCTGTTATTAATGAGATTATTTTAGGAGTAACAGGAGTAACGGGAGTAACAGATGCTTAGGCGATCCCATAAGGGAATCCAGTTCAAAGGTATCGAGCCTGGGGGAAGGGGACTGCGCAAATTTGAACCATTTTCTTATCTCCTTATCCTTCTATGGGCAAAGAATGAAGTCACACGTTACTCCCGTTACTCCTGTTACCAGCCTATAATTGTCATATATTTACAGGATGTTAACTTGTAACGATGAGGAGTAACAGTGGGCACAGCGGAAGGCTCCCGTTACTCCTCTGGTTCCCTTAGTAGAAGTTATTCTAGTTAGAATAAAATATTTCCAAATATTGATATTTAAAGTAATTGAATATTATTAGACAGATAAGTATATTATATTGTGAATCATTCAAATTAAGCTGTAAAGTGACCGAGGAGATACGAGATGGCGCAGAGGCCCCCGAAACTTGATGGAATAATCGACAAGGTTCGAGCGGCAGCCGAAGCCGGTGACTGGCGTCTGACAAAACATGCTGAGCAGCGCATGATCGAGCGCGATGTCCTCGCACCCGAGGTCGAAAATGTTCTTCTCAATGGTTGGCATAAGCCACGCAAGGACGAGTGGAACGAGGAATGGAAAGCCTGGCGCTACGCGATCTGTGGCAAGGTGGATGATCGAAACATCCGGCTTGCAGTATCGTTTGATGGCGTAATGTGGGTGGTGACTGTTATTGACGAGGATAACTGATATGGAAAGAAAACCTGCAATTTATACAGCTCTTGGGTTCCCTGTCGTCATTGTAAACCCAACCTATCGCCACTTCGAGGGGGAGGAGGTTCTTGATATCAGCCCCAAGCTCGTCATGGATGCTGTGTTCAGCATGATCCCGGAGAGGAAAGGTCGCCTGATCGGGGCAGAGGTGCGCTTTATGCGGTCCTATATGAAGCTCACCCAGGAGGCTTTTGGCAAAATGATCGGCGTTGACCACTCAAGCATCGCCAAATGGGAAGCCAAAAAGCAGGAAGTCACTGGCATGGACGTTCAGGTTGAGATCCTGCTTCGTGCCCGCTGCAGACTCTTTGCGAACAAAAAGGCCCATATCGGCGAAAGCTTCATTGATAACATGCTGACCGATCTGGCACGCAAGGATTCAGGCGAACCATTGCAGTTCGCCATGTAATGCTGTGAGCCGACGGGCTTTCATTCAATTATCTTCCGGTGGCAGGCCGGACTCCTGTTCCCCGGAGCCTGAATAATCATCCTCAAGCGGGCCAGGGTCATCACCGTCATTCAAAAAGCCCTCGTCCCAAAGCTCCATAAACTTTGCCGCATGCGGAATCTCGGGAGGCGGGATGCATTCCAGCTGGAACTCAATGACTTTCGGGATGGAAATTTCCGCGTCTTCTGCCAAAGCCTCTGACAGAGGGACTTCCTCGACCTGAACCGCTGCAATTTCGGGCATCCTTGCTGGGTCAGTTGTTTCCCCGGCTGCTGACGCATCAGCTGGCTCAGGCGTGACTGCAGGGAGCTGTGAAAATTCCTGCTCCTGGATGCCCGCGAAGGCTCGCGATTCCGGCTTTGGCACCACTCCGAAGACGACGCGATATTTTTCATCTTTGGCGTAAGATATCAGCTGCGCAGGATAGCCACGAACGTGAACGAGGTAGTCGACCACACGCTTAAAGCTCACACGGGCCTTATCAGCAAGCTTTCTAAGATCCTCGTTTTTCGTATGCGGTATCAGCTTCTTCGCGTCGGCACCGGCAAGGCCTGCCTTGACGCGCTCCAGATCAAATAGCTGAAAGTTGGCAGCAACGAAGTCCTCTTCGGTGGCAAAGGCCTCCAATGTATTGTGCCGGGTGATCTCCTGATCCACTGGTACAATGCCCTTGGTTCCCTTGTGAGTCTGCCAAAGATCCCAGCAGAGGGAAAAAAACGGGTCTGCGTACTGAAGGAGAGTCTTGTGAAAATCCTTCACCACCTTATCACGCGAAAAGCTTTCGCACTCGCACAGGACAAGTCGCCTTGTGTCGGCACTGTCTGCTGAACCTTCAGGGCGGCTGTTGGAGGCTGATACCAAAAGGAGAAGGTTTGGCACAACGTAGGGAGACTGTCCCTTGTGCTCAATCGTGATTGTGTCCGATCCCGTGATCGTTTTCCACAGGCCCGAGCGGACCACCTTCCCATGTTCCTGATCATCGAGCAGCAAGAGACGTCTGGATTCCATCCGCGAGGTATAAAAGTTATTTGGATTATCAGGCCACTCCGATTTCATCGCAGCTGGGCCAAATAGATTTTGGAGCACCTGAATGATGGTGGACTTTCCGTCATTTCCCTTGCCGTAAAGCCAAACGTATTGCTGGGGATGGGCTTCCGGATCGATGATGGCCCCCAGATAGCTCATGAATCCGAGACGGTTGTTCATTCGCGAAAGCTGCTCAAACCAGGGCGGGGCAATTTTCTCCAGGATCGCCATGGCATTGGCTTCCGAACCATCAAAGTCAATGCCTGCTGGCAGAAGGTGATCCTTTGATATGTCGAAATTGAGAATATTCCAGGCATGACCGGGCTGCCCCCTCCATTTGAAGAGCGCCGGCTCGTCAAGGCGTGGAAGCCTAGCGCCAAGGCGTTTCGCGAGCGTTACAAGTGAATTCTCAAGAAGCGGCGTGCTTCCGTAGGCATGCATTCCATCATGGTCGTACCATTGAATAAAGCGGTCGATCCATTTGGCTTCCGGGTGAATTGTCACCTGCCCGTCATCGGCAACATGGGCAAGGAAGCTTGGCACCCGGCGCTTGCTGTTGGATTCAGACTGCGGCTCATAATAGTAAAGGTCTTTTGCGAACGGGAACTCGTCCCCATACGTCCCTCTTGCAACGGCATCGAGGAAAGCAATGCGTATGCCCGTCGTGATTTGCTCAGGCTTTAACTTTTCAAAATGCGCAGCGGGTGAAACCCTTTCTCCTTCCCCTTGGGCGTGTTCAGGCATGGCCGGCAGATAGTGGCTGAAATGGTGGGCTGCGTTTTCCATTCTTTGGCGTAAATCAGCCACTGTCAGCTGAGTTTCATTCAGGTCTGCAAGATCCCATTTATTTCTAACGCCTTCAGGCGGTCTTACGATCCGCGTGGACTGCGCGACACCTTCAAGGGACCGGGCAACCGCAATCATCGCTTTCATTGAGGATTGCTCATGGTCGGGAAGGATATTCCCGTTCGCATCCGCTTTCTGGTCTGCATCAGGCCACAGGAGCACTTCCCGGTTCCCAAGGCAGGACCAATCGCATTTATCAGCTGAGGAGGCTCCCCCGAAAAATGTCAGGAGTACCATCTCGGGAAAGAGCACTCGTGCCGCGTCGGCTGTCTTCTCGCCTTCCACGATTAAGACTTGGGCTGAAGGATTGCCGGCAAGGAGGTCTACGCCATAGATAGGATTTGAGCCATTAAGGCCGTTTTTATTATAGACCCAGGTGTTACCCTCGCTCGACCACGACATGGGCCGAAAGAGTTTTTCCCGCAGGCCTTTGGCATTGTAGAAGTCAAACCTCTGCGCGTAAGCGATTATGGTGCCGGTTCGGTTTTTATAGGGCCACACAGCTGTCGGCTTGAGGTATGTGTCCCCCATTTTTTTGCCGCGAAGAATCTCCTTCTCTGTGGCAGCTCGCGCCGGAATATTTGGCTCCTGCGGAGGTTCGCGATTCGTAGGCTGCGGCTGCAGCATGTCTTTCTTTATCGGGATTACGGCTGCAGAATAAGGTCTGCCGGCAGCACTGGCACCGCTCCTTTGCTGATCAAGTACACCAAGCTGAAGGCCTGTTTCCTTGAAGATTGCTTTCGGATCGTTATGGGTGACGATTGCCTTCAGGTCAATCATAGAATAGCGTTTTTTCGCCGCAAAATCCCAGGCATGACCGTCAGTGTAGATCATCATACTATTTGGGTCGCTGTCGTTTCGCTCGGGGTTTAGGCAGTTATATGTCCCATCGCCGTTCTTTTTGAGCCCAGTCATCCATTGTTCGATCGTGCGAAAGAGATACTCGTTTATTTTTGCCGAGTATTCGCGCTTTTCTTCAGTGCTGAGCATGGCAGAAGCCCCCCTTACACCATACGACGCATGACGAACATCAATGAAAATGCAGATGCAAAGAGGCCGATGCGCTTAATCAACTCCTGGATTGAGCTGCGAAAACTTTCGGTCAAAATTGGAGCTTCTGGTTTTTTCATAGCATCCGATTTGCTTGACCCACTCTTCCAGTCGGCCAAACGCTTGACCATATTTTTCCTGGCAGACATGCTGCGCCAGTCATTGATGCCATGCTTGCTATAAGCTGTGTTGTACTCAGCCAAAGCCTTGTCATGTTCGGACTTGGCTCCATCGAGAAGGGCTAGTTCATTTGCGCTCCTGGCCTCATATTCCTTGCTCTCCAGGGCGTATTTTGCTGACCGATCCTTGTAGATAGCCAGTTCATTCCAAACGGTTTGGATGTGAGGTGCCAGGTAGAGCGAGAGTCCAGTGAGAAAGATCAACACAGCACCAATCATGGCCATCTGTTGGGTCCTGCGATCCTTGACCCTGGCACCGACAAGAAGAATCGGAGTGAAGTCAAACGCCGACGCAATGCAGAAAGCCCAAAAACCGCCTCCCAATGCTTCGGTCATGGAATGGATGAGGTAAGCAGCACATGCCAACGACGTAATCCAATAGGGTGCTTTAGCAAAGTCGATCCCGCATTCAGCATGTCCTGGTTGCAGGATTGTTCCAGGTTCCTGGCAGGTTTCCAGGTTCCTGGCAGGTTCCGTGTTGCTCGCCGGATAGACCCATTTCGGCATCTTCTCTATAGTTGTGAGATTGAGACTTTGACTTGATATTAATGCAGGCGCTGAATTCCAATTCACAGTTTCCTGGCAGGTTTCCAGATTATAGGATTGTTTCAGGTTCCATGTTGCAGGCCTGTTCCAGGTTCCTGATGGGTTTCCATGTTGCAGGCCTGTTCCAGGTTCCTGATTGCTGGATTGTTCCAGGGTCGTGGTAGGTTTGGGCGAGTTTGCACTTGAGTTTTTAACTGCGTACAATATTCGCCGCCGCCGTCGTGTCGGATTCGCTGCCTCTCGTTCGGCTTCTTCTGGAGTAAGCCCTTGTGCTTTCCAGTATCGTACACGTTCGGCGTAGTTCTTATCTGGCTTGTCCGGAAAAATCCGATGACTTGCTTGAACCGATGTGGAAGCATTGTCCATAGGCTGACTCTCCTGCGTGTTAGGGGGATTGGCTTAGCAGGGTTGGGTGTTAGCAGCACTCATTCCCTGCGCATATCATCATCTCTATCCTGTCCCATCCAATTCTATGACTTGTTCCACTTAGTATTCAACTACTGAAAATTATAGAAGTTTTTAATGTCATTGACTCGAAGACCGTTTCTAGCGAGCCACCGCTTCAGACCTTGATTATTCGATAGCATGCAGTGCAGGGCTTGCTGTGAGACCTCGAATACTCGTCCTTTAGAGCCAGATACATATTGCTGATCTTTTTTAACCAGAATCTGACATGCTTCGAGCTTTCGGATGATGCCTTTTACTGTAACTCCGTTAACCGCAGCCTTTTCAGCGAGAAACTCATAAGATATTTTTTCTGTGCTAAGTTTGCCGGATAGAATACAAAGCTTACATATTTCGGAGAGAACATTTATTTGAGAATCACTAAGAAGTGAGTATTCCGTGGCAACTGACAAAAACATAGTAATTCTCTTAGAATTCAATATGTTATTAATCATAGTCACGTCAGCTTTCACATCGGCTTTCGCGTCGGCTTCTACATCGGCTTTCGCGTCAGCTTTCACACCTGGTTTCACGTCAGCTTTCGCTTCAGGTTTCACGTCAGCTTTCGCTTCGGGTTTCACGTCAGCTTTCGCTTCGGGTTTTACGTCGGGTTCCGCTTCGGCTTTCGCGTCAGCTTTCGCACCGGCTTTCGCTTCAGGTTTCACGTCAGCTTTCGGACCGGGTTTCACATCAGCTTTCGCACCGGGTTTTGCGTCAGCTTTCACATCGGGTTTCACGTCAGGTTCCGCATCGGGTTTCGCGTCAGCTTTCGCACCGGGTTTCACGCCAGCTTTCGCACCGGGTTTTGCGTCAGCTTTCACATCGGGTTTCGCGTCAGCTTTCGCACCGGGTTTCACGTCAGCTTTCGCTTCGGGTTCCGCTTCGGGTTTCACATCGGGTTTCACGTCAGCTTTTGCACCGGGTTTCACGTCAACTTTCGCTTCGGGTTTCGCGTCAGCTTTCGCTTCGGGTTCCGCTTCGGGTTTCGCGTCAGCTTTTTTTTCAGGACTGTTCTCAAGAGTGGCCCCTGACTTAACCTCAGAGTCTGATTTGGCTGCGCCAGATCGAAAAGCTTTCCCCATGGCCTTTCCGAGAAGCCGAGCTGCACGATCCTCCCGCTCTTCAGTGTCTTTCTGAATAAACGGCTCTTGGTTAAGATCGAGTTTAATGGCCATTACTCACACCTTTTTGATCCTGTTGAATTACATTCCAAATCTCCAAAGCAAGAGCCATACAATCGTGGCCTATATCCGAATCAAGAAACACTTCGGTCGGGGAAGCGCCCATAGATAGCGCTTCTTGGGCTCTGACAGTTCTTCTAATTGAAGTTGCTGTAACATATGCAGGGAACTTGGTTAAAAAAGTCCCATGGATCTGCTTCGAAAGATTGTTATTTTCCAGTATTGTTGGAACAAGGAATATGCGTTTCCATTTCTTCCCTTTTCTTTTCGCAAAGCTCAGAACGTCGTTGAAATTGTCTTCAAAGACTTGATAGGAACCTTGGTCACAAGAATTTGGGGTAATCCAGTAATCAGAGGCATACAAAGAATTTTCAGAGAGAGGGTTTAAACCAGGACCATTATCATAAATAGCAAAGTCGTAACCTGCCTGCTTTATAAGAGGATTCAAAAATTCAGAATAGTATGTGTGTCTTGGAAGAATTTGCTCTTCTTTGCCTTGAGTTACAGCAACGGCTGCAGTCGCAGCTACTGTTTCAGAAATTGATCCAAGGGATTTCGTTTCTGGCAGAAGATCTAACGTTGGCAAATCCGTTTTCTGAACAGCATCCAACAAAGGAACATCTTCAAACAACACATCAGCTATGTCCTTATACTTAGGCAAATCGTCAAGAGATTTGTGCTTGTTCAGTGGGTTCATTGTTACGCCCGTAATCGAGCCTTGAGGATCATTGCCAACGATTAGCACCCTGAACCCACACAAAGCTAAGATTCTCGCTATGACATAGCTAGTAGTAGTTTTTAACACACCCCCTTTGACTGTAAATACACACATAGACACAAATTCGAAGTCTTTTGGACGTTCAATTGGGCCATACACACAGCCGATCTTAGGAAGATCCTCTTTGCGCCAACGTCTGTTATTTTTTTCATCGCGCTCCGCTTCAGGAATCCGACCAGCTTTTTCGGCATTGAGGAGAGCCGTTTTTGACTTAATGCCAAATAGCTTTATCACTTCATTCGCGTTCCAATAGTCTAGACTCTCTTTCATCATCCCAAATCTCCATCGAGTACACTTTTCTTACAAAAGTATACTCTTTGCAAATACCAGCAATCAACAATTTAGTTCCAATGGTTGGCATATCAGCATTGAATCTATAATCGTAAAAGGAAGCAAAAAGATAAGTAGACGACTAAAGGGAGTCTACAATTGGCTCTTGACAAAAATCTAAATTATCTTGTCTTATCAATAAGATACATAAATATTAACTTCAGCTTTAACATCGGCTTTCACGTTAGCTTTCGCAACCGCTTTCACGTTAGCTTTCGCAACCGCTTTCACGTCGGCTTTCACGCTAGCTTTTAATGGTCTGCTCATTTTCTAATCATTCCGTAGATGTTCTACCGCGTCACAAGCAGTGGTTCAGCGAATCCTAAAATTTCTGCCATCGGAATAGGTCCAAAGTATCTGCTATCAAAACTTTCGGGTGATGCCTTCCCTATGACCCAAATGAAGCCAGTCGGGACGAGTTTATTTTGTCTGTTAATGTTGGGATACGAAAGTGGCAAAACTTTACTCATTGGCAATTGCCTCTGGTTAAGAACTACATGGCCACTGCCAATCTCAATCTCATCCCCTGCAATCCCGACAACCTCTTTGAGCAGCGGCGTATAATTACCTGGGCAGCGTCCAGAGCTTAGGATGCCCTGTGATCGAGCCCAGCGAAACACATCGGTGTCTGGCGGGCAGAAAAGGACCGCCTTATGCCTCAGTGCTTCCCCCATGGCGGCTCCCTTTGATATCCGCCAGAGGCCTATGGGCATGGAGGAGCTGAAGTTTATGGTCAGGTCAAATGCCCAGAACACGGTGATAAGCCCGCTAAGGCATAAAGTCAGCCAGACTATCGGCGCTGGGATCAGTCGTCTCTTCACCATCGCTCGTCTCCATAGGGCTGTAAAAGTCTTCTTTTGTGGCATCTGGCACTCCGGGAGCCTCCTGCTGGGCCACGGTGTCCGCCGTAGCCTTCTGTGACACAGGCTCAGTTCCAACGCTCGAAATTTCACTGACAACCGGCAGGGGTAAATCATCGATCTTTGCTGCTTCACTACTGTCCGGAGGCTGAAGGCTTATCAGCTCTTCAATCCTGAGCAGCCTGTCAGTGTCTTGAGGTGGTTCCAACGCCGCTCGGGCAGAAAAGATCTCGTCCTTGAAGAAAAGAATCTGTTTGCCATATATAGCGTTATAGCCCGCTGCAAAAATAAGCATATCGCCTGCCATCGTAATTTCGCCATTGGCGTCTTTATCCGCAGCAGGGAGCGAGCCGCATTCCTGGGGAGTCATGAGCGGCCTTTGGACTTCCTGCCATGACTCAGAGTATTGCGGGGTCTGAAAGAGCCCAGGCTTAGCCGACTTGCTAACCGCTTTCTTATAGATGGTCGTCGTCCCAAGCATTTTACTGAGCAGCTCCTGGGTTTCCTGTTTGTTTGGAGCGTAAGCCACCCTTATGTGGCAATTTGAAATGATCGACTCATCCTTGCCATAAGCGGAATAGAGCTGTGACAGATCCTGCGTGATCAGGAATGCCTTAAGCCCATATCCCGCAATGTACGCGAGCGCCTCCTGGAAAATGTCGAGCTTCCCGAGTGCAGGAAATTCGTCGAGCATCAAAAGAAGTCTATGCTTGTATCCCTTGACAGGCTTGCCCTTCTTGAATTCCATTTTCGTGGTCAAGCCACGCACAATTTGATTCAGGATCAAACGAAGAAGAGGTCTCATCCGGCTAATGTCAGTCGGCGAAACGATGAGATATAGGCTGACTGGCTTGTCGGCATTCATGAGATCAGAAATCTTGAATTCAGAGGTCGAGGTGTTCCTGGCCACGATCGGATCACGGTAGAGGTTCAGAAAGCTCATGGCCGTGGAAACCACACCCGAGAGTTCATTCTCTGACTTGTTGAGCATTTCGCGGGCACAGGAGGCCACGACAGGATGCACATCGCCATTGCAGTGCTGTGTGTCAAGCATCATCTGGAGCGTAAGCTGAACAGGGCTTGCCGGGTCAGCAAGGCAGTTTGCGATATCAAGGATGGTTGCAATACGGCCCTTCTCGTGCTCGACATAAAGACAATGAAGCGCTGTGCCGACGATAAGGCTATAGCCAGTTTTGCTCCAATGGTCATTCAGGCCTTTGCCGTCCGGGTCCACGATCATCATCGCTATGTTTTGAACGTCAGCAACTTCGTGCTCAGTGCCAAGGCGAATTTCAGCCAGGGGATTGAATTTTACTGAGCCAGTAGGCGACGCGGGTTCAAACCGCAGGCAATGATTCTTCGCGTGTTCCCGTCTCCAGCCAGCAGTCAAGGCCCAGTTCTCGCCTTTGATATCAAGGACAACTGTACTGTGTTCCCAGGAAAGCAAAGTAGGGACCACAAGGCCCACACCTTTCCCTGATCTTGTGGGTGCGAATGCAAGGATATGCTCGGGACCGTTGTGCCGCAGATACTGAACCCGGTTATCATTGAGAACGGCTCCAACGTAAACCCCTTGTCCTTCAAGGAGCCCCATCTTCCTGATTTCCTTCATCGTGGCGTATCTCGCCGAGCCGTGAAGATTTTCGTGTGGCTTTAGCCTCCTGAACTGATCGATAATGCTTTTCATAAAGATAGTCCTCTGCAGAGTGAATTTTATTAAAGCCCATCCCATTTGAAGCTGTTGCCAGGGCCACAATATGTGCAGAAGGCAATCTTTCACGGGCCAGGTAAGAAAAGTGAAGACTGCTCTGCTTTCGCAATTGTTTTTTCATATGCGAATCTCCATTGAACTCGACTTCTCAACTTTAAGTTTAATTTCCTTCTTCTGGCTTAGCGCTGCTGTGATCTGACGCTTGACCGCATCCAGCCCCTGAGCTTGATGAAGGTCATTGAAATCGGATGATTTGGACGCTCCGGGCGGGAATATTGGAAAGACGGCCTTGCCTTTCACGGCATCGGCGGCGGCCAGAGCCTTCTCCCGTCCAGGGTTTATGCCGCGCCTCATCTCAGTCGCGTGATCATCATCGCCGCATATCACGATCTCGGAGTTTGGCGCTTTCTTCCGGATAGCATTGGCAACCTCGGCGAGGTTCCCGGAAGAGAAGGCCGCTATAACGGGCGAATTTAATGCTTCAGACAAACTTGCAGCGGTTGCATAACCTTCGGCGATGAAAATTTGAGGGCGGCTTAGGGCATTGTTCAGGAAAAATTCTGGCGAACCCTGGAGCCCGTTAAAGCTTGGCGGTCTTGCAACGAACATGCATCCAGCCATTTTTCCCTTTGCTGCAAATGCCTTGGTGCCATCGTCATAAATCTTCTGGAAGGTCCAGACCTTTCCATCAACGTCCGTTGCCGGAAGCACCAGTGAGGAGTCGGAGGGATCGCTGAGAGCACCATGATTGAAAGTCAAACCCTTCCGGCTCAGATAGGCATTGCTCGGTGGAGCTTCCGGCATATTTTTGATTGTTTGCTTTGCCTCAAAAGCGATCGTCTCGTAAGTTTCTTCCCGCTGCTGCTGCCGCTTTTCCAAGGTTGCAGCTGCTTCCGCCTGCAGTCTGCCGCGTTCAGCTTCATTCATGCTGAACCCTTGTGACTTCCAGTTCTCTTTGTGGCCGGTCCTGAAATTTTCCATATATCCTGCAGGGTGGCCGTCCAGGTGGCCTTTGTAGGCCCCATCGCGACTTCCAAGGTTGCCGCCCTCAACCGGAACCCGCTGCATGGTCCCGTCCATCAGAGGAAGGCCCTCGATGATCAGTCCCGCTGATTTGAGTGCCTGAGCAAACTCCTCTCGCGGATCGAGCACGGGACTCAGAGTCCTGGCCGTAAGCCACTTTTCAAATTTCGCAAGGTCTTCTCCTTCCGATATATACCAAAGCTTCGTATCCTTATCCCATCTGGCCCCAAGCTTTTTGGCTTCATACCGCTGAATAAAAGGCACGCTGAGGAAAGTTTTCTCGTCGGCCAGCGCAGTTTTTTCAGGTTCCTTGGTAGGTTCGGGCGTCGTTTTTATCCACTTTTGGAATGCGGACAAATCCTGAGTCTCAACAAACCAGGCTTTCTGACCCTTATCCCACCGTGCCCCCAAAGCTTTGGCTTCATCTTTTTCGGAGTAGGGGACCTGGAGCCATGTTCGTTCTGGCTTTTGCTCCGGGATGGAGGCCGAAGGTTCGGAAATCCTGACGACTGGCTGCATTTGATGACCCTCCTCCCGAAGTTCCCTTGAATGCTCACGCTCCAGCTGCAGCACATATCCAAGCATTTTTTCAGCGTCTGCTGCTGCCCGGAAAATCTCGCGATGATCCTCCTGCAGTACCTTGATCCAGCTGCCGACATAAGCAGCATGCTGACCTGGGTCGTGCTCTATTCCGATCTCATGTCCAAGCATCATTGAGAAAATCTCAGCCCGAAGCTCCTCCTTCGCGTAACCAACGGAACCGAATGGGTGCGCCATGTCCCGGTCGAGCCGTGAACTCGCTCCGCTCCAGTGGCCAACCTCATGAAGGGCTGTCGCATAGTAGCCAGAGTCATTGAGAAAGTTTTCTCTTGGTGGAAGTCGGATTTCATCCGTCAGTCTGTTATAGTAGGCGCGGTTTCCGCCAAACGAGATATTCGCCCCGGAAGCACCAAGAATGCTCTCAGCCCTTTGATGGATCTCCCAATCATGCCTGGGCTCGACTTTGGGCGGCTCGGGCATGTTGTCAACTTGCGCAGCATTGAAGACCACAAACGACATGACCTTTGGCGATGAAAGCTGGATGGTTTCCTTGAGGGGTTTGCCTTCAAGATCAAGTAGGGGGCGTCCCTTCTCGTCTTTCACTGGCACATCGTCTGTGAATTTGTAGAACCTCAGAAGCGTCCCGCGCTCGCCGCCGCGAACCTGAGCGCCGACGGATTTGGCCTGCTCATAGGTGACCCATCGACTGTCGTCATAGCCTTTGAGGATCGAATCCACCATCAAAACAACGGAGTTTCCACCTCGATACCGCGTTCCTGATACGGGATTATGGGGAAGGCCCGAGACGCCTCCGGTCTGCCAAGGCCTCTGCCATGGGGCGGTTCCGGCCTTGAGCTGCTCGATGATTTTACCGGCTACATTCTGATAGTATTCATTTTGCTTTTCAGTCATGTGACGCCTCCAGAACATCAAAGGCCGCAGCCAGGACATCCTCGTAGGAAAGAGCCGTTTCTTCGAAAGCACCCAGCAAATCAGCTTCTTCGGAGGTAAGAGGGACCTCAAAGCCGGGAATCAAAAGACTGCGCTCCTTCTGATCAAGAACCTCTTTCATCACAGCTTCTTCATTTTGCACTTTCGTCATGGTTCTTCTCCGTCAAGGTTTGGTGGAATAATGCTGGCCGAATATGGGTTATTTTTCGGCTTCGGCAGCTCATCACCGGACGGGGTGATGCTCGCTTTGTAGGGATTTTCACGGATTGGGATTCGTTTGCCGTAGAACTTTGCAACATACCCATTTTCAAAGCCAGCCGAGTGGTTGCCCGTGTTATAGGCGCTAAGTGCAGCCCTGAGCGCAGCCTGGCCGGCTCCGATGTTCTTCTCTGCACTCTCATAGAAATTTTTTAAGATCCCGGTGCCTGCTCCAATATTTGCACATGGATCGAACGCGGACTTTGCGTCAAGACCATACGCCTTGAAGTTTACGGAATTGATCTGCATCACTCCAGCGTCAAAGTTGACCTTCAAATCGAGCAGCTTTTGACCAGTAAAAGCTGCTTCATCTTTTGTGGTGGGCTTTTTTAGGCCAAGGCTTGCGAATGTCACAGTCTCGCTGTTGATGTTGATTGCAGATTCGTTATAGCTCGACTCATGGCGGATAATCTCCCAGGTGGTCCTGGGATGGACACCCGGCGTACTGCACATATTGATGAAGAGAAGGTCAATCATATATTTACCGCCACTGAATAGGGCATGCTGAAAAGCCGACTCCAGGACCGGATGATTGAATGCTGAATCGTCGGAATATCCTTGCCATTGGTCCACCAGTAATTTCCGGAAGCAGCTATCCTTTCAGCACCAGCGAGGTATGAGTGAACGATCGGCCAGACAAGAAAACCTTCATAGCAGATGAGAAAGGCCGTGGGCTTTCCGCCTGCATTCACCGTTGGGTTTTCAAACCAGGGTGCATCGTAACCGTTCTGAAGAAATGGACGCCACATGGAAAATGGGATGGGCTGGCGCTGAACGTAGTAGGAAGTTTGGCCCTTCTCCATTATTGCGAGGACATTGAGTTTCCTTTCATTGGCATCCGTCTTATAAACCGTGGCTCCAACAATCATGGATTTTTGCTTGGATGCTTTCTGCCAAAGTTTCTCTGAAACACTTGTCCAGCCACCGGAGACAATGTTCTCCGGGAATAGGAGGGTTTTTTCCTTTGATTTTGCTGCCAGTCCGATCAAATTTGTCTGACGGCCGTAATCACCAACACCGCTGTCCTCGGTCTTATGAAATGAAGTTGATATTGCTTCGATTCCAGAGTATTTCGGAGTTTTAGCCGTGACCATGCACCAAAGAGAGAGGATGGCAAAAATCTTGATTATGCCGTTTGATCGAGCTGCCAGTGCTGCATAAAGTCCGATCAGATACAAAAATCCGGCAAGACCAGCTCCCGGAAAAATTATTCCGGCAGCGGTTAATGGTGATGCCCAGCCCAGGACTCCGAGAGGCGGGAGAGCAGTCAGGGCTGTGGCTATCGGGATCGATATGAGTCTGACCTTGGGCCTAGGGTGCCAGAGCCCTGCATAGACCAGAGCGGTCAGGACATTGCCTGCCGCCCAGATGATGGCTCCAAAAAAAATGTCATCTCCGTAGAACTTTGCAGCACCAATTGCAAGCGACCGGGAGGCACCCATTTGATAGAGCAGCGCGACCAGGAAAGCTGTTAGCCGGGATTCTGCTCTGAAAAGTAGTACGGGGAAAATGATGGATAGTCCAATCGTCCACCAGATTGGGCCATAGGAAATGATGCCAACTGCAAGTGCCAAAATTGGCAATACGATGATTGCCAGATCCCGGTTTTCAAGGGCATGGCCTTCTGTTACATAAGGGTGAGCTGCTCTTTCCATTTTTCAACCCTTTGCCGTTTGCTCGTAAACCGGCTTTCCTTTGGCATCCTGAAGGGTTTGCTTGCAGTTTGGATATCCACTGCAGCTCCAGAAAAAGCCCTTTTTCCCGGCTCTGCGGATCAGACCCTTGCCGCATTCAGGACACATTTCAATCTGTGAGACGAGCACTTTTGCTTTTGGGGTGAAGTTCGGCTTTCCTTTTGCGTCCTGGTACGAGGCATTGCAATCAGGGTATGCTGAGCAGCCCCAGAAGCTGCCGTTGGTCCCAGGTCGCTTTCTGAGCGCCCCTTTCTTGCATACCGGGCAGGTGTATACCGGGCCACTCGCTTTGAGCGTTCCATTAAGATCGGATTTCACAAATTTGGTGACAAACGCCGTCTGTTTTTCAAGAAAACTTTCCTTTGTCGATTCGCCGCTGGCAATGGACTCCAGCAGCTGCTCAAAAAGAGCGGTGAGGCCAGGGCTCTTCATGTGGAGCGGCAGGACTGAAATGAGCTGACGTCCTGTGTCGGTGCTCACCAGAGTCTTCTTTTTTTCTTCGACGAACCCACGCTTTTTCAAAGTTTCAATGATATTGGCGCGAGTCGCGGGTGTGCCGATTCCAGCGGAATCCTTGAGTCTCTTTTTGACTTCCGGATCGGTTTCAAAATAATGGATATTGAGCATGGCCTGGAGAAGCGAAGCCTCGGTGAAGCGGGCCGGGGGAGTGGTTTTTTTTGCCTGGACTTCCGCTTTCTCGCAATGAAGCATTTGCCCGTTTTGCAGCCGTGGCAGGCTCACTGACTCATCCTTCTCATCATCGCCGGCTTCTTCGCCTGTCTCTTTTTCTTCTTTGAACAGAGATTTCCAGCCAGGAGCCATGGGCACTCGGCCCTTTGCGGTCAGCTTTTCACCTTCGCAAAGCAGCTCAACAATGCTTTCCAGAAATTTAAATGGGGGATGGAACTGGGCCAGATATCGCCGGACGATCAGATCAAAGACCTGCTGCTTTTCGCCCTGAAGCGTGGCTGCAACGCCGGTCGGGATGATCCCATGGTGTGCCGTGACCTTGGCATCGTTCCAGGTGGCAGTCCTGATTGATACATCCGCTTTCGCAGTCTCATCAGGGTAAAGGTTCTTAAGACCGGAAAGCACTGCGCTGGCTTCCGAAAACTGGCTCTCCGGGAGATAACCCGAGTCTGTCCTCGGGTAGCTCACGAGCTTCGATTCGTACAGCTCCTGGGCGATTTCAAGCGTTTGCTGGGCTGAGAGGCCAAAACGCTTGTTGCATTCCATCTGAAGCTTATCGAGGGAAAACGCCAGGGGCTGACCTTCCGACTTTTCCTTGGCTTCAAACCTGCTGACGACTGCAGGCTTCCCCGACATTTTGAGCGAGGCTGCATCGGCAAAACTCCGATCGAGGAGCCTCCCCGCTTCGTCGAGCGGGACACCATCTGCTGGAACCCAGCGTGCTTTGAATGCGCGGCCTTCAGCAAGGATATTGGCCAATAGGGTATAGAAATCCTTGGGCTTGAAGTTCTCGATGACCTGATCCCGCCCCACCACTAGAGCCAGTGTGGGTGTCTGAACCCGGCCTACCGAGAGAACCCCATTCATTCCAGCCTGACGCCCGAGCAGGGTCATTTTTCTGGTGGCGTTCATGCCAACCAGCCAATCGCCCCAGCTTCTCGCTTCGGCGCTATCCTTGAGAGGCCTGAACTCTGCGTTGTCCTTGAGATTCGTCAGGGCTTTTGCAACGCTCTTTTCATCGGTGGCGGCAAGCCAGATTCTCTTCACCGGCTTATTGCACTGGAGTTCCTCCAGCACTTCATCCACGAGCAGCTGTCCTTCCCGATCCGGATCGCCCGCATTGACAACTTCGCTGCACTGCTTGAGCAGACCTTTTATAACCTTGATCTGCTCCCTGGCGTCGGGCTTCGGTTTTCTTTTCCACTCTTTTGGCACAATTGGGAGCGCCTCAAGCGTCCATTTTTCCCAGGCAGGATCGTATTCGTCCGGTTCCAAAAGTTCATAAATATGACCAAAGCACCACGTAACCACAACATCACTTCCCACTGTAATGTGGGTTGGACCTTTGTTGCCACGGTGTTCCTGCCGTTGACCAGGAAGGCACTGGGCAATGGCTTTTCCAAGAGATGGCTTTTCCGCGATAAAAAGTCTCATAAGTCACTCGCTTTCAACGTAGGGTTCGAGCACCATATCCTTGTTGATCATGATGTTGAAACGATAGCCGGGCCTGATTTCGATCGTGGGCTGCACCTGCATGTTGCGACGGATGATTTCGCTGGATACCTGAGAGAACTGCCGGCCAACTTCAGCCGCGAGAATGTCCTGATTGCTGGGAAACTGCCTTCCGTCCTGCTGGGGCTGGGAGATTTGATAGCCCGTTCCAACAAGACTCAGCATGAGGGCACTGCCGAATATCTTGAAGTAGCGGTTATTGACCTGATCATTGAACCCGGCATAGCCGCCCTGATCCGCACCTGCCATGCCGAGCAAATCGATGGCCATGCCGTCTGGGAAGACAAGCCTCCGCCATGCGACAAGTGCCCGCTCCTGTCCAACCGCCACAAATGAATCGTAGCTCCCAACGATCTTTGTTCCTTGCGGGATAAGGAGATTTTTTCCAGTGACGCTGTCATAGACGTTCTGGGAAACCTGCCCGATGATCTGACCAGGAAGATCTGAATTTATGCCTGTGATCATGACACCAGGGATGACTGTTCCTTGCTTCACCTCATACGGGGAAATTGGAGCCACTTTCTTATGGGGAAGATAATTGGATGCCACCTGTTGATTGAAAAAGGATTCCTTTCTGCCTTGAAGGTTTGGATCATTCGCAGAATCGGCAAGCCCTGAATTAGGGAGTTGGCCATTTGCAGCCTGAGCCGCGCTGTCGGGATATCTCTCGATCATCCCTCCCTGGCCTCCGGTTTGAGCATCCTGATAAGTGGTCGGGGTTTGCCCGGACCCATCGGCCATGCCTCCCTTGATTTCCATGGGAGCGATAGAGCTTGCATCGCGGCGCTGAAGCCGGGCCATGTGCTGCTGATGCTCATAGCGGCGGATTTCTCTTTCAAACTCCACCGCATCGCTGGCAGTCTGGGGGTTGGAGGAAGGCAAGCTGCCGCCAGCGGCAGCTGCAGAATTGGGCAGAGCCCCCTTGCTCTGAGCAGCTTCCTTGATTGCAGGCGGGCTGGCAGATAGGGCTTTCTGTTGACCCAAAGAAGCGCTTTCGTCAGTCCTGCCTCCAGATGACTTCCCGTGGTTTGATATGGTCGCGAGCAAAATTATCGCGGCACCACCGAAAACGAGAAGGGCAATGCCTACGATTCGTTTATTGATTCTTGTGATTCCAAGCCTTCCGTGCTCAACAAAGATCCCGTCGGGTGAGGCTCCTGGCGACATGATATCCCGCATCGTTTACCCCTTTCTCATGAGAAGCGGCCCGGCAGGAGTAAACTCGCCGTTCTTTGCTTCCGAGTAGAGCCTGTTGATTTGAAAGCCCTCGCCAATCGAAACACTCAGAACGAAAAGACCCTTTTCGATTTCAGAGAATTTGTATGCAAGGTGAATATCTGACTTCGCCCGGCTCTTTGAATCAGATGAAATTGCATAGCCGTACTTTCTGAGCGATGCTTCAAGGACCGGGGCGAGCTTTTCCTTGCCATGAGGAAAGTAAAATCGAGTCCTGGCTGGAAGAAAGTTTGCCTGGATCGTCGCGACGACATCCTTGAGTAACCTTTGATTTAGGTCGTCCGTGGGGGTCACCACTTCCTTTGTGTCGAAATACCCGGTTTTACACCCCGAGAGAGCAGTACCGAGGCCAATCATGGCTATCAATAGAAGATGTTTAGCGTTCATCGTCGGCTCTCCTTTGGGCGGCTTTGTAGGCATCGGAATCCTTGTAGGTGATGACCACCTTGTCCTGGGAGCTTCCCACGCCGGCAATCAGAATTGCTTTTGAGAAGATCTGATCCACAATGAAGCGATCTTTTTTCAAACGGTAGTTGACGATCTGCTTCTCACCATCTGAACCGAGCACGAGGAGGGCCGGCGCTTCCGTTTGAGCCATGGCGGAAGGCATTTGAATGTACGTCTTGACGCCATCGTTATAGACCCTGACTGGACGCCAGGGAGCCTTCCCTGACAGTTCATATTCAAAACTGAGAGCGTCGATGTTCTCACGAGTCTCCGGGATGGTCTTCCTTTCAGCACTGGCTACGGCCTGAGCGTTGTAAAGCTGCCATTGCCGATCGATGTCGTCGGGGTATGTGAAGCCGACTCTCGGGGTCCAGTTCTTGTTCGAAGACACGAGTTTGATGTGATAGGTGCGCCTGCTGGTTGTTATAATGAGCGTCGTTGTCAGGCCCGACTCGAAGGGCTTGACTATGATATGGCTGATTTGATTCGGACCGGCTCCGCTAAGTGCAGGGAGCGCCTCCCACCTGGCCGAGTCGCCGATCATGGGCTTGCCCACGATCTTTTCCCCTTCCTGCAGTTCGATATCGCAGACACTCAGCGGTGCGCAAATCACTGTTGGGAGGGTCGAACCATAGAGGTAGACGATCTTTCCATTTTCCTTTCGAACCGGCATCGCCTGAGCATCGATCCATTGCCGGGCAAGCTCAGCGGCTTTCTTCTCTTTTGCGTTGAAAGACTTTCGCTCTGCATTCACGTTGTGGGTAACGGCAATGGGCTGAGAGGTTTCAATCGCTGGAACCTCGGAAGCCATGGCGTTTGCTGTAATTAGAACCAGGATCAAGCTGAAAAGGCGCATTTTAGCCTCCCTATATTTGCTGGATTGAGAGTGTTTGTATGTAAATTCCAAGCGGGTTTTTCAGGAGAAGCATCGGGTCAACACCAAGCATTTCGGTTGTAATGAGGGACCTGAAATTCTGCTGAACTATCACCTGACCTCCCTTGTTTCTGACCGTCTCCTTCCAATCAATCTGATGTGTTTTCCCCGAGAGCAGGAGAACCGACTGCACCTCGACCGTAACGGTAGCGGTCTTCATACGCTCGTAGGGGTTATTGAGTTCGCTTTTGTACCACTCGTCCAGCGAGCCTTTGGCGGCGGAACCCTGAGTAAGGTAGGCGTAGGTTTTCAGTACGTACATTTCCTGTACCGCAGGATCAGAAACCACTGATCGATGCCATGTGATCCAATCGGCGAGAGTGGCCCGCACCACTTTTTCATCAATGCCTTTCTGGTCAGGAATCCCGGCAAACGAGATTCTGCCAAGTTCATCGACCCCGATCACATAGGGAACGAGCTTTGATTGGGCTCCTATGTAGATGGCCCCAATGGTCCCAATCAGTGCAGTGGCCATGGCTATGAGGGCAATGAGCCTCCAGGTGGAAGCCGCTTTCACAAAATCCCCGTAACGCTCGTTCCATTCACGGCGGGCCGCCATATACGGATTTTCAGTAACCTTGGGTGTCTCCACTTTTTACCTCCCACTTGAGCTTGAGTTTTATAAGACGTCAGGTGCCTCCAGGGCTTTTCCTGGCTCCTCTTTGGATTCAACGGACTGTCCTGATCTTAGGTGTCCGCCCCGATTTCCGGGTTTGGAGCTTGTGTCGGCGATCCAGCTTCTGTCGAGGGCGTCTTTGTGCTGCTCTTCTCTCCTTCGGGTGGAGCCATCGAGAGGCGCTCCTCTTTCATGCGTGCAGCCATCCTTGCCCCCATGGTCCCGTGCTGATGGGAGAGGTTACCACTCAGTTTGCCGCCCATATCTCCAAGCGCTGCCCCTCCAAGATTTTTGGCGGCTCCCATCACTAGACTTCCCATGCCTCCCGATCCCTGACTTCCGGAGAGCTTTGCAGCCTCCATGACCGCCATCGCTCCACCAATGCCGGCAGCTGCTCCGCCAGTCGCTGCTCCCAGCGCTGCGCCAGCGGCAGCCGAGGATGCTGCAACAAGAGCATTTCCGGCGCTTCCGGGTGTACCGCCAGCCACAATGCTTTGGAGATAATCAGGAATCGTCTTGACGATCATGCAGAGCACAATCGCGACACCAAGCATGACGAGGCTTTGTGTCATATTGCCGTTATAGTTTGTGTTCATGGTAAGAATAAAACTTTGGCCAATACCAATAAGAAGCTGCATCACGAAAATCTTCATTCCTGTCGAAAAGACGAAGGTCATGTATTTCACGGCGTAATCGCTGGTCCATCGACTCCCACCGAAGGCCAGGAGAATAACAGCTGCATTCAGAGCAATGTAGAGTTCGATCAATGCAACCAGCAAAAACCCCGCGATAAGAGCAAAAGCTATGAGAATAAAAATCGCGATGATGACCCGCCCGACGGATTCCCCGATTTCCGAGAAAGTCACTTGTTCGAGAAGGTCATTGGCAATTCTCAGACCAATGTCGAAAATATTTGATGGGGAAATACCACCCGTGAGGCCTGCTGCACTCGCGTTTGCATTTACAGCCAGACCTCTAAATGAGTCCACTATTGCTCCTGTCCACGCTCCGGAATTTATCAGCAAAGCATAGAAAAATCCGATCACCATGATCCTTTTGATGATCTCAGCAACGATCTGTGACAGATCGGCTTTCTGCAGGCCAAGGTTGATCCCTGTCCAGATGAAGTCAATTCCGACAAGAATCCAAAAAAGGCGAGTCGCAGCATCCACGATAGGGCCACGCCAGGAATTGGCTGTGGCTCTGTAGATATCGATGATGCTGTCGAGTACGTTGTTATTAGCTGGCCCTTGTGAGAACCCATAATCCGGGATCAAGGAAAGGACCGCTATGGCAATGATAGTCAGATATATTGTACTTCGACTCGCCTTCATCCCATGGCTCCTTTGATTAAAACAGTCAGTATTGCTTTCCGTCTTTAACGTCGATGTCCTTTGCCTCATTTTTGAAAAAATCTGATTTTCGCTTGGGCTTCGTGTCCTCGCTCATCTTTATCACCACAATGCCGCCGCCTATGACCGCTACAAGAATTAGAATCAACCAAAGTTTGATCTTCATAATTTCCTCAATAGACCTTTCCATCATTGACTTTGATGTCTGACATTTCGCTTTTAAAGAATTCCCGACTCTTGGCATTTGCTGAGTCTTTTTGGTTTGCTTGATAAGAGAGAAACGACGATTGCATTTGCATCTGTGCCATCATGAGGCCACGAAGCTTTTGAATTTGAGAAACCTGCTGCGAAGCGATGAGGTTTCCAACTTGAATGGCTTCCATCCGGCCTTGAGCGCTGCTGCCAAGCTTCTCAATAGTCTTCATGGTCTGCTCTTCCGTTGAAAACTGCTCATGCTGAAGGTTTGTTGCCTTCATTGCACCGAGGATGGAATCGCGATTTGTCTCAGACCAGTTCGCATATTGATCGCTATAATTCTGGGGTGAGCCGTTCTTCTTATTTGCGTACTCGCCATAGCCTTTGTATTTATCGCGAAAGATTGCGTCCATGTTGGAACTTGAATAGGCGATCGCTTCACCCTGGCGAGCTATGGAAGCGAGCTTTTGCAGGTCTTCAGAGGTTCTGCCCCACTCCTGACTTGATAGTGTTTTTCCATTTCGCTTCATATCTTCGACCATCTGTGTTTGTCGTTGAAGCTGATTCCTCAGCTTTATCGTCTGGTCGGCCATTTTAGAAGTCTGTTCGACAAGCTGCACATTGTTCAGAAGTTGAGTCACCTCTGTAGAGCCACCAGTGCCAGCCACAGTGCCAGCTAAAGCAAAGCTGGAGAATCCAAGCAACGAACAGGCAATAAGAAATTTGATCTTCATTTGTCGTCCTCCCATTTTTCCGTCCATGAATCCGGATGCTGTGAAATCAAATCTTTCAATTTTTTGACTACCGCAAGATCTCCCGCGCCAAGCCACCTAAGAGCGAGCTTGCCAACGCCAAGGTCAATGACCCGCTGGCCGTGGGGTTGCACGACATAGTATTGGCGTTTTGGAACAAGACTTGCGATAATTTGGATCTGCCGATCGGTAAGCCCTATTTTTTTGTAAAATCTCTGTGACTCCTCACTGGACGCGTTCGCGTTTGCAGTGAAAATTTTCGTGGGGCAGCTTTCCGATATGACATCCATGATACCGCTCTGGTCGGCATCACTTAAAGACTGTGTGGCGAGCCCAACTGAGACGTTCTTCGAGCGCATCTCTTT
Organism: Oligoflexus sp.; assembly: GCA_041736645.1. Classification (GTDB taxonomy): domain Bacteria; phylum Bdellovibrionota_B; class Oligoflexia; order Oligoflexales; family Oligoflexaceae; genus Oligoflexus. The sequence goes on along the minus strand of JBGSTF010000108.1, from coordinate 12,558 downwards.
GAGCCACTGCCTGATTTTCTCCTTGAACACCGGATGTTTGAGGACAATCCAGGCTTCATCAATCGGCAGGAGCACGGGAGAGCCATCAAGGTTTTTTTCAATTTTGTGGAAGAGATACTCAAGCACCGGCAGGACGTTGCGATCGCCAAGATCCATGAGATTTTCCATCTCAATGGTTTGGTATCGGCCAAATTCGAGTTTGTCGTCAGATCCGTCGAGGATTGGCATTGATCCGTCAAGCGTGAAATGGCGGATAACTTCACGAAGATCCTTGTCCTGGATCGTTGCATTAAAGTCGGTCATTGTCTTGCTGTGGGACTTTGAGAGATTTTCCATGGCTTCGTGGATTGCCGTCCTGTGGTGAGGCTGCACTTTAAAGCCCTGGTACTCACACAGATTCGCAATCCAGTCCTTGGCCCAGTTTTTTTCAGCTTCAGACTCGTGGATATGGGCCAGCGGGCAGAACTTCATCGCGTTTTCGCCACCAGCAATATCGTAATGGAGCCCTTTGACTCCCATGCAAAGCGCGAATTTTGAGTATTTCTTGTCAAAAGCAAATACCCGCGCACCCGGATACCGCATGAATTGGGCGTCAAGGAAAGCAAGAAGGAGCGTTTTCCCCGCCCCGGTTGGCCCAAAGATGCCGAAGTGACCAAGATCGGAGACGTGTATGTTGCCCCGGAAGGCGCTATTTCCCGACGTGAAAGCTTGAAACAGTGGCGGCGATGCCTTGGGCCATTTCGGATGGGGATTGAACCGCTCACCTGACCAGATGGTCGTCATGGGGAGAAGGTCCGAGAGGTTCATCGTTTGTATGATGGGCCTTCTGACGTTTTCAATGGAGTGGCTGGGGAGGCTCCCCAGCCATGCCTCGACGGCATTGATAGTCTCTTCGCGACAAGAAAAACCAATGTCCGCAAGCGAACGGATAACTTCGGTGGTGTCCTCCTTCAGTTTGAGTGGATCTTCGCTGAGCAAAACGATGCCACTTGTATAATAGCCATATCTCACTACACCTGATTCAACGAGAGCCAAGGCCCCGTCCACCTCCTGGACTTTCATGGTCGCGTGCTCATCGACCCGCCCATTGGCGGTTTGAAAGATTTGATCCCTGAATCCTCGGACCTTTTGACCCCATTTTTTGCGATAGCTTTCCAGCTGATTCCGGGATTCTTCACGGTCCATAAAAATGAAACGGGTGTGCCACCTGTATTCACAGCCAAGGTTCGAAAGCCCACGCAGAATCGCGGGTTCGCACTCCTGGGGAAAACCCTCGATCGTGAGAGTCGCTATATGCTTTTGTCCGATCTTTGGCCGAAGCCCACCGATGAAATCCTGAAGGCCGAGGATGGAGTCGATATACATGGGGCAGGATGGGAGCCGGATCGGATAATCGGTGCCCGTAACCATATAATTGAGGTATTGAAGCACCTCATCATGGACGACGGTTTGCCCATTGGCCGAGGCGTTCTCTTTATTGGTCAAGCGGCGCATATTAATGACAGAAGATAGATCAAGCTCTATCTGGGAAAGATTTTGTTCAAATTGTTCAAGGTGCCTTGATGCAAGGTTTTCTGCTTTGCCCTTCGTTGGCTCCTCAACCAGAAACTTATAAAATTTGCTCTCGATGGCCAGTGGCGGCAGATAGGTAAACATCAGAACGTGGATCGTTTCATACTGGACGCCGGCACTCATAAAAAGTCGCCGACGTTCATCATCGATCGCCTGAGTCAGAGGGTCTGGAAAGGCATTCTCGGGCATGGGATAGCTCGAAACCGAACGCCTGATCACGTCAGTTTTGAGCATCCAGCCGTTACCGAGCTTGGACAACGCAGCATTGATCCGGGCGCTGAGAACTCCCAGCTCTTCGCCCGATGAGCTGTCAACGTCCCGCCCGAGATAAAGATAGAATGCCGTCAGCGAGCCGTCCTTTCCCAAAAGAACTCCAGCATCTGGGAGACAGGCAAAGTTCAGAAGGTCCGACAGACCCATGAGTTCATCTCGAAACTGTTTTAGTCTAAGCATCAGCGTTTCCTCCAGGGCCGGGATTTAGCGGAATAGAAGGGCTGCTGGCGAATGTGCCGTGTGAAGACCTTGCTCATATAGGGATCGGCATTGGCCATTCTTCGCAGAAAAAACACCGATGCGAACCACATGGATGGCCCGAGGATGAGCGTGGTCAGACTCTGGCCGACGAACACGAGTGCCACAGCAAAAAGTGCAACCAGCAGTACAGGTTCCCGTTCGCAGCCAAGAATTAGATTGCGTTGGGTGAGCGATCTAACAATCGGAATGCGTCTTCCGCTCATGGCCTCTCTCCTGGCTCTCTACTGCCACCGTTATTGGGGAGCTTCTGGTTTGATTCAAGACTTTGCTGGGTCTTGATGTTGATCACTGCTCCCGATGAAGGGAAAAGGTTTGTGATGATGCTCGAAGCGCCCAGGATTACAGCGCAGGCAATGACGACGTTGATGATGTTTCGAGCAAAACCTGAAAAATCACCACCAAAAATCAGCAGCGCTCCGCAGACCATGATTGCGATCAGGGCAATGTAGCCCGCCACAGGCCCGGTAAGGGAGTTCTTGATCGTCTGCAGTGGGCCTTCCCACGGCATCGCTGACCCTCCGGTGGCTGCGAACGCCACTTCACCAAGGCTGATAAGAAGCGCAAACAAAAGGAAAAATTTTCGCATACTAAAACCTCTCTTCAAGTAGATAGTTAGCGCCGTCAAAGCCTTTGACCTGCGCGATCTCGGTGATTTTGCGTGAACCGGCCACTTTGGAAATGACGACGATGAGGTTGACAGCCTCGGCAATGAGGGAGGACATCTGGCGATTCCCAGCATCGGATACGGCTTCTGCGATAAGCTGCTCAAGACGAATGAGTCCTGCGCGGGCATTGTTTGCATGAAGTGTGGCGATTCCACCAGGATGGCCGGTATTCCAGGCTTTGAGGAGCGATAGGGCTTCGCCTCCGCGAACCTCACCGACGATAATCCGATCAGGCCGGAGCCTTAGCGTGGCCCTTAAAAGCTGGTTCATGGACTTGGATTCAGACGTCTTCATCTGCACGCTATTTTTCGCGCGGCACTGGATTTCCCGTGTATCTTCAATGATTACAATCCGGTGATCTGGGGAGACATCGACCATGGTATCAATCAGAGCATTGCCGAGGGTGGTCTTCCCTGTGCTGGTCCCGCCGACGACCAGGACGTTTAGTCTCTCGTTGATGGCTGCACGTATGCGGTCAGCCTGACTTTGAGTCATGATCCCATCAGTAACGTAGTCCGAGAGGGTATGAGTTCTGAGAGCCCGCTTTCTAATGGAGAAGGCTGGTGATTCCACAACTGGCGGCAGTATGGCTTCAAACCGCGAGCCATCCAGCGGAAATTCACACTCCAGAACCGGATTATCGCGGTTTGCTATGAGGGAGTAATAACTGGCGACGGTCGCTATTAAATTCTCAGCAGCAGTTCTTTCAAACATGCCTTCACATCGCATGTCCCCGCCGAGGCGTTCGACCCAAAGATTGCGGTCGGGATTCAGCAGCACTTCGACAACCGTCGGGTCCGAGAGAGAGGCCATAACTTTCGGCCCTGCTTCCCGACGGAGCTTTTCCAGAATCCTCTGCAGAGCTTCCCCGTTTCGCATCGACATTTTGTCCTCCCTTGACCCCATTCAATTGCTAGTCTGACGCGGTAAATTGCACGGCCTGGTTTTCCACCGAGCCATGCTTCAGGAGCCTTAAACTCCATTAACGACGTAATTTTTCTCAGACTCCAAAGCTGTGGGGCACCTCCCTTCGGCTCTTGAACCTTCGGAATTGCTGGGATACTATCCCGCTGGACTAAGAGACATGCTTGGCCAAAAGGATTTGGCAATGCATTACCCCATAGCAGTCAATGTATTGACACTTGATAGTGATGTCCAGCATTATCTGCTTCGGGAACTGGACCAAAAGCTTCTTTGCTTCATCCCGCCCGAGGAGAAAGACTTGTGGAATTAGAGAAGTCTGTGGCCCGCCTGACTGAGGGTCTTGGGAAAATGCTTTTAAGATTTAGGACGGAAAATAACCTCTCGCGGGCTCAACTCGCTGAGAGGCTGGGAGTCAGCGAATCCAGGATAAAGCAGATCGAAACGGGTGATAATGCCCAGAGCTTCAAGATTGACTTTCTCCTGACCGCAGCCAATGTTTTGGGTCTGACCCCACCCGATCTTCTCAGTCAGCTCCTGCATGAAACCAGGATCGGAAAAGACACCAAGGCTCAATCCTCACTTGAAGATGCATTCTCAACATCAATCCAGGGCACTTCTTTTGAAGCTCTTTTCAAAGGCTCCCTCTCCAAAACGGATGAGCTTTTCGGAAATCATTTCGTTTGGAGTCTGAGAATGGCTGGCATGCTTTTGGAATTGGACGAGAGGTCAAAGGCGAAAGTTGAAATCTCTTTAAGGCGAGCCTCGCCAAAGAAATCCTCGGATGAATATCGGGCGAGAATAATGCGGCTTTTGGATTTTGATCTCGATAACGACTAGGGGTTGGTGCCGATTCGTGCAAAATCCTACCAGATAGCATTCAACTTATTGATTTTAAAACGATAAACCGAGGTTTCCAAGTTGAGAGTCTTGTTCCATGCCTTGCTGATTCCAACATGGATCAAAACTGCGACCAGGCAGTTGAATGAAGTCACCATCAGCCCTTGATCCCACCATTTCTTTGACCATAGGAAAAGAGGGATATTGCATGGAAACTACAGCAACCGGAGCAGAGCAAGCAGGAAGACCAGACCAGAATCAGAGCAAGATCAGGCACGCACGAGCATTCATCAACATTCCACCGCTCGTATTCGTTTCAGGCTTTATCATGTTCTGGATTTTTCTTATCCTCTTCGGAAACGCCATTCATATTCCAGTCCTTAAAGGCACGCGCCACATGCCTGCATTTCTTGAATTGCTTGGGTGGGTATTCCTATTCGGTACTGTTATCAATTTCCTCGTCTACCCCGTGCTATGGCTTCTGCTCTATGTCTTCAAGGAACCACTTGCCGCGCGGGCTCGCTATTTTTCAGTTGTCTGGATCCTATCCGGGTGCGCCTTATGGTTACTCTGGCCATATATCTATTGGTTCATGGACTGAAAAACATCCACTCGCAAAAAGGGAAATGGAGCAAGTCCAGATCCCTTGTACAAAGAGCATGCGACATTATCTGCCAGCAGGTGGCGTTGGCCGCCATATATCGCCAAGATCATCGAGATCCTGCTGCGGAAAGCCTGGACGATACCAGTTGGTCGGCTTTCCTGGACCAATCCACTCAAGAACGCTCGCCGAAATTTGCCGGGACAGTGGGCCGGTCGATTCCAATGTTCCCCACTGCGCGCTGTTGATTTTTTATTCAGGCTGTTTCTCTGAGCTTGAATCTCCGGCGTATTTCGCCACATCTTCAAAGCTCCACACTTCACTTTTCTTAAGCGCAATTTTATTCGGATCGAACACAACCACCCTATTTTGAAAATCGATATTGAACTGATTTTCGTTTCCGAAAGCGGATCTCGACAGGTTGTTTGCACCGGCATAAACAGCCATGATTTCTGCTTCTGATTTTACCTGCAGGCCGGATGAGCCGCCGCCACCAACAGCGCCAGCGAACAGATTCCCGGAAGTAAGAACAAGTACAGATAGGATGACATTTTTCATGGGTTTTCCTCGTCCTGACATGAAATTTCTGTAAGTATAAACGTAAATTGGAATTTAATGGGGCCATCCGGTTTGTCGATCAGCGAATCGCCATTCGAAAGCTGCTTTTCGCCAAACGCCAGGAAATCCTCCAGTGACGCTGCTCCGACCCAGTTTCCAAACGTCACCTTCTTCTCGGGCTCTTTCATCACAAGATCTCTTGTATAGGAAAGCACGTTCTCTATGTATGACCTGTGTTCAAATGGTTTCCAGTGTCTTGGAGGGACAATACGTGAATACTTCACCTCAAATTTATCACCGACTTTTTCAACCAGCTCGTGCCTCGAAAGTTCCAATACGATAAAATCAGCCAAAGGATCATCATCATCAAGAGATTTGATGGAATAGTTCAACGCACGTTTGGTACGAATGTTTTCGTAGAGCGTGGGCAGGAAAGGATTCTTAATCAGCAGGTTTCTCAGCCGCTGAGGAGATTCCTCGGTGATGAAGTACGGAAGTTTAGACATAGGTAATCCTCATCTATATCGAGTCTTACGCCCACGCGACTTCGCCAACCAGCGGTAGTCCACACTAGAGGAACCTTGGTTTTATCAAAGGTCATGGTCGAATTCCAATTACGTCGTTTTCCTCTGTCATCTTGAGCACATAATCATAGCATCCCCGAACAATGGCACCAAGACAGGCATTTCGCCGATTCTCAATCTTAGGTAGCTTCATTGGCTACATTGTCAGGTCCTTGCCCTTGCTCTGGCCGCCCTTACGCTCAAGGTCTTTGTGGCTTTTAGCAATGTGCAGGCCAGCTTTTTGGATAAATTCCGCTGGTCCTTTCAGGGCAAAGTCGTCCCCAAATTTGGCCTGGGCTACCAGTAGCGCCGCCTTCAAGGTTCCCTCTGAACCACCCTTTTTAAGAACAATGGCATCGCCACGGTCCAGGAATGAACCTCCTGATGCTTGGTACTCAATACTCCCATCGGGATGAACCTCTTTTAAGACACCACTGACCATCATATTATTGCGACTTTTTCCAACAAAAGCCCCCTCGCCAAACTCCTTGGTGGGCGGGAGCTTTAAGCGGATCACCCCCAGCGCAATTTCATCTCCTGCACTCGCCCGTTCATATGCAAACTCGCGCCATGATTTGGTTTTCAGCTCGGACTTGGCTCCCGATCGGGCCTCCGAGGTGTCCGCATAAAGCTTTTCCAGCTCTTTTTTCATCTGATCGGACACCTTCCGATAGATGTTGCGCTTGCGCCCTTTGGCAATCAGCGTGTCCCGCTTGATCTCCTGCCTGCGTCTGGCGTACCGCTCCTTGATCTCCGAAAGCTTTTGCGCCCGATCCGTGGAGAAGTTCCCAGACTTTTCCATGTATTCCGACCACTCCTTCTCTCGGAGCCTCGTATACTCATCGAAAAGCCCGGACGCCTTGCTGTCTCTGCCAAGCGGGGCTTGCCTATAGACCTTCTCTGGGGGGCCGCTAAAGGTGCTTCTCTCAAAAGAGCCGAATATGGATTCAAGTTTTACCTTGCTAAAGCTCCTATCGATCGAACTTGCTTTGACAAAGATCCGCTTCTCAGTATGCGAGAAAACAAGGCCGGCACCGCGCTCGCGGATCTCAACTCCAAACCGTCCGCAAAGATCCTGGGCATCCTTCCAGGTTCTGCCCTGTTCCAAGAGAAGCTTCGATAATACTTCAGCGACGTTGTCCTTGATATAGGTGGAGAACGCTTCCAGACCCTGATGGGCCTCCTGGGCAGGAGTTAAGATTTTTTTACCGTCACCTATGCCGGGTTTAAGACCATAGGTCTGTTCAAGCTGCCGGCATGTCTCCTGGAGCTTGAACTTATCGTAGTAAGGCTCAACACAGGTGAGCTTTGTTGGATGCACTTTGGATATCGCAATATGAAGGTGAACGTGGTCTGTATCCGAATGGATCGCCGAGATCCTTTGATGCTCCGAAAGGCCGATCGCCTGGCAGAATGCCGCTTCCACTTCCTTCCACTGATCCGAGGTTAAATCCTCTCCAGCCGCGAGGCTGACGACGAGATGATACGATTTGTCGATCCGGCTCCGCGTGTTGAGAGCCTGGGTGGAAGTCACCTCCTTGATAGCGAGGTCGAAATCATCGGGCGTCTGGCAATTTGTGCTCCAGGCATCCCTGACCTTCTGCCCACCGGCTTTCCGGTCGAGAATATAATCAGCAAGCCTTTGATAATCACTGGAGTGCTGTTTGCGCTCGACCCGTTTCGCTATCATCAGAGCGCCTCCACCTTGGCTTTGAGTTCCGCATAGGTTGCCTGCACATCCCGCCAGAGAGCGTCGATATCCTTCGTGGAAATTTCATGGGTTGGAAGGGAGCCACTTCTTTTCTCGGAGAGCCAAAGCTTAAGGAGTCCGCCAAGACGCCCAAGATTACCCGCCACAGCGCAGAGATCACGGACCAGACCGAGATCAACCATGCTCTTTGGAGTATGGCCCTGACCGAGCCGCCTTAAAAACTCGGCACTCGTCAGCCTGGCTGCAGTGGCGTTGTCGCTGATGATTCCCAGTTCCGTCTCATCAACCCGAACCTGGATGACTTTCTCTCTGCGACGCCGTTTTGACCTGATCCTGTTCTTTTTCGTCTCGCTGGTGGTCACAGCTCCCCCTCTCCTTCGAGAGTCCGCCTGAGAGCCTCCTGCATTTCAGTGACCACGTCAGCTTCGGAACATTGCGGGAACCGGGCCTTAAGTGTTTGCTGCATGGACCAACGGGAAAGCGTTTCCGTCCTCACCCGATCTGCCAGTTCCTGGCAGCAGGTTTTTAGTTCACCCAGATCGCGGACACTGGCGGCATTAGTCATTTCGTTCATCTTGGCACCCTTCCCAGTCCGTTTTCATGAATTTATTCTAGCTGGAATAAATTCCCTGAGTTCTAACACGTCGAGCGAAGCGAGTAAGTTTGGCCCCGTAAATGGATACCGTCGCGCAGCGGCGGTAATACATTTACACATCTTGCCTTCAATCCGGATGCAATGAAACTCAAATCTCACCGTACAAAGTAAAGACTAAGCAAGGGAAGGCAAATCAATAAGGAAATCATGCGTAAACGGCGTTTTATGTGGTTAGTCTTGGCCTTGCTCCGGCTTTTATCGTACTATTTGGGCGAGGAGGGAAAGAGCCATGGATCTGACAAAGCTCGAAGGCAAGCGGTTCTATGGAAAGTCGAGGACGCAGTTCCTTGCGTATCGGGAATCGATCGCGAAAGCCATCGGTCAGGGATATCCATTGACCGTGATCTGGCAAACAATGCATGAAGACAGTCTCTTTGACGCCAAGTACGATCAGTTTGTTCGATACGTCAATACGCTTATTTACGAGAAAAAGCCTCGACCAGAGAAGCCAAGCGCAAGACCCGAACTGAAACCGTCTGGAAGTCGCCAGTCCAGTGCCCCCCATGCTGCCTCAGCAGAGAGTGAGCCTGAAACGCAGATCGATGGGACTCCTGAGCCACGGATTCTCGGGGGATTCAAAATGGACCCTAACCGTCCTAAAAGGGCTCCCGTGGAAATGCCGAAACCCTTCGAGTGGAACCCAGTCCCATTGACTGAGGAGGAAATCAGGACGGGCAACATCACCAGCCGATAAGATTTGCCTTGCTCCCAGACGGGGCCTCCCGCTATTCTCTGGCTGCGACAAGAAAGACCAATCGTCCATGATTCTCATGGCAGTTTGTAGGCGTTTGCCTCGGAGCTGCTAAAGGAAGAGTCTGAGATTGGGCCTTTTGTGTTGCCACACCCCATCAAGAATGCACCTTCCTTTACAGCTCCCTGACAGGCGAAATCACAGTCGCACTTTAAGGAGCCGTTATGTCACAAGTACACTTTATTCTCCAAGGCAAGGGCGGCGTCGGCAAAACGCTGGTCAGCGCGATCTTCGCTCAACATCGTCTGAGTGGTGGCAAGGATCTAATCTGCCTTGATACCGACCCCGTGAACGCATCTTTCACAGGTTTCAAGAGCCTCGGTGTTCGTCCCGTCAGGATCATGCAGGGGTCCACCATAGACCCTCGTCTGTTCGATGACCTCATGGAAACGCTGCTCAATGCTGAGGCTGACGTCATTGTCGATACCGGGGCCAGTACCTTCCTCCCTCTCGCGTCCTACCTTGAGGATACTGATGCCATATCCGTTCTCATTGAGGCCGGAAAGCAGGTCATGCTCCATATTGTGGTCACGGGAGGGCAATCCAAAGACGATACCCTCACGGGACTGAATGGGATTGCAGAGCGCCTCGGAGGCAAGGCCCCAATTATGCTTTGGGTTAACGAATACTTCGGGCAATTCGCTTCTTCAGACGGCATCCCTCTTGAGAAAAATGGAATCTATGCGGCCCATAAAGAGAAAATCTTCTCGATTGTGACAATCCCGGAACGTCCCGCTGCCACGTTCGGCAAGGACATCAGTGAAATGCTGAGCAAAAAAATGACCTTCGATGAAGCAATAGCCTCGAAGGACTTCAACACGATGGCGAAGCAGCGAATCAAAATCACACGCGACCTTCTATTCAAGCAGCTTGATGGGCTTCCCATATGATGCTTGACCGGGACCAACTCATTCGCCGCGTGGCGGAGAAGCACCGGCTGGTCCTCACCGAGGATGACCCGCTGATTGCTTCCGTCACGCTTCATGAAGTCATCTTTGAGCATCACCACGAGCTGCTCGTCAAAAGCATGGATGAGCAGAATGCTCGTGTTGTGACAGCCCTGCAAACTACGATTGCGAGCGCTAGAGCCGATCAGAAAAGGGAGCAGGAGCGGCTCCTTCAAACACTGAATGCACTTCATCAGAAGAACCTGGAAGAGTATGGGAAGGTCACGGAAAATTGTCTGACTTCGTTACGAACTCTTGCCCATGAGGCAAAGGCGGCCAAGCAGAATGCAAAAATCGCCGCAGGAATAAGCGCGGCATTTGGAATCTTCTTTTTCTGTGCAAACCTTTACTTGCTTTTGCGGCGATGACTGCTATGAGAGATGCTACGATCCACCAGGCTCGGGAGTGCCATGCACCAGGGCCAAAAGTCGAAAGTCGATATCGATAATGGACTGCATGGTGATGCACCAATCCGAGAGTTGCCAAAGAGGTTCCGGACTTGGAACATCGCAACTTCTGAGTATATCCATCAGCTCCTGTCTAACTCCAAATAGATCTTCTATAGTACGCATGATACCCCTCCTCTGATGTCCCCACAGCCTACAGATCATTCCAATGGCATGGCAAAGGACATCTTGAAGGAGCGAGCTGACATTATGTAGGGGAAGGGAGCGCCTATATTATACGCTCGCCGTAAGGCAGTGTGATTCTCCAGGTGATCAACAGATCAACCGGGCTTCACGATCTGGCTTTTGCCAGAACGGCAGCGAACCGCGAGCATTTATGGACCAACCACTTTTCATTTGCCGCTATCAGCTTCTCTTCCAGCTTCCGGTATTCATCCTTATTCTGGATCAAAAATGTCGGGCGGCAGCAGGAGAGTATGACCAGCTCTCGCCAAAGATCGACAGGTGGATGAAACAGGAATACTGCCTCTTGACCGGATTTCTCGCAGAATCTCATGGCATCAGTCCATGGTACTTTCGGTGTGATCATATGCATCGATATCCGTGCAAGGCACCCATACTCCCAAAATCCGGAATTCATTCTCTAATCAAAAAGGATATTGAAAGCTGCGGATTCTGGATCATCCGAAACCAGATACTCGACAACCGGAATGCTCACAATGAAATATCTGGCATGCTTAATCGGTGCGGGAAGGGGCACCGCAGCGGCGGAAACATACAGTCCGGGCAACGGAGGAGATCGATGGTCGGCAGCTCTCATTTCACGAGCCGCAGACCAGACTTCCCAGTAACCGCTTCAGTCGCCTTATCCAGGTTTTCCTCTGGTAGCGTTGGCTCAGGCTCCTTTGGGTCAGGTCCCCTCGGTGCTGGAGAGCTGGGCGGCGCAATTTTACCTGCTTGCTGCGGCTGCGCCTCGGGCTGGAGAACCTCCAGAAATTGGAGTACCGTAAACAGCAAGATAAAGAGGCCAGCCATGAACGATAGCATTGCATGAAAGTGACGAAGTTCTGACCAGCCTGAAGCCGGGTCCACCCTGTAGCCGACCCCAATCGTGTATCCGCCAATATCACGGAATGGTGCATTGGTAAAACTGGCTTCAGGCTTTTGTAAATTCACCTGGAGTTCAGGCTGCTCGATTGGCCCCCGTCTTAGCCAGACACTTGCCACATCATCCCGCTTTAAAAGATTGTGCGCAGCGGCCACGACAGCCGCATCCTCAGAAGTCGTGACAAGGTTCTGATAGTCCCGCAGCTGCTCAACTGTCAGCTCAACTTTCTTGTGGCTTGTAAAAAAATCCCGTGCCGGGACAGCCATCAGGACAACGCCCATCGCCATGACAGCAACTATGGCCAGCTTACTAAACAAGCGATCGATGAAATTGGGCTTTTTGCTCAACTCTTCGAGCAGACGATTGGTGTATTTTTCGAGCATGGGTAACCCCTGGCTGAATAAGTGTCCTCCAGGGTTGGTGCTTGGTCATTGCCATTAGATCGACACGAAAACCGAAGCGCCTGAGCATGGGGCGTAGGGCCAAGTGATTATTGGGACATCCAGGGGCATAAAATCCGAAGCCACTGAAATCGAGCCTAACCTCACTGTATAATCTTAACTGCCAGCTACCCATCCACCCCGTGTTAATCAGCACCGCTATGGATCCACTCGATAGGCAGCATAATGGAGCCAGTCCATCGGCAGCATAACGACTCCACCTACCGTAACCTTGAATAATTCCAGACCTTATTTCCTTCAATAAGTCCCATGTCTTAGACTTGA
>JBGSTF010000048.1:0-2052 GCA_041736645.1 Oligoflexus sp. | reverse complement strand
TTGATTCGAAAAAAGGCTGCATTGCAGAACAAAAAACACAAAGGGATGCTCATGATGGAGATGTGTTGAATGACATTGCCCTGCTGGCTCGACGTTTGTCGGTGCCGGTTCATATCCTCCCTCGGCGGCACTTTCCCAGTATATTTCGGGCCGTCGCTCTCTTATCCGACTCCAGCGCTCCTATCGAGTCCTCTAATAGAGCCATTTCCTTGACCAGCGCCTGAATAAGGCTGCTTCATGATCGACTCAATCTATGCCAGGAAGGAAATATGCAGCAAGAATTCCTTCACCAGAAGTGCTGAAGCTATGCGCCCTGCGTCCTAGTTTCGGTTTGCTCCGGAGAACCGTCATTTACGTTGGATCCGCTACAACTCGTTCGCATAGCGTAAGACCTTGCACGAAAGATCCTGCCACTCGAGGCTTTGAACGGTTCCCTATCCACTGATAAAGATTTGATCATTTTCCATTTCCTCAAGTTCTGACGATCAAAAGCAGATAGTGAGCCAGCCGAAGGTCTATCTAAGATGTCACGCACCTGTACCTTGTCTAGAAGCTTAAAGCATCAGGATCGACAATCTATAGATAATTTAATTTAAATTTTAAAATTATCTATTTTATCTTGGTATCGCTATCACCGAAGATAGAGTCTTAGGGCTTATGCAGCTGATGCCGGCAACGGTCTCGATGGAAGCCTCCCGCCTTGACTCATCCTATGTGAGCGCCGATGAAAAGCGGCAGATTAGGCAATTCCTTGGAAACCCGGTCACCTTGTTTGAACCCCGGACCAACCTTGTCGGAAGACCCAGAGTCTTTTGACCATGGCCCTACAAAAATCAATGGATCTTGGCATTTCGCTAATCCCAAACGTATGGGTGGACAGCGGCACAGAAAATTTGAACCAGCACGTCGATCAGCTCGTCACCGAAAACCTTGCTAGGCGCACCGTGGCTCAGATAGATATCGAATTCAGCAACTCTATGATCGAAATGCTCTTTCACAGGCTAAAACACCGTTATCTATTCACCATTCCGCTCACAAACATTGTTGTCCTTTCTAAGGCCGCGAACTTTTTTATAACCGAATCCAACGATAGAATTCCCCACGCGGCCCTGAGGCGCGCCACCCCGCTTGAAATGATCACTGGACGCAGGGGAGAGGATCAGCGCAACCTGCTCAAAGAGAAAATTATTGAAGCCAAAAAACTAAGATGTGAAACTAGCAAAGCACCAAAGGTGCAGACCCTGTCTCGCATGAATCTGCCGATCGCTAGCAAATGGCTTGCCTAAGGGCGGCTTTACCTCATGTCATCCTCAGAGCAATCGAAAAAATCTCAGCCCAATCTGAAATGTCCTTGCAAAATCCGGGAATGATTGGGAGATCAATCTCAACCCGGGCGAATACTCGGCCAAGGCTGAGCTAAAATTCCTGGCATGACGCAGTGGGTGAATTCTTCGATTCGTTAGAAATGCTTGGTATAAGCCACGAACTATGGAGAGCAACCTTGCGACTTAATCCGAAAAAAAATACCAGCTTTTGTGTCCCATGAGACAACGATTCGACAGGTCGTTTTTCTCATGAAGAAGCACGATCTTCGCTGCGTTTTGATTGAAAACAAGAAACAAAGAGTTGTCGGAATCGTCACCGAAACAGATATAGTACGAAAAGTTGTGCTTTTAGATGTAGAAGGAAAGTTGGATCGTGCGATCAGCACAATTATGAATCGACCAGTTGATTTTATTCGTGCCAACCACATGCAAGAGGACTTAAAACACCTCTATTTCGTTAAAGGGCGTCGCTATTTTCCAGTCCTAAGTGATGAGGAGCCATTGACATCCAACATTTTAAGCGTTCTCTCGGTTGACACCTTATGCCAAATTCAGTTGCTGAAATCCCAGCCGGTCGGTGAATTGATTATGGTGGTGATCAAAAGTGTTGGATTACTCAATCGCTACAAGAGTATCTTAGAGGGTATTGGACTGCAGGTAAAAATTTGGAGTCCTGATGCGGATCTTAAAGACATTTCTCTCATTATGGTCGACTTGGATGATTTTC
>JBGSTF010000028.1:0-23317 GCA_041736645.1 Oligoflexus sp. | reverse complement strand
TGTAACTGCGAGGGCATAGGCCCAGCCTTGGAGGGGGCCTTGATTGAGCCATAGCCCAAGGACGATGAAGGCTGCGCCGGTGACCATAAGCAGTCCCGTCCTGGCGATGCCGAACCTTATCCGGTAGGTATTGAGCACCGGATGAGCTGCAGGGTCCAGCTTTCTGGCTATTTCATAAAGGAAAAATGTGCCGACAATAAGCACTCCAGGTTTGACGAGATCGGCTCCTTGGCCAGACCAATCGGGACTGAGAGCGGCAAGACTCGCGGATAGAAAAATCAACACCGATTGGTGGGATGTGAGGTACAGAATCAGCTGCCGATCCAAAAATTCACTCGCATAGAATTCTTTATACATGAAGTAAAGATAGATGATCGTGAAGAGGAAAATGCCGGCTGCAAGCTTGAACCCAGTAACAAGCAGCAGCAGGTCCATAAGGAATAAGACAAGCAATCCTAGACGCACCATGTTTTGAGCTTGTTCAAGGCGAATAAGTCCCCTGGGAAGTGGGCGTTCAGGATGAGCGACTTGGTCTTTACCGAAGTCCTTGACCTCATCCATAACCCGCATCACCAGAAAGAACAGCAGACTGAGTATGACTCCGATACTCAATGACCAAGGTCTGAATGTTCCTGTAGCAAGGGTTTGGCTGGTGCCCGTGAAACCTAGGCTCAATATCATGAGCATGGGTAAAGGGAGACGTTCCTTGAAAAATGCCAACCAGACTTTCATAACGAGCTCTTTCTTTGGTGGCTAGGTTCAAATGTTCCGAAGCTCAATCTTGTTCGACGGAACAAACGACCCAAAGGCGGCAGCACCTTATGGGCTGCAGACTATCAAGTTGGGCTGCTTATTCCTACCAAAAATATCGAGGCGAAAGGCGCGAAAAGGTCGTGGCATCGGCCTTTGCAAAGTCACAGACTCGAAGCCTACTTTGCTGAGTTTGGAGCCATTGCGACCAGACTTCTGTGAGCCAATCTGTGCCGCCCTTGTATTAGGATGATTCCCAAGCTGTATCGGGCCAGCTCACTAACAGCTCAGCACCGCTTCCTTGTGGATTGTCGTTCAATTCGCAAAAGCCCTGGAGGGATAAACAGTGTTGACGAATAGCACTCAAGCCGATGCCTCGACCGCTTAAGGGACTCACAGCCTCTGTGGTGGAAACCCCTTCATCAAAGAGGAGGGCTGTGAGCTGATGGCCCTGCCCAGCTTTCCAACCTCGCTCTGCGGCCAATCGCCTGAGTTGGTCCCAATTGATGCCGACCCCATTATCCCGCAACTTCAACAGAAAGTGACCTGCCTCACAGTGAGTTTCCAAAGAGAGTCGAATCTTCTTTGAGTGGCCTGCCGCGGATCCTCTTATAAAGCCATGATCCACGGCGTTGGTGACAGCGTGTACCAATATTTCCCGAAGCGTATCCAGCTTTTTTTCATCCCACTTCACATAATGATCGTCAATCCATACGGTGACCAATTCCAGCTGATGCTGCAAAAGTATGGGCTTTAAGCCTTCCATGATTTCCCCGCACAGCCCAAGAAAGCTAAGCTCACTGCTGGGTTCCGATCGTGGGCTGATTTCTTGAGCAACTTCCAGATAGCATCGGATTGTCCTTTCGATCTGGCTTAGCTGCTTGTCCCAAGTTGAAGGGCTCGCCTGCTTCAGGTCCAGACTCTCCAAGTCATGAAGTTCCGTGCTGAGTTTCTTTAGGCCGAGGGACCGAGCAATTCCCTTCTGGGTGTGAATCCAGATACGATCGTCCATGGCATTCTTTTGCCTTTGCAGGAGAATACCCTGCAAGAGGCTGACCGACCTTTTAAGGGATACGCTGCGCAGCTCACCGATCCAGCTGTGAAATTCAGTATTTCTTTGTCTTTCCCGCCGAACGGCTTCTTCAAGTTCGATATGATGAGTTATGTCGGCAATGGTGAGAATCAGCTTTTCCGTCCTGTCATGGCGCAAGGTGGGCTGCCAGGCCAGGGAGAGAATTCTGGGTCCGATGATGATTTGTTGAGGCAGATGTACGGCATTGAATTCCCAATTGAGGGGATGTTCACCGAGGATCATGTTCAAACTATCATTGGCTATTTGGATTTGGTCTCGATCGAGCGTTGACTGCTGAAGGAGAATGGGGACGATATCCTGGCCTTCAGGTGAGGGTCCCAGATTCAAGAGCCGGTGCGTGGCTCGAGAGAGATACGGGAGAATTTGCCGTTTGACGCCGATTCTAACAATGCCTTCTTCGACAGTATCCAAAATTTCCTGCAAAGCTTCCTGTTTTTCCATGGCTTCATGTCTTTTGCGAATATAAAGCAACGCCAAGATCAACATTAATAAAATGGCCAAAGTCAGGGCCATGAGCACGCGTTGCAAACGGGCGGCTCTTTCGAGTTCCAAAGTTTTCGCTTGATTGGCAAATTGAAGGGCACTCTTTTGCTCCTCAATTCGCACCAAATCAAATTGGGCGGCTGTTTTTTGGCTCAATTCGGTATTCTGTTCTTCATGGTATTGATTGGTAAGCTTAAGGAGCTGCTTGAGGGCCTTGAGCTCTTCGCTGGGATTGTCACGAAAATGCCAAAGCTCAGCCTGCAAAGAATACCAATCAATTTGATTGCTTAGCGAAGCATCTTGAGGGAAATCCTTGATCTTCTGAAAATTTTCCCAGGCTTGGTCATAGTCCTTGAGTTTTACCTGAGCACGACAAGCGCTCAGCATGAGTTGAGCGTAGTAAAGTTTATTGTCGCCATTGGACCGCCAGAATTCAGCAGAAAGCAAAAAGTAGCGGAGAGCTTCTGGATAGTTTTCCAGCTTAAAATAGGATTCACCGAGACTGTCGTAAAGATAGCTGGGGTAAGGCATATCCTTGCTTGCAGGATATTTATCGATCAGCTGCAGTCCGTACTGAATACCCTCGCTCGGTTTAATGCTGGCATAAACTCCAGCCAGTGAGTTGCTGTAGTTGAAGGCCAGAAATTTTTTATTTTGCTGCTCAAAGTAACCAATTGATTCTTTGATGAGCTCAATGCCTTCGTCATATCTTTTGTAAAAGCTGGATGCGAAAAATAGCCCGACCGCCGCGCGAGTATTGTAATAGGTCATATTTTTAGGCAAATTTTGATAGATTTCTTGCAATCGCTTTACGTTCTGAACCACGATCAGAAAGTCAGCTTCGCGATTGGCAAAGTATGTGAACAGCTCGCGGGCATAGGCTTCCATCTGAAGATTTTGGGCTTTTACTGCATTGTCGATGGCTTTAAGGTGAAATTCGCGCGCCTCTTTGCTTTTACCCTGAAACTCCAAAGCAACTCCCGCCAATGAATAGAGGCGGGTTCGTTGGACGGGCAGATCAACCTGATCGATCAGCTTTAGCCCGCGCTGAACCCATTCCCAGACGGTCTCTGATTTGCCGTAAAGGCCTGCTGATTCGGCGATGACCACCGAAAGGCCGATGATTTCTTCTGGACTCAGCTCTTGTCCTTGTTCTTGGAAAAGAGCCGTACCTTCTCGCACAACCTGAGCTGGATCGTCGAAGGTCAATTCGTCGAAAAAGGCAATCTTTTGCTGCCGTTCTGATGCTGCTGCAAGGAGAGGGCGCGATAGCGCGATGGCGATCAGCATAAGGGCTGATAGGAGGTAGAAAGGTTTGGAGCAGCGGATCAACACCTGAACTCGTTTCGTAAAAGCGAATTAGTATGAATCTTTTCGGAATCTTGGAGCAGAACTCAAGGGGCTATTCAGAGGCCTGGTGCTGGCTTGCTAGAGTGTTCATTAGGCTGGGAAAGCTGCGGCTATTGGTAGGAAAGTCCAAATGTAAGCCAGAGTCTGAGTCGCCAGACCGACCCTATAATGAGAGTCATTGACAGGACGGATAGCCGATACCAGCAGTTCGAGCGAGCTGAAATGCATCATCTTTAACGATTATTTTTTGACTGTCGACAGGGATAGCAAGCGGAGCAGTGCTCGGCTTTGTGACTCTGTAGTGAGTGAATCTTTCTTAATCGATGTTCCCATGGAAAACGCCGCAACTGAGATGCAGCAGCTAGTCCGGAGAAATGAGGCTTTCGGACTTGCTTCGCCCTTGTATGAATCGGAACTTGTCCATTCAGAGAACATAGTTGCTCGTTTCCGATCGATTTTCTGTCTGCTATAAATCCGAATTGGGACGCTATGCTTCGCTTAAACATGGCCTGGGGCTGTCGCTCGGGGTGCATGAGGGAGTTTTCATAGCGGCCAAGATTGAATCAAAACGATGTGCTCTGAGGCTCATGACGGGCGATCCAAGGTGCATCCAGGGGGGAATCATCAATGCAAAAATTTTTAGCTCAGACGGCTGCCTTTGGCCTCGCTTGGCTCGGAGTCTCCGGGCTGGCCTTCGGTAAGAACTGTCAGTGGAACTTCACCTACAAGAACGCTGCTGCGTCCTCTGTGGTCTTAACCGGTTCGTTTACCGATTGGGCGGCAACTGCAGGCGCTGGAGCGATCAGCTTGACTAAAGCTGGCGATACATGGTCGGTCACGGCCACCGTTCCTGAAGGAAAAACTCTCTATAAGTTTTTAGTGGACGGGAAAAACTGGATTAACGATCCTCTGGCTTTGATCAATGAAGCCGATAGTTTTGGCGGAAAAAATAGTGTGTTTCAATGTGGAACGGATATCGCCGTCACCCAGCCTCTGCCGCAGTGCGGCGACGCCAATGCCTTCGATTGGCGCGACACTGTCATGTACTTCGCTATGGTGGATCGCTTTTATGACAGCGATGGCAAGAAAAATCCGGTGCCTGGTGCTACCGGTGGCAACGCAGCATTTGGAGCCTCAGCCCAATACGAGGGCGGTGACTTCAAAGGCGTGACCCAGAAGATGAGCTATCTGAGTGATTTGGGAGTCACTGCACTGTGGCTCTCAGCGCCTTATGATGCTCGTAATGATGCGGGACAATCAGTCACTCCAGAACGCGATCGTAACCTTTATTCGGGCTACCACGGCTACTGGCCAGCTCCTGAAAATATCGACTACAGCAATCCCCTGCAACCCAATCCTCGGCCCAAGGTTGAGTCGCGATTCGGCACCGAAGATGAGCTCAAAGAGCTGGTGAGCAGCGCTCATGGAGCTGACAGCGCCAATGGAGATGGGATCAAAGTTCTGTTTGACTATGTGATGAAGCATGTCGACATCAATAGCGGTCTCTACAAAGCCCATAACAACTGGTTTGCCACGGACAATGGTCGTCTGCGAGTTTGCGGCCCGGAAAATCTATGGGACGATGCCTACTGGACAACTCGCTGTTCGTTCACCAGCTACTTGCCTGGCTTTGACTTTTACAATCCTGAAGTTCGTCGTTGGTCGGTGAATGACGCTGTGTGGTGGGCTCGCGAATACAACATCGACGGACTCAGATTGGATGCCGTGAAGCACATCCCTAACGAGTGGCTGACCGAATTGCGGCAGAAGGTGAAGGAAAACATTCCAACTCCAGCAGGCGATCGCTTTTATCTGGTGGGTGAAGTTTTCGATTACACCAATAAAGATAGTATCAAACGCTTTGTAGATTCCAAGACCATGCTCGATGGCCAGTTCGATTTCCCCTATAAGAAAGTAGCTTGCGAAGCTCTCTTCCGTCCTGAAGGGGATATCGGTTTCTTTGACTATTGGCTGTCAAGCAACGATCGCTACTACGACCGTGGTCTGAACAATCGTTCCCTCATGGTCAATTGGATCGGCAATCACGATATCCCTCGAGCGATTCACTTCGCCAGCCGACAGATTGATTCCTGCGTTTTGGGCAGTATTCCTGAAAATGGCTGGGTTCCTGGTCAGTTTCAGCAACCCCAGGATGCGGCTCCTTACGAGCGCCTCGGTGTGGCCTTTGCTTCGATGATGACCAATCCAGGTATTCCATTGATCTATTACGGCGATGAAATTGGTTTGGCCGGTGGCGGCGACCCTGACAATCGTCGTATGATGCCTTGGGATGATCGTCAGCTGAACGTGCATCAGTTGGCTTTACGCGACCAGGTGCGGAAATTGGCCAAGATCCGCGCAGAGCACAAAATTCTGGGTCGTGGTCAACGCAAAATGAGCTATGTGGATCGCGATGCCTGGGTCTATACCATGGGCGGCTGTGATAGCTTGGATCGCGTCACTGTTGCGATCAATAAATCCGACAACTGGAAGAACGTGCCCATTCCGGCTGCAGCAAGCTATGAAGACTTGATTCAAGGCGGAGTCGTCAAGGACAAGACTTTGAGTCTCGCGCCCCGCAGTTTCCGGGTGCTTAATGCGAAATAATTGAGACACTAGCAAAAATGAGAAGCCCGTGGCGTTGATGCTGCGGGCTTTTTTTGTTGGGGCAAAAGGAACGGCAATTGGGCCTAACTTGTTTCTGGCGCTTGCACGCCGTAAAACTAGACTCAAGCGGCATCGTCTTTTTCCAATAATTGCGCAACAGAATTTTGGCTGGGGATTTCAATAACGAAACTAAACTGATAGAATTGACGATCATCGTCAAGGGGTGGGCCCAGCCGCACTGCGATACTGCCCTCGGCAGTAGCTAGGAAACGGCGAATGGCGTTCATGCCCATACCACGACCCGAAACTACAGTAACATCAGAAGACGTACTCATACCTTGCAAGAACATCAGCTCGGCGATTTCCTCAGGTGTTGAATCGGGCTTGATATGCTTTCCTTCAAGTCCCATCTTCCGCAGCTTAGCAAGACAGAGGCCTGCTCCATCATCCTGATAATATAAAACAATTTTTCCATCCTTTGCCTCGCCATGCAAATTGATTTTGCCCCGTTGCGCCTTGCCTTTGCTTTGGCGAGTTTCAACGTTTTCAATCCCATGGTCGAGGGAATTACGCAGGAGATGAATGAAAGAATTTCGCAAAACTACTTCCTGCTTATGATTGATAAGGATATCCCCTAAATCAATTTCGATTGCAGGCTCAGGCTTATTCAAATCTTTAGCAATGCGGTTCGCCGACTTCATGATGTCATGCAGTACAGATGGCAAAGACAAAAAGATCAACTTGACGATTTTCTCGCAATTATCGTGGATTATCTGCTTTAGACTCGTGCCGACAATCTGATTGCTATCGAGCATCTTGAGAATTTGAAAGTTTTGCTCGAGAAAGTCGCGGCTTATGGACACCTCGCTGTAATTAATGGAACGCCCAAGTATGTCGTGATTGACACTTTGATACTTATGGAAAACCTCCAGAGCCAAGCTTTGATCATGCCTGAGCCGGGCCAAGTCAATCGGAGCACCTTGGCGCAGAATATCCGCGTAGTAGGATTCTGCTAAGTGCAAGCATTCAGCGAGAGCTAGTAAGTGTAGGGTCCGCGCGCTTCCCTTCAAGGTATGCATATTGATGAATAGAATCTTAATAGCCTCCTCATCCACATGGCTGGATGATAGCAGGCGTTGATTTTCGTCGAGGAGTTCTACACCAGAGGAAAAGAACTGTTTGGCCTTGTCTCCCTCGATATCAATAAGTTGCCGAATCAAGGCAAATTCGTTGTTTTTTTCTTCAAGACGTTTATTGGATTCAAATTCACCGGTTACGTCCAGGAGAGTGACTAGAATGTTTTTGATGACATCGTCCCCATCGACTTCGATATTCCAGGTGCACTTGAGCACAATGTCCTGCGGCCCATGAAAGCTAAATTGAGTTGGGAAATTGTCGAAGTTAACGTCGAAATTCAATGCTATATCGCCCACACTGCCGAGAATCGATTGCCATGCCCGGTCTCTGGCGTCAGCTGACAGGTCCGTCTTATCAAGTACAAGCTCTTTAAAACTTCGATTGGCTATGGTCTTTTCGCCGATTATTTCTGGTAAATGCGCCGAGTAATTCACGCCAATGACACCGCCCTTGCCAATTGTCAAGATGCCTTGAGGGATGTGTTGTAGCAGAGACCGAACTTCTCGCGTGCGCTCAACGACCTTAACTTCCAATTGGGCGTTGAGTTCATTGCCTCGCTCTATTTCTAGCTTAAGACTTTGGTTGAGTCCCTGAATGTCCGTTGCAAACACTTCGGCGTTTGAGTGGGCTGTGGCGGCTTTTTTCGCGACTATTTGGGACAGCATGATGAGAAATAGGGCGAAGCAACTTGGGTAGAGGGCTAAGTTACTTTTGACGAGACCCATGGCCACTATAATATCGTAGCTCAAGCCTGCAAAAACTATTACAACTCCGAACAGGCAGAGAAGACCACCTTCCTCGCGGCGATAGCTAGCCCTAACAAGCACGGGATAGTAGAAAAGATAGGCTGACAGAGCAACGATTTGCTGGAGAGGTAGCAGCTTCGAAAACGTTACCGAGTCGAAGACGAAAGGCGTCAAAGCAGTCAGAATGCTGATTGCAAAATAGGAGTCGCGAACACGCTGACCAAATTTTCCAATGGCAAATGACCGCCCGATAAACTGAACACCAAAAGCCCCACCAAAACTAATCGAGAAGTAGCTCCAGCGTAGAAGTAAGAGGTAGTGGCTCTCAAAAAAATCCATAAGCAAAATGGGATTGATGATGACGGTTCGAATGATCGACCCAATACAAACAAACACAAGGCAAAGCGAAGCCAAGTCGCGGCGATTGCGGAACCACATCATGAACAGATAGATTCCAATGGCAAACGTCACGCCGATAACAAACAGATCCTGATAGCTTGAAGCGCTCAGCATTTTTTGGATAGAATTACCCATTGCTATCGATGGTGTTGAACGAAGGCCTCCAGAGACGAGATGATAATTTGAAACGTGCACAAGCAGCGTCAGATCACCAGAAAATTCAGGTGCAATTGTGAAAATTATGGGTCGAATCGAAGGAATTTCCTCGGACTTACTTTGGCCCACCCGTCCCGCTTGGTCCTCCGATAGAATCTGTCCTGTATCATTGGCAATGAGATAAGCATGCATTGCCGATGCGCTCCACGGCAGCATGATACTATATCCCTGCGAATTGCTTTTTAAATCACGCAAAACCAAACGAAAACTGCCAAATCCAAGGCTCTCAAGGGGGCGACCATCCGCATTCTTGAGAGTGTTCCATGCTTGTCTCGAATCCACAAGGAAATCGGCTGCCGGCGCTAACTCCGTCGGACTCAGCAATTTTTTCCAGTAAAACTCCCAAGGACCCGTCAAATCTCGTCGAGATTCATCAGACCAATCAGCAAAGTCAAGGCTGTGTGGACTTGCCGGCTTAGATTTTTGCTCATTGGCTAAAACAGGGCGCCCCAAAAGCCAACTCAATAGGCTCGTAACCATAAAAAATTTCTGTACAAAACAAAACCTTACAGACATCCATGACTCCCGCAAGCGGTGGATTGATCTTGTAATAAATGGCAAGAAGCATAGATTATAGTGGCTGAATTTAATCCGAAAGACAAGCACGAGGGCTGCGCAGCAGAAGCTCGCTGCTAAATTCAACAATCAATGCCGCGGGACCGCCAGCTCAAAGTTGCAAAGCGCTTGCCTCTAGCTAGGCAGAGTTTTGACCAGTTTCCACCGGTCATGGGCACTGTCTTTCAAAAGGACAGGACATCATACCAGCTAGTCAGGGACGGGTGATTTTAAAAGCTGAGTTCGCTGCTGAGCTGATAGTTTCGGCCCGGTGTATTGTAACCAGCCACTTCCTGATACCAGCGGTTTTCCAGATTGCTCACTTTGAAATTGTTTTGCCAATGGTCGAGCTGCCAACTCAAGTTGGAGTCGACGACGCGAAAGCCTTTGGTCCCTTCCACATACTGGCCAGGTCGGCTACGGTTTTGACCGCGAACGGCATTCATCCAACTCAGACCATCGTGCTTCCAGGTCACCGATGCGCTCCAGGAGTCTTCAGGTCGGGATGATAGGGGACTATTGCTATCCTTGTCCAAGGTGCTCAGGGAGGTATGCTGAGCTTCGGTGTTCCAGGAATCGCTTATATCCCAGGAAAGGCGGGATTCAAGACCTTTGATAAGAGCGCGATTGACATTGTAGTAGCGTGAATCCGTGTTGTCGAACTCGATCAGATTCTCGGTGCGATTCTGAAAGCCAATCAGACTCAGACGCAGCGATTGGAAATTTTGATCGACACCAAGTTCTTCTGAACGCACATACTCTGGACGCAGCAAAGCGTTACCGTAAATAGGAGAGCGTCGCTGATAGAGGGAAGGTGTTTTATAGCCACGTCCAACGTTTAGTCGCAGAATCGTTTGATCAGGCACCACATGCACATTGAAGGCAGCCTGCCCGACAGTCTTTTTACCGAACTCAGTATTGTTCATGGTTCGAAATCCATATTGTCCGAAGACGCGATCAAACAGACCCCATTGATGCTGCAAGGCATAGCTGGATTCATCGCCGTGCTCCTCGCTGAAAGCATAGCTCTGAAAACTGGCATCGGTTTTCGAACGCGCCGTGTCGCGAATCCATTGGCCGGAAGCGACTAAGCTATGATTTTTGTTCACAAGCATCGTCTGACTCAAATCCCAGGAGCGACGTATCCCGCGGTAGCTATTGCGCTGCCAAGTTTGGTCGTGACCTTCGGTTAAAGAGTCAGGATCGTCCACGTACTTTCTCTCGACCTGAATCAAGGAAGTGGTCAATTTTGTTTCGAAGGTTTCATTCCAGTGGAATTTCTGAGCCACTTGCAGCGTCAGGTCCTGACGTGTGGCTGTAAAGTTTGGATCGTCGGCGTTAGCGCCGGCATCAATACCGGCCCATGATTTTGCACCTTTGAGGAAGATGTCCAAATGATAAAGTTCGGCGGTGCCCCACTGCAGACGAAGACTCGCATCGCGACGGCTGTAGGAGTCTTTTTCACCATCGTCTCTTGAGCCAGTCGACGAATAGCCACCCGAGCTCAGTCCAGAGACGGCTGCGGTGAGCCCGAATGCTCCCTTTTGAGATGAAACGCGCGCGTTTAAACCATAGGTTTCGAAGCTGCCTAGGAGCAAGCCTGCAGCGCTGCGGGTCCCATTCTGAGGGCGCCTAGTAATAATATGAACGACGCCGCTCAGTCCGGAGGCGCCGTAGCTGACACTATGCGGACCCTTGACGATCTCGACCCGTTCAACGTCATAAAGGGGAAGGTCGCCGATATCAAAGTTCTTCTCGATATTGCTGGAGTCGGCAAGTTCGACACCATCAATCATCACGAGGGTATGTCCGCCTTTATCACCTCGAATCAAAATTTCCGAGTTGGCGCCTGCTCCCCCATTCCGGCGCAAGGTGATGCCGGGGAGGCCCTGAAGCAGTTGGCTCAAGTTTTTGGCGCCGCTCGCCTCGATTTCGGTGCGTTGCAGAATAATGACCGATGCGCCCAATTCCCGGCTAGGCAGCGGGTTTTTTGTCGCTGATACTACGATATGCTCGTCTGTTCCCGGCTCCGGCAGCTCCTGAGCCTTTGCAGCCCCCGCGGAGGACATGAAAGCGATCAGAGTGAGATGCAATGAGTAGGTCTGCATGGGATAGCTCCCTCAAGTTGGAATGAAAACGCAGCAAGTTGGACAAACCACGTAAAATCAGGAGCCTCTTGTATTGCACCAAGAGACGAAAAGCCAGAAAAAGCAGTGCGATTCGATAAAATCGAAGCTCTACATGAGAATCGGGTCAAGAATTGCTGGGGTACGCCGAAGCGAATTTGCCTGACCTTAAGTGCGAGATGATAATTGGTCAAATTACCCAATATTTTGCGAAGCTTCTTCCTCCGTCGGCGTGCGCCCGCCCCACAGCCGCTTGCCCTTGAAGGTCTGCAGGTTCTGCAGCCCGTACCAGAAGTCGCTCAGCCCGTCGCCATTGAAGGACCCTCCCTCGATCTCTATGTGGTGAAGAATCGTATTGTTCATTTCATTCACGAGCAGTCCAGTCAGGACGAGTCGCTCAACGGCAAATTGAACGAACTTAAAGAAAAGAATGCCGCTTCCTTGGCTGCCGCACAGCTTCATCAAAGTACTTTACAGAAAAGTGCAGAAGCGATCAAAGGCTCGCTGATGGATATACAGAATCTGACTGAACAATTCCAAAAGATCCTGGTGATTCACGAATCGCTCTCGAGTTTGATCCAAATCGAAACTGCAGTGAGTCAGAGCCTAACAGAGATCGATTCGGTCGTTCTAAACTCCAAGATCCTCGCTTTTAATGCCTCTTTGGAAGCGGGTCGAGCTGGACAGGCGGGTCGAGGTTTTCTCGTTGTCTCGGAAAAGATGAAGGAATTTTCCCTCGAAATTTCTAGTATCGCACAGACGATACGAGCCAGCAGCTTGAAATCTCAGAGTGTCCTAGCCCATGTCACCGAATCAATCGATGATGCGACAAAGGATTTTGAGCTGCATAAAAATCGTGCTCTCTCATCGATGACGACCATCGATAGTAACATTCAAGTTGTTAAAGATAATCTGGCTTTCAATCTGGAGCAGATGGAACATCAACAGCTTGATCTGCTTGCTTTGCAGCAAACAATGGCCTCTAGCATTGAAAAAGGCAGCGCCTCGGCAGCAGAGGTGATTAGTTTTATTCAAGATAGCCAGATTACCCAGATCGAGCCTAGGCAGGCTGTGCAGCAACTCTCTGGCTATTTCAAAATTATCGACGTCAGACGAGCTGATGAATTCAATGCTGAATTGGGCCATATTGATGGCGCCGAACTCATAACAGTCGATGATGAATTTGCTCGGCGCATGGAACAGCTACCGAAGGACCAAGCCTACCTGTTTGTCTGTCGATCAGGGGGGCGTTCGGCGCGAGCCGCTCGCATAGCGGTTGATCTTAAATTCACCTCGGTCACCAATCTTGTAGGTGGGATGTTGAAGTGGAACGAATTGCATTTACCGGTTGTTGGCCATAAGAAAGCAAGTTGAATCAATGCAAGATCTGGGTCATTAGGATACCGCAATTTGGATAAAAAAAGGGAGTGCGCTCCTCGCCACTCCCTCTCTACAATCCCTATGGTTGCGGCCTATGGATGCCTATTACCACCAAACTTCAGTCTGTACGCCACCACTCCAGCCAGCAGTTTTGTCCTTATAGGTGGATCCACCAACCAGACCTTTAAAGTCGCTTGACCACTGCGCATGAGTTGCAAACAAACGAATCATAGGGCGAGCTCCTGCCGACTTCTCTTTGGTGAACTGCCAAGCCACAGTTTCTTTGCTCACAGATCCGTCCTTGCCAGTCAAACCATTTTTAACTTGGTCATAGCCCAATTCAACGGCAAGGCTTTGGAATTCGCTTAAATAGAACACCGGACGAGCACCCACACTATTCCAGGTCACTTCATCACTGTTGCTGCCAGCTGGTGTCACTCCGGTGGCTTCCTTATGGGTCAGGGCTAGAAACAGCAGAGAGTATGCACTGGTATCGAGTTGATAGCTGTTGCTGAGTTCCATCAGCACAGCTTCATCGAGTTTATAGCCCGAGCCAGAATTCTCTCGAATCGGGCGAGCATCGGTCGTACCTTGAACGATGCCGAGTCCTTGACGATAGATGGCTGCTAAAGAATTGCTGCTGCCACCCAGCTTGAAATCAAGCCACAGCGCTGCGCCTCGGCCAGCTTCCGCCTTATAGCCTAATTCCGGATCTTCAGGTCGATTGGTATAACTCAGCCAAGACGAAAGCTTAAGTTCGTCGCTGAGCACAATGTCTCGGTAGCGGAGTTCGGCCAAGCGGGAGTGCAGCGTTTTATTCACGGCAGGATCTTTGAGGGATACCACTGCGCTATCTTCATAGTTCATGATGGCAAAATCCAACTTGCCGGAGCCCAAACCCAAATCTTCCAAACCTGCGCCGACATGGGCGCCTTGAGCTGTATTCAGCCAGAAATAATCGTTGATATCAATTTGCTTGCGCTGGTAGTAGCGCCGACCTGCCCACAGATCAAAATCGCCGAAGTAACGAGAGATTTTCACAAAGGCCTGAGGTAAGTCCGCGGCCTTGAGTGAATTGCTATTGTCGATACCCGCATATCCGCTCACCATGAAGACGCCTTGCAGATAGCTGCCTTTTGGTGCATTGGGGCCGGGTGCAAAGCGATGATCGATGCCAGCTTCAAACACAGTATCGGGCTCGTTACCTAGGCGATACTTGGCCCTGGCTCCTGGAGCTTGAAAGCCTTGCATACCACCTTTGTCGGTGAGTCCAAGAGTTGTTCGAAAATAGCCGATGAATGTGGAAGAGTTCTCCTCAGCTATGGCAGGCATAGCGAGCAGTGAAATCAGCCAAGGAATCGCCAGATGCATTCGTAAGTTCATAGTATGTCACCCCGTAAAGACCACTTTGGTAATTAACTAAACAAAGTATCTATGCGCTAGTCACCAGGTGATTTCAAGGACAATTCGCTATTTTGCCAACAGTGATTGTTTGCTGCGGTGGGAATGGACCGTGCCATGGAATGCCTGAACGGCCTAAGCCTGGGCCCCAAAGTCGGACAGACGAGCGCGGTTGGCAGGAAAGAAGCGAGCTGAATCTGGCCAAGATCTAAATTTCACCAGCAAATTATGCACTCTTTTGAGCGCCTTGCTGCTCGGCGCTTGGCGAGGGGATCGTCAGCGTCCGAACATGCTGCGTTAACCATAGGGCTAGAAATTCGATAAATGTGGATTGCAGGCTGAGTTGGCCGGAATCTTTGAAATCTTGCGAATGAGCGGCAAGTTGCTTGAGAATTTTGCCATGAATTTTTTGGCGATGCTGGGAGTTCTGTGGGTGCTGCTCTGCCCAACGCTCTTGGGCTTCGGCGTAAAGTGCCTCTGCATGGGTATTGAGTTCGTTGATTGCGATCAGCAGCGCCGAGCGTGAAAGCTGTTCGTCCGACAACTCAACGAGTTTTCGCGCGATATTCAGCAGCTTTCTATCCCCTGCTGGAAGACTGCATTCTTCCACCTCGGGCAGGACTATCCATTCAGGCAAAGCCATGCGAGCGTCTCCATTGAACCGGTAGGAGCTTCTTCGGCAGGCCAGGATGATGCTTGAGGGCTTTATTATTTCGAAACCTCCTTGCTTAGGGGAGCGACGAATCCTTGCGAGAACGCTCCGAAGGCTTTATGGTCCTTTTGATAAATGCCAAAATCGGCTTTTTAAGTTTTTCAGACAGGCCAAACGGCGCAGGATTTTGTATGATAGACGCGAAGGGGGCGGCTATGCGGGGTGTATTACGAAAAGTTCTTGTGGTCTCGGGTCTTATGGCCTGCGGGGCGCGCAATGACGCGAGCAAGCTAAGCCAGGATCCAGTCTATCCAGCAAACATGCCAATTCGTAGTGAGTGCCTGGGCCTAGAGGCAAATCGAACGCGTACTGTCGCTGTCGACTGGGATGACCAAGCACCGCTGCGGGTCTGTATGGTCCTGCAAAACGACGGGGCATTGGCTTTTGACATTCGATTGCGCGGCAACGCACCTGCCATGCGTCGCCAAGCGGTGCATGTTGAATTACGAAATCCTGTCGGTGGAAGTTCCGCGGGAGTCTTTCCCCTCGTTTGGAATCCTTTCAACGGTCTTTACGAATTACAATTAAGTCAGGGTTGTCTGGTTGGGGCTCCCGCTGGGTGCTCGGTCCCAGCACCACTGGAAATGCGCCGCTTGTTTGAAGCTCTTCCTCATTCTGAAGCTCAATGGCATCCAGAGCTACAGCTCACTATAAGTTTCCTCAATCCGGCCAATAAGTTGCAAAAAAATACCCCAAGGTTTGTGTTTGGTTGGAACGCGGCCACGCTCTGAGTTCTCACATATTCAATACAGCTCCCTGCTTCGCAGCCGGTGCCTGATCGGGGCGCCTTGTCGTTTTTCGAAAAGCCTGAGTCAATCCTCTTCAGCTGGGGGGCTTTACCCATCAACTTGCGGCAAATGGCGCCGATGAAGGAACTGCTCTTTATGATGACAATCTTACGATTTTCGTAAGAACCCAGAATGGGTAAAGGATGCGACCATGAGCTTCAAAAATCTTTCAATGCGGTCTAAACTGCTTCTCTCGCTGGTTCCGACCCTGCTTTCCGCTGCCGCGGTCTCCATCGAGATCTATGTGCTCGCACGGCAGGAAAATTTGGAGCTGGATTCGGCCCTACTCATGACAGAAATCATTGGTCAGCAGGAACTCGAAATGGTTCGCATGTCGGAGGCCCTGCGCGGATACCTCATCGACCCGAGCAATGAAGCCGAATTTGCCAACAAGAAGCAGGCGGATGCGAATTATGTGAAATTGGCTGAAGAGCTCAATCAACTCACTCAAGATTCTCCCGACATCCAATCTCTCAATAAAATTATGGCCGATTTCGATAGTAAAACCTTGGACGATCGGGAAAATAAAATCGCTGATCTGATCAAGATAAAAGACCCTTCGGCTTTGGCCTACTATGCTTCTGAGTATGTTCCTGCACGAAAATCCCAGGTGGAAAATTTTACAAAGCTCAAAGCTTTGGTAAAAGAGCGTGCCCAGGTCACGTTAAAAAAACAGCGACAGAATGAATTCATGGACGGTCTGATTACGATTGCGTGTTTGTGGTTTGGAATGATTCTTGGTGTGGGCTTGACGATTGCCGTCGCGCTTCGGCTGACGAGACGCAGCGAAAGAGTGTTCGGTTCAGTGAACGAAGTATCGATCTCTGTGGCACAATCGGCTAAGGAAATTTTAGACGAAGCCGGAAAGCTTTCCGATGCTGCCAACCGTCAGGCGGCAGCGATTCAGGAAACAGCAGCATCTGTGAACGAAATCAGCGCTATGATCAAAGCCAACAGCAGCAGCGCGGAAGATTCGAGGCGCTATTCACGCTCGTGTAAAGAGCAAGTGGATGTCGGTCAAGCTTCATTCCGCAATCTTTTAGAGTCGATCAACACGGTTCGGACGAGCCAGGAGCAAATCTTCTTGCAGGTTGAACGAAGCAATCAGGGCATTTCCGAAATAACAGGAATCATCAATCAGATCGAAGAAAAAACTCGAGTGATCAATGATATTGTCTTTCAGACCAAGCTCCTTTCCTTCAATGCCTCGGTCGAAGCGGCTCGTGCCGGTGAGCATGGCAAGGGATTTGCTGTTGTTGCGGAAGAGGTTGGAAATCTGGCCCGTATGAGCGGAGTGGCTTCCAAAGAAATCACAGGCCTGTTGACCCACAGTATGACTCGAGTCCATGCCATTATAGAAGAAACCCGTGGCAGTGTGAAGCATACCATTGATGATGCTGCTATCGTCCTTGATCAAAGCATCGAACAAGTCAATAAATTTGATTTGATCCTAAGCGAAATCACTCGCGGTGTGACTTCCGTCGATACCAAGGTTGATGCTATTTCTGTTGCGTCACGTGAGCAAGACGCAGGGGTTTCCGAGATTTCCAAAGTTATGCAGGAATTGGATTCCGAAACTCAACAGACGGCGACTATTTCCCACCGCTCGGCAGCCAATGCTCAAAAACTCAGCGACCATGCCGGGCATCTCGAGCAATTGCTTTCTCAGATGACAGTCTTGATTCTAGGGCAATCAAAGCAAACTCAAGGTTCAGTCAAGGAATCCAAAGCCGAAGCTACCGAGGATGAGGAATCTGAATTCATTGACGAGGCCGCTTAGAAATTCCAAGACAGGCGCATGCCAGGACTTAAGGTCCCAGTCGCTTGCGGAATGGCTGTTAAAGCTCCTGAAAAACCGGGTTTTGCCCCAAGACGAACCGGAGGACATTCTCGCAGGGCGATTTCAGTCACTCCAAGGCCAAAGCCCGCAAGACCACCGAGGGCAGCCCCACCTGACAGAGTTCGCTCGACATTGCCGCGATCGTCTTGAGATTGCGACAGCAGGTAAAGCCCGGAGAGGAGAGCTCCGGTCAACACTCCATAAAATGTATCTTTAAAAATCACCGATCCAGCTACCGATTCACAGCCAAAAGTCGAGGCTGAAGCCCCTCTCGATGATCCCAGGCTCAAAGCGACAATCAGAGACAGCAACAGTATTCGCATGAAATGCCCTCTCAGCAATCCGCCACAAAGCACAGGCCCAAACAGCCCAGCTCGATAATTTCCATCCTACACGAAGCATCGATAGGCGCCATAAGCAATTGGAGAAGCCTCCAGCAGGCAGGCGCTAACAGCGTCTTGGCATCCTAGATTGAAAACTCAGTTGACCACGGAACATTCAATGTTAAATCGGGCGCGGGTATTATAGCCGTTCACCCAATCGAAACCATCTTCATAGGTTCCATGCACGTTTTTAGCTAGACCTCTCGCCAGCTGTGACATCTCTTGAGCATCAAACAAGTAAAAGCTGTACTGATCCCCATCAAAGAAGTCGATCATAAGTCTGGTCTGTAGCTCAGCCTTGCTTAATGTCCCGCTTGGATCGTAAGCGGTAACAATGTGATCCAGAGTTTCATCAATGGTCGTTGGGAAGTATTGAGCCGCAGCGCAGAAATTATCCAAGCCTTTGACACAATCACCTTGGGCGACACACAGAAGTTTTGGGGGGACAGAAAGCTGCTCTTGAGCCATAGCGTATGAGCTCAAAACTACCAAACAAAACAGACTCGCAATCGATTTCATCAGAATATTTCTCCAGTCAAGAGACGGATGGTTAACACTTCGCTCAGTTATGTATGATAAACATTCGGCCCATAGCAAGCCTATTTTTTATTATTTTATGTCCAAAAAATAGGACACTGCGGTCTTTCATGTCCAGTTTTCTGTACGCGAGCAAAAACTATTATAGACCGGAGGCTCATGATGATAGAGGACTCATAATAGACCGCAACAAGCGATGGAGTGTGTGCTAACCAGCTTCATCCTGCAACTTCAGCCAGAGGCTTATTGATAGAGGCCTTTGAAGCTGAACAGCATTTCCGCTTCGATACGATCGACCACTAGGTTCTGAGGATTCGGTTCCTCGCCTTGCCACAGCGGTGCGACCAGGGCTTCGCCGGTGATCGCGAGATTGCGCGGCGCTTCGTAGCCGTAGCGCTGGACTTTGGCTGACTGGACAAAGTCGGAGGCCCGCTTCTGAGCTTCCGTCATCTTCGTCTCCCAAAGCTTTGCGAGACCAGCCAGGCCCGGCAGTTTTTGAGTAGCAGTCGCGACGGCCGACTCGGTCGCCCGCAGGTTGCCGGCGACTTTCGTCGCGATCTCGCCGACCTTGTCCGTAATTTTCAAGCAATTGGCCAGCATCGTGCGACTGCTGGTGGTATCCAAAGTGTAGCCGGCGCAGTCGAAGAGATAACTGTTCCTGTCATTGAAGGAGGGATAGGTGGACGTGTCTGACTTGAGATAGTACAGGGCATCAAACAGGAAGCTATTCCTGTCATTGAAGGAGGGATAGGCTGACGTGTCTGACTTGAGATAGTACAGGGCATCAAACAGGTAGCTGTTCCTGTCATTGAAAGAGGGATAGGCGGACGTGTCTGACTTGAGATAGTACGTGGAATCGAAGAGGTAAGCGTTTCTATCGTTAAAAGAGGGGTAAGCGGACGTGTCCGACTTCAGATAGTACAAGGAATCAAACAGATAGGTGTTTCTATCAGTGTAGGACGGGTATGACGACGTGTCGGCTTTTATTGTCTTCAGGGTATCTTTCAGGTTT
This sequence comes from Oligoflexus sp., assembly GCA_041736645.1. Lineage (GTDB taxonomy): Bacteria > Bdellovibrionota_B > Oligoflexia > Oligoflexales > Oligoflexaceae > Oligoflexus. The sequence goes on along the minus strand of JBGSTF010000028.1, from coordinate 3,802 downwards.
TCTATGCCGGTGTTGTAGTAAGGTCCGTCCACGACAAGCGAGGCCACGCCGGATTTAAAGGGAGCAACGCTTGTAGCCATATAGTCACGCGTCGGCAGACTCTGCAAGCGGGCGACCATGGTATCGACGATTTCGTCTAGGGGGAGATCCTTGATTCTGTCTTTGAAAGCGGTCAGCCGCGCAGCCCTGATATCGGCAGAGACAGGCGTCTTGGACAGGCCGCAGACCCGCTCGGCGCTCACTTCCGTGGGCATGGCTAAGGGGCTCAAGCAGAGCCGCGTCCAGTACCAGCTATTGAGACTTTCATGCAGCGACCGCAGCATCATGGTCTGAATGAGCTTCGCCGAGTCCGCGCCCGACAGCTCTAGGTCCTGGTACTGTGGCAGGCGGGCAGTCAGAGTCGTCGCTTGCTCGACCATCTTTTTGCGCTTGGCCTCGATCACGCGAGCAGAGGCTTCAAGGTTGCTGACGAAGGAGGACCAATTCGAGCCTTCGCTATCGCTCAGCATGGCACCAAGAGCAGCCAGCTTCTCCTCCATCTCTGGGTAGAAGCGGCTCAGGTCCTTCTCGCAGTGAGTCGCCTGCATCTGGTCGAAGAGCTGTCCGAGGCCATCGAATTTGCCTGCTATCGTCGTCTTGTCCGCGTCGCTGAGGCTTTTGCCCTCAAAGACGACCGCTAGGACCTTAGCCTTGTGATCGCTTAGGAGATTCTTGATCCCCGTGAAGGACGCTTTGCATGAGTTCTCGTAGGCGGTCAGGCGCTGCTTGCCACTGTTTACAATCGCCTTCACTTGTCCCTGGCGGTAGCTTTCAATCGTGGTGCGGAGCGCGGTCGCGTCTCGGCGCAAAGTGTCACTGCTGCTGGTGATGCTGGCGCTAAGATCGTCGAATCGCAGCAAGGTGTTGCGGAACTCGACACGCGCATTCTTGAAATCCTTCAGTAGCTGCGTTCGCCTCAGGACGAACCCTGAAGCGTTCTGCTCGCTGAAATAAGACGCAATCTTCTGCCGGGCTTCGTCGTGGAACACGCGCAGCTCCTCAGGCCAGACGAGGCTGGCATCAGGCAGAGCATTGAAGGTTCGGGCATAGTCCGCGGCGGAGTAGGGATTCAGATTGAAGGCCGGCCCGATGAGGGGGGGCATGTCGTTGTCGTTTTTATTGTCCTTGCCTTGAGTGCCGCCCGAACCGTCATCATCCCGACCTTTCTGGCCATCGCTTTTGCCGTCCTCTTTTTCCTTGTTGCCATCCACCTCGGGCGCGGGGTTTGCGCCTTTCTTGTGCGATCCCGATCCGCAGGATGTTGACAGAAGACTGAGGCTCAAAAGACAAAAAGATACTCTGGTTCCCAGTGCGGACAAGCGAAACATTGATCCTCCGATATGCAAAAGTGGTCTGATTACAGGACAATTCGGACATGGACGAGACGCTTTTCGAGCTTCCATATTGCAGAAAACTTGTCCATGGCTCACTGAATTCTCAGAGCCAGCGTCGCCGTCGTTCCTGCCGGAAACTGTAGTCAAATCCCTGGAATTCCAGGGCTTGCTAGCCTGCCTTAATCAAGAAGCGTGCCAACCGTAAGAGCTGCATATTCCAGCACTCGCATTGATGGCCGCCTGGGCGAGCGGCTAAAGATTATCCGGAATCTGCGCGGGACGTTGAACCCGGCTTGGGCAGCGGTAAGGGCGACATCACCGGAAGCTGAACCGACGCTGCGGTGAGTGAGAGGATGCAAGGCGTGGGAAGCTTGGATTCTTAGCATTTACTGCTAAACTGATCCTACTACGTTGATGACAAAGGCTTTTCCAGAGTGCAGTGGACCTTCATCGAGCATGACTTCCTCTTGACGGATATCGACTGAGGAAAAAATCTCTTTTAGGAACCAGAAATCTTCGCAGCTCGACAGCAAATCGAGGTCTTTTGGGCCACCTGATGATTGGGCCAATTGATCTTTGGCAAAGACCTGCATGATGAGACTTCCACCCGACAAGAGGGACAGTCTAATCTTTCTCAGTAGGGACTCCATGGTTGCTTTGGGAAAATGGAGAAATATCAGAGCAGCCTGATTGAAAAAATCGGGCTGTGGCTGCCATTGCTCAATTGAAAGTTCAAGACTCTTGTATTTGAGTCCGAGGGACTCTGCGCGACTGTTGGCTTTATTCACTGCAACGTTCGAATAGTCCAGAGCGTAAACCGAGAATCCAAGACTTGCTAACCAAATTCCGTTGCGTCCATCGCCGTCCCCTGGAACGAAAACACGGCCCTCAGGTGTTTGCTTTTCAAAGAAGTTTTTGAGATATTGATTTGGTCGATTTGTATAGAGGTCATCTTTTTCGCTGTAGCGTGTGTTCCAAAATTCTTTTGTCACATTTCAACCTTTCAGATAAGTCGTTTAGAAAGAGTTTGAAGGTCCTTCACTTTTTTACTTTGCTTTCTACTTGTGCTAGAATTGAGTGTGTACCTGTAGCCAGTTGTACTTCTAAGGAATATAGCATGAGTTATATCCAGATACCTAGGACACGTGATATTCGCTTCTATAGCCTCACCGGGGCGCTGCCCGGTCAACTGCTTGATACTGAGGGACAGGTAATACCTTTTTTTCGGGTGCTCGACGTGTCCCTATCTGGGCTGGGTATTGAAATGGAAAACTATATGGAGCCCGGAACTCCTGTATTTTTGAAACTGCTTAATGAGCAGATAGCTTTTGAAATCATTTATAGCTTGTATTTGCCGCACAAGGAAGCATATAGAAATGGTATAAAGGTTTGTGATCGCAACCAGAACGTTGTTAAAATATTCCTCGAAAACAACTGTTTCCATCTCGTGCCAATTGATGAGGACCTCTTCTTTAAGCTCCTCAGAAAATCCAGCCAATAATTGAAAAATGCGCCAGTTCTTACTGGAGCTCCAGGATTTTTGCTGGTCCATCAAGCCTGTCAAGCTTATGTACGGTCTCGGGGCAGTCTAATGATTTTTGGGACGCAAGGTCAAGACGGTACCTGCGGCTTCAGTATGCGCTTCCTCGATCGGACGCATCACCATCACCACCCACCCCTTACCTTTGTAGCTGTTGTAACCTGGAGTACGTGCATACCCGATGGCATACAGCTTGTCATCGGATTCTACACGCTCGCTCACGAAGCCGGCCTGGCCGCTTTCCTGGAGTTTGAACGCCTTGAGTCCCGAAAAATTCTTCTCGAGCAGACCTTCACCATCAGTATTACCGATCAGCATGCCTTTAGAATTGAGGAGAACCACTCGACTTTCTCGACCGACGATAGCGGCCTTGAGAATGTCGTAGACGAACTGACAATTGAAGCGCGTGGAGACAACCCCACAGATTTCTTGGTTCGCATCGCGGAGAGGAGCTGCAAAAGTCACCGTATAGTTATTCACAGTCTTCGAGAAATAGAGATCTGTCACCACCAGTTGGCCACGACTGCAATTGCGAAACCACTCCCTATCGGCCTGTGATTGGCCAACAAGATCGGTTCGTACGGCAGCCGAGATAATATTTCCGCTGATATCCAACAGAAAAATATCGTGATAGACCTCATAAATGGAATGAATTTTCTGCAGAAGGTCCTGGGCAAACGTGTCGTTCTTACCCAAGCGCGCACAGTTAACAAAGCGTTCAAAACTAGAAAACGCCTGGACATCGCAATAGCGCTCGAAGAGATTGCGATCCGTCTTGTCAATGAGGTCAAAAGCAGCATCCGTAAGGCGAGCAGCCACAGTATCTTGAACACAGAGTCCGAGCGATTCCGTTAAGGAGTTGACGATCAGGACAAACTCCTCCGACTGC
>JBGSTF010000355.1:0-17685 GCA_041736645.1 Oligoflexus sp. | reverse complement strand
CTTTATCAGACACCATAAAAAATGTAGTAAAATCAATGGTATATAGAGCGTTTGGCAAGAGTGCAGGTTTTAGCGCACTGTCTGTGATGGGGAGCCATCTAACCCAGATGGCTTTTTTTTTCCCTAAAAATTGATGCTGTTGCCTTGGATATTGCATCTGCAATCTTGATATCAGTTCTATAATTGAACCCAAAACCACCATGTGTTTTTTAGCGTTTTCATCTCCTAAATTTCACCATTGGAGATGGCATTGGGCAGAAGAAAAGTGATGAGTGCAATTTCATCGGAACATCAAGTTCCCATTGAGATTTGATTTTCAGCTTTTTCAACGATGCTGGCTACAGGCAAAAATAGGCTAAAGATTCAAATATGTGTGATCGAAATCGGGCATGTAGCTTTGCTTGAGGAGCCAAGGTACAAAAGATCATTAGGGCCGTTCGTCCAAATGGTGCCGACTTATATGTTTTGGAATCGTTCTCTTTGACTTAATTTTTCTATTGATGAGTCGGTCTGAACTTGTGCGGTTGTGCAAGTTTTTAGGCAGATGAATCTTTTCATTTCAATTTTTAGTAGCATCGTGAAGATTTCTTTAACGCGAAGTCTTTCGTTGATAGCATGCTAACGGCTTGTATACTTTTATAAGCTATTTGAGGTCTGGCTTCGGAGCGGATCGCATCCATGATTCACTTAGCTGGCAAAGTCTGCAGCGACGCGAATTCGCTCGATGTAGCATAGCTGAAGGGGCGAGCGAGGGTTTAGATCTTCGACTCTTGAACACGGCCAAACCTCGCATAAAATCGATGCGGATTCAGTCACTTGGGAGACAAGTTTGGAAATTTCTCTGTACTCGGACTATTCCTTTCGGGTCCTCATGTACCTCGCGATACAGGATCAGAGCCTCGTCCAGATCAAAACAATCAGCGAGGCTTATAACGTATCAGAAAATCACCTCGTTAAAGTCGTTCAGCATTTGGTGCGTCTTGGCTATGTAGCGTCGGTTAGAGGCCGGAGTGGTGGAATCCGGCTAGCTCAAGATCCAGAGAAAATTAGGCTCGGCGAGGTCTTTCGTGAAACAGAGCCCAATCTCAAGCTTTTGACCTGTTTCGATGAGGAGCACAACAGTTGTCCCATCATGGGAATCTGCGACCTGCAGGGAGTGTTTCAAAATGCCCTGAAGGGATTTCTTGCCGAGTTGGACAAGCAGACGCTCGCCGATGTGATAAAGCGTAAAAAACAACTGATGACCACGCTTAGGATCCCGACCAATCCGCCGACCAAGCAGAGTCTTGTCTAGGCTCTTATCTACTGATTGCAAAAATCTCGAAGCGCTTGGCTGATGCCATCTGAAGTGGGACAGGTTTGGCTTGATTTTTGTCCGACGACAGGATTGTTTTTGAGGTCCAGTACCATCAAACCAGTCAGTCCACTCAAAGGGCTCACGTCAGTGATGAGATTGCCAGCCAAGTTTAGAATGTAAAGCTTCTTCAGACTGGCAATGGCATCAATCTTTGTCACATTATTTCGGCTCACATAGAGTTCTTGCAAAAGTCCGAGTCCTTCCAGCGGGCTTAGATCACTCACCTGGTTACTATCGAGCACTAAATCTTTGAGTTTGGCGAGGCGACGCAAGGGTCGAATATCATCGATGCGATTGCCATAGAGATGCAGCCATTGCAGCTGAACGAGATCTGCCAGAGGACTCAGGTCTTTGATGTTTTTTTCGTTGATCACCAGGAACGTCAGACTCTTCAGCTTAAGCTCAGCATCTTTGCAGTCCTTAGCAGCAGTCACTTCAATAAGGGCTTGGTAAGTGATTCCAGCTTCTGAATCGGGAGAAGCTTTTGCACACTTTGTAGTGAAGGTCTCTTGAGGCGCAGATTCCTGGATCTGAGAGGATTCCTTGGCCGTCTTGCAGCAGTAAAAACAAGGAAGTAGGCCGAGCATCATGGCGAATGCTTTTCTCATTCGGGGCTACCTTCAGTAATTTGGGGACTAGTTGAAAGCTTAGGATTTCAGCATAGCATGCAGGCGATCTTTGTCAAATGACCACAGAGTGGGACTCGCCATCCTTGGCATTCGTTCCCGTCTTGACGGCGGAGGATTCTATGTAAAAAAAGTCATATATTTCAATGAATTAGAATATATATGCGAAAGTGTAAGAAACTTTGACAGGACAGTGACCGTCCAGGCAATGAGGTAGCGATTTTATTGGATATTTCATGGGCAGGACTTTTGCAAGACATGAGATGGGATAAGGATTTCCCGTGCTGTCGCTCTCTCTTGCTGTCTGTGAGGTGTTCCATGTCCTATCCTTCTGCCTATTGTATCAAATGTAAAGCTCACACCGACACTCTTGGTAAGCATACTGTTATGTTGGGCAACAATCGCCGCGCATTGAAGGGGGTTTGTCCCGTTTGTGCTACGGAAACCTATCGTTTCATGCCGAAAAAAGATGACAAGAAGTCGCGAGAATTGTCCGTTATTTCGTCGATGAGCATGATCCAAAAGAACCAATTTCAACCTGAATCAGCTGTCCTGCCGACCACCACAGCCAAGCGATTGGATCGGCATGGACGGGCCACCCCAGCTCAAGAACTGTTCTATTATGGTGGTTTGCTAGTGATTTTGGGACTCACTCTGTCGATAGGCTTTTTGATTCTTATGCGGATGATTTGACCTGACATGGGGCTCTTTCGAGAAAGAGCCCTAACTTATCGTTGATCAGTAAGTAACAATCGCTCCCGCCCAAGTAAATCCTGCCCCAAAAGCCGCCATCATCATGGTCTGGCCTCGAGCAATTTTACCTTCACGAATCGCTTCATCGAGAAGCATGGGAATGGATGCCGCTGAGCAATTGCCATATTTATTGATGTTATTGTGCAGTTTATGGGCTGGAATCTGCAGCAATTCGGCGACTTTTTCATTGATGCGAATATTGGCTTGGTGAAAGAGAAAGTGATCGATAGAATCAATCGATCGCCCTTCTTTTTCCAATACTTCTTTGACAACTTGAGTCAAGCGCTCTACGGCATGTTTGAAAACGTATCGGCCTTCCATGGTAGGGAACATGCGGCCCTGCTGAACGTCATCTTCCGATAACCAAACACCTTTGCTGGTGCCAGGCTTTTCAACCCAAAGACGATCGGCAAATTGCCCTTGCGAATGCAAAGCGATCGAACCGACTCCTGCATTATCATGAGAAGCTTCCAAAACAACAGAACCGGATCCATCGCCGAATAATACCGCGACATCACGACCTTTGGTGGTCCAATCGAGAAGGGGTGAATGAGCTTCGGCGCCGACGACCAGGACACGTTTGTATTGTCCCGACTCGATAAAGAGCTTTGCCACATTGAGCGAATAGATGAAGCCTGAGCACTGGCACCGAAGATCCATCGCTGGGGTGGATTCAAGACCTAACTTGTGCTGCAAAAGCGCCGAAACGCCTGGGAACTGGTGGTCTGGAGAAAGCGTGGCGACGATAATAAGATCGATTTGCTCAGCAGTACACCCTGCGGCCTCTAGAGCTTTGCGGGCAGACTCGACGGCGAGGTCTGAGGTGGCCATTCCACCTTCAATCACATGACGTTCTTCGATGCCGGACCGCTGGCGAATCCACTCATCGGAGGTGTCCATGAGTTGTTCCAGATCCTTGTTTTTCAGAACCTTTGGTGGGACATACAGGCCAGTACCCGCTATGCGGGCGCGAATCTTTGTTGGGGTCATCACAATATCTCCTCACCAGGTCTTTGCATTAAGACTGCGAAAATGACTAAGGAGGGCATATTACCCTCCTTTTATTCAGCCGTCAAAATCTACAATTGTGCGCAAGCCTGGGCCAAAGCCCTTCAATGATGAGCGAGAATCACTCTTCCCACATGGAAATCCCGGCTTCAAACAAGTCCTTACCGTCTTTGCTGAACAGGGTCTTGCCTGTCAATATGTCCAGGGAGCCTTGCAATCGGTTTGGATAGAGCTCAAAGCGTAGGGTCGTCCCCTGGATCTGCTCGGGCTGAAGGAGCATAAAGTAGTCAGGCGAGCTTGGGTTTTTGGCCTTAGCGCCGAGGCCCCAGGCCTCTGGATTGTCAACTAGTAAACTAAACTCAATTCGCCCTTTAGCGCTATTCAGGTTCAGTGTCGCCTTGTGTAGAACGTCGGATTTTGATGCTTCAGGATCGACGGGGCAATCGATCGAAACAAGCTTATCCGTGTCGTAGCAAGCTTCGAAAATCTCTTTAGGGACTTTAGTGGGAAGTTCAAAGGCTATCGTGGCCCTCATGAGATCATCGGCTTTTGCCACAGTCATGCGATAGGCGATGAAGCCAAAAGCTATGTCGCCAGCATTCGCGGCGCGAATACCTGCATCTAGAGCTTCGCCGGAAACGTTGGAAAGACGGCTACGCTCCTCACGGTAGAAATTTAATTTCTGTTGCAGAGCCGCCAGTTCCTGTTCTTGAGCAACTTTTACTGCCTTGTCTTCGGGGTTCAGATAAGGAAAGACCTTGTCAAGGAACAAGGCATTGATCATCGTGACTGAATCTTGGGATAAACCGAGATTCGCATTGGTTGGTTGAGTGAGAGTGCCTGGTACCACAAGGTCATGGAAGAGTATATCGGAATTGCTTGGCAGAGCGTTTCCTGTGGGACGTTGCCCAAAGTACTTCACAGAGTCGGATAGGCTCTTCAGCTCGGCAGAATCTTTGCCGATTAAAAGGCCTGAAGTGAGTTCGACTAATTTGATAAAGGAAAGAGGAGTCTCATCCTTCCAAGTGCGTGAAAACGATCCACAGATGAATCCATATTCGGCAGGAATAGCTTCCTTACATTTAGCCTCTGTGCCGATCGCTTTGCCGTTCAATAAGAAACCATTGAAATAGGTTTTTTTAGTGAATATGTTGTCTTTATAGGGACCTGCAGGTGGCTTCACAATTCCGCTACTGATTGATTCATCGGAGGCGAGGATGATCCGAAAATCTTCGGTTTTGGTTTTGTCATCAAAAATTGGCTGCAAAAGACTTGCTAGGCTCTGGCCGTTCTGTGACAGGAGTTTACCGCTCTTCATGACGCCATCAACCCAAAGGCAGGTGAAGTAGTCGCCGTTCTTACATGATTCGCCTTCGAAGTAGGCTTGGTCTTTGTAATACGATTCGCAGAGTTGATCTGGACTCGGACGTTGCTTGTAGCCATCTACAGCAAGTTTGGCGAAAATGGGATGTGCGGCAAATTCGACGATTTTAGCATCGCAGTAGCCTGCCCATGTTGCTTGGAGGCGTTGGCTATCTTCGGGACTCAAAGTCAGCTGGGCGGCAGCTTCTGGAAACCAGCGCGCAGCCGCATCTTGCCTTTGTGCCAGCGGAATGGGTGAAGCTCGACCCTGGGCTTCCGTGACGAATTTTTTCAGCTCTTCTTGCTTCTTCGTGATCTCCGTAATCACTGTTCCCGTATCACCATAGGTACTGTCGAAGATTTTTTCATTGCCGACGAAGGTTTTGGCGTCTGCTGCTTTGACTCGAGCAACTTCAGAGGCCCGAATCAGATCAGCCAACTGGGTTGTATTGCCGGTAGGATTTAAGATCAGCATTGTGCTTTTATAGCTGATAGAAGACTTTCCACCTTTCAAGGCGAAGACATTGTCGGCAATGGAAGGGTAGGCTGGTGGCGCGACAGCCACCACGTCCATCTTCTTGGCTTTAGCCCATTTGCCACAGCCAGTCAGCGATGACAGACCGAGGACTGCTATCCATATATGTCTCATATTCATAGTTTTTCCCTCGATTAAAAGAACAGATTGATGTCCATTTGGGCCAAATCTGTGACCGGCATATTGCGGCTGGCCAACTGCTTCCGGAACTCAAAGCTCACGCTCGCAGGCAATGGAAACTCTTTGCGCCTAAAGGCGGGCAGCGTGGAGTAACCAAACTTCGCTTGAGCATACTCGGAGTTCTGATCGGTCCAGCGCTGCAATTCGTTCTTGGAATCGATCACATCGATTTCATATCGGTCACCAAATTTGCGGAAATAGAGCGCCCCAAGTCCACCTGTGAGGCCAGTTGATTCCTGTTCAAATTGGACAGATAGGCCGGCATCAATCTTATCACCCAATTTGAAGTCAGTTCCGTTCACGGGAACTTCGATACTTTCTTCATATGTTTTCCAAGTAACGCGTCGTCGGCCTGGAGCTTGGTAGGTATACTTGGCAAATTGATTGATAAACACTGTGCTGGTCACTTGCTGATCAAGAGAAAGCTGAGAAAACACATCCCATTGGCCGTCACCGAAAGGAAGATCAGTGAGGATGCTTGGATTGTCGCGCCGTCCGGTTGGGGCAACTAAACCACCTGTCACAGCCAGCTTGAGGACATCTTGATCGACAGCCTTATATTTCAAAGCCAGGGTTGTATCGCCCCAACCTGTTTGATTCCATCTGGTCAGCTCAGAATAATTGTAGCGAAGCAGCTTGCGATTCAAGCGACCGATGGCGTCTTGAAATTTTTCTGCCGCTTCAACGGCCGCTCCATAGTTATTCATCGAGGGTGACGTCAAACGAGCTAAGAGATCATCTGCTCCCGCATTGGTGCGAAAGCCGGGTTGGATGTCCGTGCTGGTACTGTAATAAGGAACAGCGACAGCCAAAGTAAGATTGTCGGTCAAACCCCAACCGAGGATCGGAGCCCAAACATTGATCTGGGCATTAAGATCCGCGGTGAAGTCACCAACCGATTGCTCCTTACTGATGCCTTGCTCAATAAGGAAAGCTTCGAGCTGGGTTCTTTTCAGAGGATCTTCTTCTGAAGAAAGAACATTCTTAAACTTTAACGGCTTCCACAGAGCCTCGGCGAGAGAGATCTTATCACCATTGGGATCCGTTTTTTCGCTGGTGGCGGTATAAACACCTTTGATATTCAAATTTCGCACGCCTTTCGGCAGTGTTTTAGTCGACTCAAACGCTGAAGCAACCCCAGCGCTGGTCAAGAACGCAAGGGCAAATATAAGATTCCTGGTCATGGGTCTTTGTCCTCACAAACACAAGGGGGCCTAGAGCCCCCTGCGTCATTGTTTATGGCGAATCGATTATTTAGGAGAAATCGAAGTTTTCAACTCGGTGATTGTTTTGATGCAATCAACTGTTTCAGCGCGAATAAACTCTGGGATCAGACTGTCTGCCAGATAGGCTGGGAAGTCGAGCAAGGCTTGGTCAGCAGTGGCCAAGGCACCAGCAACGTCTTTGAGTTCGTTTTGAGTGATAACTTTACGGCGGAAGTTTTCGCAGAAGTAGATGCCTTCAGCATTGTCTGGGTAAGCTTCGCTAGCGATTGCTTGGTCTACCAATTTCAGAGCTTCTTCTGGATTATAGAGTCCGCCTGGGAGGCCTTTTGCTTCTGGGTTGCCTTTGACAGCAGCTTTAACGCGAAGCAATCCGCCGCCTTCGTATGTGGCGCCGCCTTCAACAGCCAAGCCTTTTGCCAATGCATCGTTCAACTGTGGCAGAAGAACCAAGCGCTGAAGAACGTTGGATACTTCGGCTTCGTAGGCGATCGCAGAAGCTTTGAAGTAGTAATAAACTGGGGAGGTTTCGCGAGCCGCAGCTGGAATCAATTCAACCGCTGTTTTCCAAGCATCGTTGAAAATTTTCTTACGTGTTTCTTTGCCAGTGCCTGCTGGAGTTGCTTCGGTGCCTTCAGCGTTGGTTGTCGTGTAGTGGGTACCTTCGAAGATATAAGTGCGGAGGTAGCCTTCGACTGCGCGGACCAGATCTGCGTCCTTGACGCCGGAATCGATAATGGCCTTGTAAGCGGCGCGAGCTTCCAAAGTTGCAGAGTGATCGGCAGTGCTGTCGCGCAAAGCGAATTTTGCTTCGGCTTCGGAGAAATCTGTCCCGTATGCGCTGAAGCTAAATGTCAGAGCTAGAGCTGCAAGCAATTGTTTTTTAACCATAATAAGCCTCCTCAAAAATGAGCGGTTCGAGAACCTGTACTGAAGTTTGCCCAAGCTACCTATCAGTGTGGCTATTGTCAATTGATTAGCAGGAAAGATAGATTCAGTCGTTGCTAGAAAACCTGCAGTGTCTTTGGACGCTGTATTACTTGCCTGTCATGTGTTTGCTGGCGTGAGTTCGGCTTGGTCTTGGAATTTGCCGGTAACTGCCTGCATTTACCCGCGCTGTGCATGCCGTTGCGAAGCGCGAAGGCTGGCGTGTCCATCAAAGAGAGGACAAACGTTCGCTGGTTTGAAGCAAGCATCAATAGTTTCTGGAAAATACAAAGGTCGATTCAAGGGATTCATTGCATATTTTCCCCTAACTTTCTCATCTTTGTGCCCCGCGTCTCATTTGTCTTTCATACGGGGCGAATTATGTTGATCTATAGGCCCGACATTCAGTATGGGAACAGTGTCAAAAGGGAGGAATTATGCGAATTTTAGTTGTGGAAGATGACAAAGCTTTGTCGAACCTTCTCGTGCGCGCCTTACGCGAAGAATCATACGCCGTCGATTTGGCACAAGATGGTCAGGAAGCTGAGTGGCTCGCCTATGAGAACCCCTACGATGCAATAGTCTTGGATCTCATGCTGCCGATCAAGGATGGTCTGACTGTGCTAAGGAATCTACGGGCGGGCGGTATCGCCACTCCTGTGCTGATATTAACTGCTAAAGATACCACGCAAGATATCGTTAAAGGCTTGGATGAGGGGGGCGATGACTATTTAAGGAAGCCTTTCAGTCTGGACGAACTGCTGGCTCGCGTCAGGGCACTTTTGCGCCGTAAAGATACCGATATCACCACGGTGATTGAAGTCGGGCCCATTCGTATCGACCCGTCCAAAAAAATGGTCCTCCGAGAGGGCAAAGCCATCGATCTCACGGCGAAGGAATACGCTCTAATGGAGTATTTTGGTCGCAATGCAGGGGTGGTTTTGAGCCGTACCCAACTCTCAGAACATGTGTGGGATATGAATTTCGAACCTACGTCCAATGTTGTCGATGTCTATGTTGGTTATTTACGCAATAAAATCGATAAACCCTGGGACACAAATTTTATCAAGACGATGCGTGGGCATGGCTACATGCTAGACGTTGACGGCAGACCGACAGCTGAAGCGTGAAGGAGACTCGAGTGCTTTCACGAATTCCTATTCGAATCCGTCTATCAGTCGGGCACGCACTTTGGATGGCACTGATCTTCATTGCAATCGGAGTGGGCGTTTCGAAGGTCGTGGAAGATTCCGTGTTGCAGTCTCTGGACGCAACTCTTTTGACATCAGCAAAAACCATTCGCGATGCTCAGCAAAACCAGCAGCAGAAGCTCTCTGTTTTTCATGATCCCCTATACTGGGAGTCGATGATCGACGAGTTTTTTGGCGGTCGAAGATATCTCAGAGCCTATGCCCAGTTGATCGATCCTTCCGGCAAGGTTCGCGCACGGACCAGTAATGTCCGAGTGTCCCTCTCTGTCTCTCCTTTGGCTATGGCCCGGGCTGAGCGAGGCCAGGAAACCTATGAATCTCACAAGATCGCTAATGGTGGCGCTTTGCGTCAATTGACTTTGCCAGTGATGCGTCATGGCAAATTCGCTGGTGAGCTGATTCAGGTCGCGGCTTTCATGAGTGATTCATTGAACACGATCAGTAACGCCAAGATCATGCTTTGGATTACCTTGTCTCTTGGGTTTGTCGTTTCCTTGGTGTTCGGCTATCTTTTGACAAATTGGTCCCTTAAACCCGTGACACGTATCACGCGGGAAGTAGGAGCTTTGGGTTTTACTGATAACTTTGATCGACGATTGAAACTGCCTGCTGCCGAAGATGAATTGCGACTGCTCGTCATGACTTTTAATGAAATGTTAGGGCGTATCGAAGATGCCTTCGGACGACTCCGCCGCTTTGCGGGCGATGTCAGCCATGAACTTCGCACCCCTATCGCAGTGCTTCGCGGTGAGGCGGAATTGGCTTTGCGTCGGGAGCGAAGTCCGGAAGAATACCGAGCCTCTATGCGTACGATTGTGGACGAAGCAGCTCAGATGTCGAGCATCGTCGAGAACTTACTCCTCTTGGCCCGAGCTCAAGGCGAAGCGATCAAGGTTCAGCTCGAAGAAACTCAGGTGCAGCGATTTGTAGATGACCTGTGCCATTCAGTTGAAAAGAATTTCGAGGAAAAACAAGTCCAGCTCCAAGTGGATTTGGGTACCTTCGGCGAAAAAATGGCTCACATGGCGCCCGGATATATGACTCTGGCGCTCAAGAATATCCTTCTTAATGCCTGTAAGCATTCGAGTCCAGGCCAGGCGGTAGAATTCAAGGTGTCGGCAAGCGTGAGCGAATGGCGATTTGAAATCACCGACTATGGGGAAGGGATAGCCAAAGAATCTCTGCCTTATGTCTTTGACATGTTCTATCGAGCTGACACGGCACGCAATCGATCGTCGGGTGGTGTTGGAATTGGCCTTAGTTTGGCAAAGGCACTTGTATCCTTGCATAGCGGGCGTATTGAGGTCGCATCGGAACCCAAACAAGGGGCATCATTTTCGGTCTATATTCCCCGTGAGATTAAGGCTTCGACTGGATATCCGCCCAAGCCTATGGGTCAGAGAATTCGCCGAAGTTTGAGCTGGCGTCAGTGGCCTTGGTTACGCTGGATCACGAATCCTTAAGGTCGCTCGCCAGAGATCGCTTTTCCCCTGCAAGATAGGCTTGGGTGAGTGGAGTATAGCGGCCAAGCGCTGCTCCTGTCCAAGACGTTCCCTTAAGCCAAGCATCCTCACTCCCCAGGAGTTTCAGTTTCAAATCAGCATAGGAAACCTGCTGCGCTGGCAAGCGTGGAAAGTATGAATTGCGTGCGAAGTTGGCGAGATCTTCCTTTTGTAGAGGGAGAGCCAGCTCTGCAGTTTCAAGAATGTGTAGGGCGCGTCTTACAGGGCTGAGTGAAATATTTAAGTCTTTGGCGATATTTTCCGGCAAAGCGCCTTTGCCTTGATCGAGATCGTAAGATTTATAGATCGCAATTAGCACCAGGAAGGGCAGAAGACTCTGAAAAAATGGATCTTTGATATGTTCATGGATTTCTTCGACATGAAGGTCTTCTCGATGCCATCCGTCCATGCTTCGTTTGGCAATGAGAGCGCCGAACAAAGTGATAAACCAGATGATATAAAGCCAGAATAGGAATATCGGTAGCGCCGACAAGGCGCCGTATACAGCTTGGTAGCTAGTGAAATGAGAAACATACAAAGAAAAGAATTTGATAGCAAAGCTTAGAAAAAACGTCGCAACAAAGGCTCCAAGCGTTGCATGTTTGAGTGGTACGAAGCGATTCGGGACAATCTTATACAGGATAAAAAAGAAGGCAAAAATACTGCCAAAATAGACCGAATTGCCAAGAATTTTTAGAGTCCAAGAAACGTCGACATATTTAGAAACAAATTGATTGGACGAGAGCGTGCCAATAGAAACAGCCAACATAAAAGTTCCAAGCGTCAGAAACGTCCAGAAATAGATAAAGCGAATGAAGAGAGGGCGCGCGCGGTCAATTTCAAAAATGCGATTGAGCGCCATTTCAATTTCTTTCAGCAGGAGGATCAGAGCCACGACCGTTCCAGCAAAACCAGTCATTCCAATTTTTTGAAAATCTGTGTTCGCCAGGAAGGTTTCCAAATAGTCGACGGCTTGTGAGCCGCTTCCCGTTGCTAAATGCTTGAGAATAAAAGACTCAACTTCAGAGATGAGGCTTGAGTTCTTGCCAAACATGGGTGTGAACAGAGATACCAAGGCAAAGGTTGCTGCCAATGAGGGAATCAGGGAGAAGAGCGTGACATAGGCCATGGCGTATGCGTGTTTCACGATATCAGTACGGGATACATCGTCACGAATGATGAGCAGAATTTCAGTGACTTTTGATTTCTTCAGATACGCCCAAACCATGCCCACCTCCGATAGGATCAGTGGAGGTGCGTTTCTCCATGACCACGTTGCGAGATCCAATTTTGCAAGGACGGCCACGTTTCATCCCACCATTCGGGTGATACGCGGGCCTCCATAAATTTATAGAACAGAACATCTAAGGTATCGACCATTATCTCTGTCATCTTGAGGCGATAAGCGAGCGATGGCCGCTGATGACTCCCCTCACCAGCAATGGCGGGTTGGGGAAGATTGATGGTGCGTGGCGCCAAGTCCTGGGAGTTCAGTAGGCAGAAAAAGTCTCCATAAGGATCGATATGCAGGCCAAGTTTAAGCTCTTTGACCCCTTTGCCGGTCTGTAAAGCTGCTTCTGCTTCCATACTGCGACTCGGCTCGCCACCCTTGAGGGTGTGGACATGGGCTTTAGCGTCGTCAGATTCCAGGACTAGCCGATCCTCTATCCAAAGTTTCACTAAGTATTCCTGGGGATCACCAGGCAGGAGAAAACGATTAGGATTTTGGTCTGATTCAATGTAGTACCAAAGCCACAAGAGAAAGTCTGCCGCCAGAAATCCCTTCGCTTGGGTGATATCGTTCCATTGTTTGAGCTGTTCGAGTTGCAGTTCGTCCTTGGAGGCCATAAGTTGAAAGAACTCCTGTTGGGAGATAAACGTCCGCTCTGATCGAGAGAATGCGATCATAGCGGAATGGTACTGGGCTGTCAGCATTGTTTGGGAAGAATTATGGCTCGAGGCAAAAAACCAGGAAAAGGCCCAGAAAATAAGGGGGAACCGCCCCGTCGAATCCGCTTCGAACTGGAGGAGGATGCCGAACAGATTTTCCTCAAGCATCTTGAGGAATTCAAGCCCAAGAAAGCGGATGCCGAAGAGCTCAAGGAACCGGTGAAAAAGGCGAGTCGGGCGCAAAGGGCGGCTGGCGTGCAAGAAGTCGACCTACATGGACTGAATCTGGAAGAGGCCAAGCAGCGAGTTGGCCAGGTCGTGAACCACCTCCGTGACATGGCTGGTCTGCATAAGCTGAAGGTCATTACGGGTAAGGGGCACCACAGCAAGCAAGGGGACAGCGTTCTGGCGAAAGAGATTCATGCTTTCGTGCTTGCGACTTTCTTCCGCTCGATTGTCGAGATCGAGGATTCACCGGATCAGGTTCGCTTGGCGGGAATTCCCTTACGCGGGCATTTTCATGTCACGATCCTTGGTAAAAAGTCCTGACACTCAAGGCAAAGGGCGATGGCAGAGCAACCGAAATCGCAAACTAAGAAGATAATCAATCCGTTGGAAGGGCGCAACTCGCCACCAGCGGAGATGTCGCTTGATTTTTCCAGGCCCCCCACCCCGACCTCGAGGGCTATGGAAGATATAGATCTGCCGGAAGAGGGGGAATTTTCTCAAGAGCAGCCGCTTTATGCCCTTCAGCAAGTCACGGCCATCAAGTATCGCAAGGTGGAACATCCAAACCGTCGCATTCATGTCTGGCTCGGAATTCTGATTCTGGTTCTGACGCTAGCAGGGCTGGTCATCGCTTTACCTCTGTACCTGATCAAAACCGATCCGACGATGAACCTAGCGACGCGCAACACGCTGCGCATGATTCAGAAGAACCTGGATAAAAGAGGCTTGGGAGCCAAGACAAAAGAGTATACGGATCTGCTGCTTTTGAAGCTTAAAGCACCAGAATCTCCTGGAACGGATAAAGCCGCCTCTCGGGCGTGGCGAGATATGGATTGCAAATTTCTAGTTCAAGAGGCCCTGAGTCGTCGGTACAAGGGATCGCTTGAGCCCAATGGTCAATATCTTCTAACTAATTGTCAGGTCTATCAAGATCTGCCACAGGCAGCCTTGCGGATGATTTCAGAGAACCACGGCGATGCCTCTCAATTTCAAAGAACGAGTGACTCCTGGGAAATGCTTCCTTTGCAACTTTTAGCAGGAGAAGCGCAAAGGCGCCTGCAAGCCTTTCAACTCGTGGCCCCGAAGAATTTCACAAATTGTCGGAGATGGAGTGGTTCGCCAGGATGCCTCCTGAAGTTTTTGGATCAAGCCCGTCAACCCGTGCGGACTCGGCTCGATGATGGTTACCTTGTATTGAGGGATGCTTTACGGGCCCAGAGGCCTGTTTTGCAGGCTTGGTTGGGCTTTGCGGCGGGTTGGAATGCTATCAAAGCAGGTGATTCGGTCCAAGCAGAGCAATACCTTTGGGACGCGGCTAAGCTCTTTCCCGATCTGTTTGATCCTTTCCTGGAGCGCGAAATCTTTCGATTGAGGCTGCACAATGCCTATCGCCAGCATGACAAAAAACTGTTCAGTGTTGTTTGGAAGGCTCGCCCCCTTGCTCTCATGAGTGATGATGATGCTGGATTTTTTGATGCACAATTTTACAAGACCCTGGTCATGAAGCCAGAAAAAACTGGAAGTGCTTTGGAAGAATTTCTATCGCATCCGGAAAGTTTTCAAAGGTTCCGCTATGATCCTGTGTTTGTTCGTCTCATTGTGGAACAGTCGATTCGTTTTCAAAAGTCGGAATCAGGTTTGAGCTACCTGGATCGTATTGCCGAACAGCAGGATGAGGAAAAAGCTTTGGATGGTGAATCGTTACCCTTGCTAAGGGCTCGACTTTTGATCGCTCATCAAAATGGTCAGGAAGCTTTGCAGTCGTTGCAGACTGTTGAGAAATTTGCGGTCAAATCCCAAGAGCTGGCTCATCTCAAAGGTCTTGCCATGCTGCAAGCCTATTCCACTCGCCCTTATCTGCTTTTGGCTGCGGCAGAGTTTCAAAAAGCTGCAAATTTAGAGCCCAGGTCGGAGCACTTTTTCGCACTCATAGTCACCTTCTTGGAAACTAAAGAACCTAAGAAAGCAGAGACGGCGCTGAAATTCTGGCAGAAACTAAAAGGACGAGCAGCCGATGAATTGTGGCGAGGTTTTGCTCATGGTTTGATCCTGGCCAATCAGGGCAATGAAGCAGAAGCTCGGCAACTTTGGGTTGATCTGGCCCAGCGCAATCCTGGTTTTGAACCTTTGCAGCGCCTGCGTGCAAATCTGAACGAAGATCCAAAATATCTGCAAGATCAGTTGGTTAAGAGACTTCTTCCCGTGCTACCCATCGATGGACCCTTGAGTCCCTTGGTGGTTTTTTAGCAAACAACTTGAGGTCTTGCTCCCCAGCCTATATAAAGAGCCACCGTTGCTTTAGGAGGCTCCAGCCCATGCATCCAACCGAGACTTTTCAGTTACAAATCAATTTCATACCTCAGACGCACTCATCCATTGAAGAAGTTAAGGATGATGTCAAAAATTGGTTGCTCGGTTCGGGAGAAGAGGCCTTTGTTGAAGGCGCTATTGACGATCTTTATTTGGATCTTCCCTACGAAGCAACGGCTCCTGAGCAGTACCAAGAGTTGGGTGGCGATAATTTGCCTCTCATGGTTTACAAGTACGACAGAGAGCATCTGCAATTGCTCAAGTCGAATATTGAGAAAGATTTTGCAGGTCGAGTCCGTTGCGAAATGAGCGCAATGTTGACTGAAACCTGGATGGAAGGCTGGAAGGAAAGCTTTAAACCTATTCGCACTCCGCGCTTCTATGTTTATCCGCCCTGGTTGGCTGAAGGTCTGCCACAGGATTTGATTCCTATCTGTATCGAACCAGGCATGGCCTTTGGAACGGGCCAGCATGCAACCACGATGCTGTGCGTGCAGGCACTTGAGGAGCTGGAGTCGCGTGGTTTAACGCCTACGACTTTGCTGGACGTTGGAACGGGAACGGGAATCCTCGCGATCGCGGCCCATAAGCTTGGTTTTCGGTCTGTGACGGCGACCGACATCGATCCTGATTCCATCATGGCAGCTGGTGAAAACGCCAAGGTCAATGATACCCCGCTGGTCCTCGAGTTGGGGACAGAGCCATCGGTGGGCAAGCCCTTCCAAGTGGTCCTGGCGAATATTATTTTTTACGTTCTGAGACGCATCATCGGGGATTTGGCCGCTCAAACAGCAGAAGGTGGTTTTCTGGTCTTGTCTGGAATTCTGGCAGAAGAAGCCCGGGATATGGAAGCGCTGGCGAATCCCTGCGGGCTGATTCTTGAACACGAGGCTGTTCAAAGCGATTGGGCTTGTCAAATCTATCGTAAGGTCTGAAGGTCCATGGCGCATTGCTTTCGATTCTTAGCACAACATATAGGTTCTCAAAGCTGGGAGCTCCATCCCGACGAATGGCATCATATGCTGAAGGTGCTTCGTTTGCCGGAAGGCAGCGATATTGAGTTGGCCGATGGTCAGGGTTGGGTTGCCAAAGCCCGGCTGACTGGTCTTGGCAAGCACGAAGGTCTTCTGACTATCGAGAGCGAGAGCTTTACTCCCGCGCTTGGCCTTGGTTCGCAGTTCACCTTAGCCATAGGTGCATTGAAGCCTCAGAGTGTCGACGACCTATTGCCCTATCTTATTGAGCTGGGTGTGGATGGGATCGAAGTCTTTTCCTCGCAGTCGGTGGATAAGAGTCGCTTGCAGGACAAGGTGCGTGAACGTTGGGATCGCATTGCGGGGGCGGCCATGAAGCAATGTAAGAGACCTTGGGCGCCGTCGATATCCTGGTCGTCAAGCTTCGATGAGCTGCTTGAAAAATCTCCGGGCTTTGCCCATAAGCTCTTCCTTGATCCTGACGGCGAACAGAACCTGGGGCGATGGCAGCCGACCCTCCCTGGTCCGACCATAGCGGTGATAGGCAGTGAAAAAGGTCTCGACCTTGAGGAGACGAATCTTTTGCGTGAGCATGGGTTCCTGGCCTGTCGTATTGAAGGTTCGGTCCTGCGAGCCACAACCGCCGCGATTGCGACAGCGACCCTCCTTCGCCAAAGCATCCTCTGATTCGCTCGGACGTCAGCTGAACCTTACCGCCTTCTATGGTAAACTGGAGCCAACCAATCACCGAGGTTTGGCTCATGAAACAATCTGGACGACGTCGCGGTTTCACTTCGTGGTTTGTGGAACCCTATCGTCAGGTGAAACTTGGTCTCATATTCCTGCTGCTCAATTTCCTTTTCGCGGGATTGATTTTTGGAATCTTTGGTTACTATGTCTGGGATATTTACCAAACTCTGGCGGTCTATTTTAAGCTGACCAGTGACCAAAGTGTTGAAATCATGCAAAAGTTTCAAACCCCAATATTTGCCGGGTCCTTTCTCCTTTTGATATTCGTTGTGGCGTCGATTCTCATCTCCGTGCGCTATACCTACCAAATTTACGGACCTCTGGTGTCGATTCACCGCTTTCTCGATGAGTATCTGCAGGGTGATGTGGTGCAGCCTTTGATTTTACGGGAGTCAGATCAGTTGCAAGAACTAGCGGAGAAACTGAACCAAGTGATGTATCTGAACCCCAGTGATCGAAGAGCGTCGAATTTACGCACCATCTACCGGTACCTGGATGAATTACTCGAAGGTTCCCATCCAGAGCCGATAACGCTGCGCGAAGGTGACCAATTTCAGCCTTTGGTTGAGCGCGTCAACCGCTTGGGTAAACGCTTACGAGGGGAGAAGGTCGGCTAAACCGCGAACTCATCAGAAAAATATCTCATGCTTGCTTGACAAGTAAGGTCCCAAGGCTTATAACTCTACCTCTAACCGCGGGGTGGAGAAGCTTGGTATCTCGTCGGGCTCATAACCCGAAGGCCGCAGGTTCAAATCCTGCCCCCGCTACCAAAAAGATTAGACGCTCGGATCGCAAGATCCGGGCGTTTTTGATTTTCTGCTCATAGATCGTTAAAATCTACAGAATCAC
>JBGSTF010000304.1:0-34174 GCA_041736645.1 Oligoflexus sp. | reverse complement strand
TCTACGGCTGGCATCAACTCATGCTGACTCCAACGGCCTATCGTCTGCTGAGCTTTGATCTTCAAGGCCAGGCGCTGCAGAGCGTCGACGCACCCGTTAATTTTGCAGGATCAGCAGCAGCACCAGACCGCTTCTGGCTTTGGCTCAATGGAATGGGCCTCGTGGATCTGGAGCGCGATCCTTCGGCACTTATGAAAAGGCTCTGCGAGAGGGCAGCCCTTCTTCATGTGAGCGATGGCTCTGCTGGTCTTTGTCGAAACTAAAGATCAACATTCGAAAGAATTATTGGTCACAAAATATTCTGAGACTATCGGGACACTCATAGTCTCAGAAGCGAGTATTCACGCTTATACTGAACAAAGGCAGCAAAACGTCGTAGCGGGCCGCATCATGGGCCCGTCGAACCCTTTTCGCCGATCGGATAGATCTGATAATCAATGCGGATCAGCATGTCCCCATCTTCGGTAGCCATTTCATTCTGCATCCGTAGAATCTCGTCGCGCAAACTATCTAGCTGCTTTCTGTATAATTCCTTGCGGACGCTCACGTGCGCGCTACGGAAACAGGCTAGGTCGGCTTGGGTCGCCCATTGATCCATGGCCGCTTTGCTTTGATCCAAACCCTGTTTAAGAAAGTCGAGGACTTTAGCCAATTCCGGCTGCGGTCCCAGCACCATAACATGCCGTGCCTGATCATTGAGTTGATACTGATCGTTGACACGCTGCACCATGCCTTCGCTCATCAGAATATGCAGCGCCTGATCGACTTCGATCACGTGCTGGCGCCCAAAGAATTGAATCAGTTCCCGTCGCTTGGGGCGATTGCGATAGAGCCCGAACACGGCATGAAGCTGGAGGATCATGTGATTGGATACGAGTCGATCAGAGGTCTTGTGGATTTGAGCCTGCAGGGTCTTCCGCAGGCCTTCCAGCTTTTCATAGTGAGTGGCTGGGACATCTTTCCCGTCGCTGATGCTTGCCTCGATCTCGAGCAAAAGGCGGCAATATTTGAGTGAGATTCCTTTCAAACCCAGCATGAGAAGACAGGGTTCCCAAAGGCGGGCGACCAAGAGGCGACGTCCCCCGATAATGTCGGCTATGTGCCCTTTGGAGCTCAGGCCTAGCTGCTTTGCGATCCAGGCATAGGACCACTTGGGATTATTCTGCCGATTCCAGGTCAGAAGACGCCTCAGGGCCTCCGTTCCACTGCCTGCTGATAGAATCAGTTCGATCGTTTCTCGCATCGTCAGCCCCTGGTCTTTCAAATATCGTTCGCAAAATTCGCGTTCTTGCGAACGGTCCAGGCCCAGAGGCCCGTAAAAAATATCGTCATTCAAGCTAGTTACATATGTGAGCCACAAAGACATGAAAGCCGGTTGGGCAAACGACCTCAATCATTCTTGACTCCCGATCCCCCAAACCCTACAAGCATAATAACATACTCGAAAGGGGCTAAAATGTTCAATCAAAGACTCGTCCGCTACCTGCTTCCCGCTTTGTTTTTCGCCAGTCCTCTGCTGGCGCAATCCCGCAGCATTTTATCCAGCTCCGTGATCCGTGCGGATCAACTCAGAGCTTCCTATCTTCTGCTCGATAGCTACCAGATCCGCTTTGTCAAGAGCCAGCTCTCGCTCCGCGAATTCGAATATGCCCAGCAGTACCTGTGCCCGCAATTCCCAGCACCACTTGGGTTGCATATCTGTAACTCAAGCGTCGTGGGGACCAGTGAAGTGAGCCCTGACGATATAATTCCTTTCCGGCCCGGACTCATCGTCAAAGTCCCCTGCCTCAAGTGTCTCTTGATAGGCCCCTAAATCTTTTTCGCGCTCACGCCCAAGGCCCGCATCTGCGGGCCTTTTTTGTGCCCGCTGAGCCGTTCGCAGAAATCATCGCCCTCGCGAACGTTTTGCGGTCTCAGCTGTTTTTCCAACTCGTAGACTTCCCGTGGCTGCTTTAGTACTGCGGATGTGAACGGAAAATACGACTACCTTGGAGAAACCCATGAAGAACCTGAAGAATGTTTTCGTTAGCTTGACCATCCTTTCCACCCTGGGCACGAGCCTCGCTTCGGCCCAAACGCTGGGACGTTCCCTCGTTCTCAATCCCGTGATACTAAAGGTTCCTGTAGCCTGCCTCTCCTGCCCCGACCTCAGCAGACTGCCCAAATTCGAAGAGGGTCTGAGTTTGCAAGACAAGCAGGAAGTGATCGCGCAGATGGACAACGCTTTCCGCCATTTGAAAGACTTGCCGGATGTCTCGCGTGATATCCGCACGAGCGTTGATTACTGGGAACGCCTGCAGCCGAAAGAAAAAGAGAATATCCTCGGTCATAGGTTCGGTGACACCATGAATGCAGCCGTTGCGGCTGTGGTCGTAGCTGCGGCCGCCCTGGCTTGGGATGTTTATAAGGACTACCGTCAAACCAATTGGAATCCCGCCGATATGGGCTTCGATCGCATCCGCACGCTGGGAAGCCTTGATTACTTGCGTACATCCAACGTCCGCCTCGAAGCCGTTCAGTCTCTGCAATCGCGCCTGAACGCTTTCCGCGGCCTCGGCCAGGTCGGACTTGGTCTGAACTACTAAGCTGAAGACAGGGGGCATCACGCCCCCTCTTTTTTTTTCACCGTCAGAGGAAAAAACTCATGAAATATCGGATCGCGGGCGCTTGCGCCGCCGCCCTCCTGGGCTTTCACCTGCTCATGATCTTCGTCTATCTGGGTCCGCCCAATCTTTTGCAATACCAGTGGGGCAACTTCGCCTTTGGCTATATGCAGAACATTTTTTATCAGAACTGGCATCTCTTTAGTCCGAACCCAGGCATCAACTCGGTGAAATTCGCCGTACGCTGCGCGGACGAGAATGGTCATTGGTCACACTGGAAGGATCCCTTCGCGGGGGCTTTGGAGCGCCATCAACTGACACGCATTACCGGCTACGGCAAGGTCCTGGCCCTTTTCGACGACATCGCCCAATCGCTCAAAAAAGAAGTGGCGACGAAGACGCGGCTTGACCAGGCGCTCCAGGAAACGCCCAAACAGCTGGCGCGGCGCTTCGCGGTCGACTATTGCCTGACCCGTCATCCCGAAAAGCCTGAGCACTTGGAAGCGATTCAATTCAAGGTCATGGAATTCTCACCGGTCCCCTTCACTAAAGTTCAGGATGCGAAATATCTTTGGGACCGCGTCGTCGAAATTCCGTTTGAACCCATTCACCGACGTCTTGCGAAGGAGGCTAGCCGATGATCCATAAATTGGCCCGTGAGGAACTCTTCCTCAAGACAGCTCAACTTTTTCGGATTTCCATCCTGCTCTGGCTCGGACTGCATACTCTGCTCCTGCTGCCGTTCCATGCGACTATTTTTGGCCCTGACGCCTACGTCATGCGTACTCGATTCGACGGAAGCATCTGGTCCTGGGTCTTTCACCTGGGGGCGCATCCTGCAGTGGCCCCGCACTACCTCTGGTTTTTCGTGCTGCAGCTTGGGGCTATCGCCTGCGGCATCCTGGGCATCCGACTGCGGATCACGATGATACTGGTCTATCTGAGCACGATGAATATCTACAATATGAGCGGCGTGATCCTGGATGGCGGGAATAATCTTTCGCAACTGCTGCTGTTCTATCTCATGCTGGTCAACACCAGCGGTCGTCCGTTCGGCGACAATGTCTGGGGCGCTATCGGGCGGGCCCTTTCCAATGCCGCTTTTCTCATGTGTCGCTTGCAGATCGCGATCGTCTATCTCACAGCGAGCCTACTGAAACTCAACGGTCACCTTTGGCAAAACGGGATGGCCCTTTACTACCTTTTTCAGTCTGAAACCTATGGCCATCCGTGGATCGGGGCTTTGATGCGCAAAATGCCCGTTCTCTCTTTAATCGGGACTTACATGACGCTCAGTTTCCAATACCTTTTCCCCATTGGTATCTGGATGCGGCGCTGGCGAAAGCCCCTGATCCTGGTAGGCTGCATGCTTCACCTGGGAATTGCCTTCGGCATGGGTCTTTTCACCTTTGGTCTCGTCATGTGCGTATCCTATATCAGTTTCTTTCCGGAAGAATGGTCGGAACGAATCCTGCGCTGGATGCCGACCCAGGATAAGGTGGTGATAGCCTTTGATGAACACTGCGGAGTTTGCATGCGTATCGCCTCCCTGGTCCGGTTCCTGGACTGGCAAAAGCGGGTTGTGATCGACCGGGCTCATCACCCGATGGACCCAGGCCTGCAAGAACTTTCCTTGGAAAAGCGCCTGCATCGTATGCAGGCTCTGGCCGGACAGAATCATCGAGAAGGGTTCGCTGCGATCCTGGAGCTGGCGCGACGCCTGCCCCTCCTTGTGCTCTTTCTTCCTATCGCCTGCCTTCTGCAGGCAACTGGGCTCGGGCAGCGGCTCTACGATCATCTCGCCAATCGTGGGTGGCGAGAATCGTGCCGCCAGGGGCAATGTTCCATAGGCACTACTACCGACTTGCAGATTTGATTGAAATCCCTGACGGGTATTGGACAAAGATCCCAGCAGGGGTCTTTGTCTTTTTTAACTATCAGACCGAACCAGGGTTGCCGGATTCCGTTTTGTTGCGTGCGCAAACTCTGAGCAAGAAATTAACTGGATTCGCGAAGTATCATGCAGCCACAGAATAAAAGATCTCAGCATAGGATCTGCCCTCTGCCTTGACTTGCCGCTTTCGTATTATTCTCATCGACTCAGAGCCACCAATCGTTATCCTTGCTGATTTAAATGACTTGAATCCTCACGTGGCTCCGCATAATTGCTTAATTGGTCTACGGTCCTGCTCGATCATGCTGTTCAAATATTTACTCTGACGAATCTCGATACCAGTTCCTTCGTCATCGCTATAGTCATTGATAGCGGCGGTGTTGGCTCCGCTTTTGTCAATATTGATTTTTATCGGTTCACTATTCAGCTTGATCGTTTTACAGTGAAAGCGCTTGGCGACTATTCTATCTCGTGTCCTTTGGTATCAAAAAGCATGGTCGATCTCCCGGATTGATTTGCCTCATGATATCATGACATTTGGTAGCCGCAACAGAGCCAATCCCCTAGCCATCGGCAGTTGAGCGTGCAGTTGATTTTAGGATTCCCTCAAAAACGTCGAACGTTTATGGAAGCTTCATCCGCAGACAGCAAAGTTATTCAATCGCTCCTGCCCTCGTTAAGTGACCTGCCGTCGAGATTCGAAGCCAAATTCTGCTCGACATGAAAGCGCTCGAAACTTAGGTCGTGATTGATATTTCCAACAAAGGAAGCACCAGAGCAAACACACGAAGATAGTGCTAATCATCGTGTTGTCGGCAACAAAGCCACACTTTTTTCCTTCCCACGCGTGGGAACCGGGTCAGACCGAAAGGACAACACAAAAGACCCGACTCGTCGCACTGCGGCATCCCGTATTTGAAGAAGGGCTGAATAACCCAACTTTGGAAGGGAAGGACGAAGTAGGCCCAATCCCAGAGAGAAGATATACAATAGGACCATTGATGGAAAATCGAGGAAGAGGTGTGTTCAGAACGCTCATGTTTGATGTAAATACGAGAATGTTTATAGAATCGAGGATAATAGGGATTTTCAATATGTCGGATATTAGGCAGGTTTCAACAACTTCGTTGCTGAGCGTTCTAAAATGACGGTTCTTCGTAGCATTGGAAGGCTAGATTGATACTCTATATGCTAACTACGTGGAACGCACTGGTGACGACTTTTTGATGGATGCTATCAAAGGAAACCGTTTTGACGACAAAAAAGTGAAAGGTGTATCAGATGAACAATAACTACCCGAAGTTTCTATCAAATTTGCTTTGGGGTATTCTTTTCAATAAGAGAGTTTTCTTGCTTGTTTTTATATTCGGTGTTTTTGTTGAGTTTACTGTTTTCAAACAGACAAAAAGCCCATTAGCTTTCTTGCTGCACGCCCCATCTGGACTAATTGTGCTCTTTTTCTGTCTATTCCCAGAAAAAGCAAAGAAAAACTTCTTCAAAATACTATATGCGGTTACGACGCTGCATTTTGTTGAAGTTTCCGCTATATCCGCGTTCATCGAGGCGTACAACCCTGATTTCAACCGTGCCTCCCGATCTCTTCCAACTCAGATACTGTTACCATGGCTCTTCGCTTTTGCCCCATCTGTTTCTGGATTTCTTGCTCTGGGATTTATGGCGAACTTGTTCAATGGCGCGGCTTATGCGGTCCTCCTTCCTGATGTGTTTACTGCTGTGATCCCGACCGCGGCTACAATGATGGCTATCGGGATTTTTCTTTCTTATATGCTAAATCACCTTGTTCGCTCAAGATACGAAATTGAGGAAAAGAAGAAGGTGATCGAAGCTCAGAACGCAAAAATGAAATCAATTTTGTCGACGTCAACGAATGCAGTTTTTCTATTCGGTCCAGATGGCCAGAAAATGATGCAAAACTTCGTACTCCCATTCTTGCCAAATACTGATAGTGTCAAACAATTCCTGACCGAATTGGGTGTCCCTCCTCACGAGGTTGAGGCTGTTTCTATTGTCCTGTGGGAAGACGACGTTGCTTGGGATTTTAATTCCGAGAATTTTCCTTCCAATATTAAGTTTCAAAATAGAAGTCTGTTACTTTCTTTCGGTAAGGTGCTTTCAGGACAAAAGATATCAGGATTGACACTGAATATCTCTGACCTAACAGACTATGAAGCTTCGAAGGAATTGGCGAAGGTTGCGGTTGAGGAAGCTCTTATTGTTCAAAAAATCGTTCATGATGCGAGCGAATATCGATCGAAATTTGCTATAGAACTCGAAAAAAATGTTGCAAAATTAAGGTCTGGTGTGGATGTCAAGCGTACTCTACATACCTTTAAGGGCATTGCTAACAGTCTTCACTTCAACGAACTGGGGACTCTGATTCATGAAGCAGAGTCAAGTGGCGACATTGAACCAGTCCTTGCCTATTGCGACCGAGTATCTGATCTATATAAGAAGATTTTTCCAGGCAAATCGGCTACCAGAAGCTTTGATATTGAGGCGGCATTTAGGTCTTTGGAAAATCGAACAACGGAAGCCTTTGTCAAATCCCTAGTCTATACTCATGCCCATGATGTTGTCCGGCACAATCCTACGGTGAAAAACGTCGAAGAAATAGCGAAAAAATTAGACAAGGGCGCCCCGCATGTAAATATTGTGGGAGAGAACCCACTTTTCACCCCGGAACAGGCAGAAGTCATCGACACAGTATTGACCCACTCCATTCGAAATGCACTGGACCACGGCATTGAGAGGGCAGAAATTCGGGTGGGAAAAGGCAAAAGTGAAGCAGGGGTTATAACGATTGAGTTCTCGAAGGATGGATTTGCTGTATTCGATGACGGTGCCGGGCTTAATCTGGAAAAATTAGCGAAAAAATCGAATGTGAAGTTGGACAATTCCGCAGATGTAGCACAACTAATTTTCGCTCCTGGTCTCTCGACAAAGGATACTGTATCGGAGATATCTGGACGTGGAATCGGGTTGGATGCTGCCTCAGAAAGCGTTCGAACTATAGGTTGGAAGATAGCAGCAGAAGACAGAGGTGATAATTTTGGGAAGTGGGCGCTGAAAGTTGAGTTTTGATTATGGGTGTGGGTAATCCAAACACCATATCCACTTCCCAATTAACTCATGAGTTAGTATCCAAATCATTGGGTGTCAGTGAAAATCTATTGATACCGGCGAGATTGCTCTGATTGCTGGCATTCCAGGTAACCGTCCCCCCTTGAGGGCTCTGTCGCCCCGTTTTCATAGACAGGCATTTTTGTTTCGCAGCAAAATACAGGCTCGCTCCAGGATACGCTCCGACGAGAGGGGAAGAAATAGCGCTGCACTAGGCGTATCCAACTTCAAATAACCCTCCTGAAACTTGAAATTGGTGACACCTGCATAGTAAGGGGCGTATTGCTTATGAATGAGTTTGAACTCAAGTTTACTGATCAGTTCACCTTCACTTGAATAGATTTGCAGAGTCTGGTCATCCGCCGCCAGGACTATAAGGTCGGACTCGGGGTCATAGCCCACGGCTAATATGCCGACATCCAGTTCTATGATATTGTTCTCGTCGATCATGATGTCACTGGAACTGAGACCCCGACTGAGAATTCTGCCATCATTCATGATATAGGCATCGTCTTTTATATAAGTTGGATAGCGGCTGAGCGCAAAACCATATTTCCATAGGAAGTAGCTGCCTTCCTTATAAAGTATAGCTCTTTGCCCGGATGCATCAATGGCTTCGATCGAGAATTCCGATTCAAGCTGAGTTTCGCTGAGAATCATCCAGCCGTCTGCATGCCAAGCGAGTTGCTTGAGAGTTCCACCTCCACAGGATATAAGGGCTTTGTCGCGCTGGGGATTGGATGACCATCCCAACAGTTCGTGTCCGGAGCAGAGTGTGGAAGTGGTCTGCTGATATCCAGTAGCCCCTTCCATAAGGATTTGGTAGCTTTTACCAATGGGGCGAGCGATGACATCGCTTCCTTGACCAAACCAATCAAAGGTTTCTCGAGAAAATTGACCTAAATGCTGCCAACTCCCATCATGCAGTCGCAACACATGCACCGTTTCGTTCGTCTGAAAATCAGGGAGCGTCGATACGAGCAGGCGATCGGCAGAGGCATTGAATTCCATATGGGTTACGCTCTCGGGGGCATCGGCAATCCACCGTGGCGCCAGATTTGGTCCTTCCACAAGGTATATCTTGTTTTGCCAGCGATAAGCTACACGGCCATGAGCCCCAAATGCCTTGTCAGCTATCAAGGGTAGATCAACAAGAGTCGCTGGAATTTTCGCAGGAGCCTGAGCTGTCGACCAAATGTATAAGCTGCGACCCACGGCTATCGCTATTTCATCGTCCAGAAGGGTCGATCCTACTTCAATACGCACGTTGCTCTCAATAGTTGTCTCGGCACGAACGCAGCCTTCCAGATTTATCAACATCTGCTTCCCCCGCAGGGTTGAAAAGAGAATCTTTTGCTCGCCGACGTAGTGGACGTTAGAGACGTTGTCTTCGAGTTCTGTCGTTTCTAGAATGACTTTCGGTCCCTGCTTATCATCCATGTTCCAGACAGTATAATCGAAGGTGGATTTGGTGGCGAGCGTCATGCGGCTTCGATTGCGTACATGAGTCAGGTATTTGCCATTCATGCTGAATTCGATTTTATCGTAGAGGTCCAGACCACAGGCTACCGCTTTCCCTTCTCGATCAGCGACTCCCATCAGGTAGCCGCCAGCAAAAGACAGGATGAGAAAGTCTCCGTTAGGGCTATAGCTGACAGAGCTGATATTGAGAGTCGGATTTTGGCTGTCTTTGCAGGCATTTTTCAGCAAGATTTCTTTTTCGATTGGTGTCGACTCAGGTTCGTTTAGATCAATCGAGCTTTCAATGCCGCTGCGACTCTCAGTATCGTAGTCGAAAAACCGTAAAATGCCTAAGTTTGAGATCGCGACAGGCCAGATCGAGCGACGATTCATGAGCGGGCGGATTTGAAGATCGTTCTTAAGGACAATGGCGTCTTTGTCACCAAAGATAAGAACGTAGGGATAGGCGATTTGAATACTTGGCTGTCGTGCCTGCAGCCAAGTGATATGGTTCAATTCCTCACCATTGAGATTCAGGATTTGGATGGCACCTTCGTTGAAAGTGTAAACTCGATCGTGGGCGACATCCAAAGTCATGGATTCGCCGCTGATATCAAGTTCAAGATTTTCCCAATTCTTACGTTCCCAACCCACCAGTCGCCGGCCATTTTCTATAGCATAGAGTCTATCACCGGGGTTGTTGTACTGCAGACTTGTGATGGTTTCACCCAGCGAAATTCTATAAGCAATATCGGTCAGTCCTGAAGCAAGAAGAGCGCGATTGAGCAAAGGTTGGAGTACTTTTCGCTCGATCGACGTTGCCAGGTTTTTGAAACTAGTGTAAGCCGAAAGTACAAACTGCAAAGCCTTGTTAGGGTCCGAAGGGGCGACACTGATCACAGCACTGAACAAGCTTTTTAGCTGTTCCAGATTGAATCGATCAATCACAAGCAGATCCCAGGCTTGGGTTACACTTGTGTTGCCCGCCGCATCACGTGCATAGGCTCGTAAGGTCCAGAGTCCTTGGCTGGGTAAAAAACTTCGTGCGCCCACTACCAAAAACTTTTTAGGATCATCACAAGTCTTCGACGATTGCAGTGTCGACTCTTCAATGGGATCGAGACAGTAGAAAATTTGACCCGTAAAGTCTCCGTAGCCACGGAAAGCAATCAATTGCGAGGGCGCTAATTGGAGAATGGCTGGATCAGCCAGGGCTGTTTCGATTTTGCCAAACTCGGGTTCCAATTCCTGAGGCGCGGTACGATCAATAGTCAGTTCGCAGGCCTTTTCAACAGTCGGTTTGTCAAAGCTGAGGCTCTCATTGAGATCGTAGAGTTTGGTCGTAATGTGATAGAGACCTTCGTCCAGCGGCTTGCCGTCCTTGGAAAAATTCAGGGCTAAATCAAGTGGCTGGAAAATGCGGACAGCTGGTGAAATCCAATCGTCCTTTTTCAAACTGTACTCGAAAACATAGGGGTTGGCGTCCTCCCGATTCGTTTTGGTGGCCAGGGCCAGCTGCTGGGCCGACGTGGCCATTTGAATCGGACAGGACCATTCAAAGGGTGAAGCTGTGGGCGCCCGCAAGCGCAATGCCCCATCCAGAGGCTGGCGCAAACTGCGTAGGATGCTATATGTGTTCGTCCCGACTTGTGCTTTCACAAAAAGGAAGCTGTCTGTTGAATCCTTGCCATCGGAATGAATCACACAGGCTTTACTTGTGACTTCGAGCTGGGTAGCACTGTCCGCATGGTTAAACACCGTAGCTTCCACGGTCGTGGAAGCCGGAAAGTCCGTGCCGTCTGGGAGGAGGACTTTAAAAAAAGGTCGATCCCCCAGAGGTGAGCCGCAGTCCAAAATTTCTTTGTTCAGGCTATTACTGAAGGGAGAGCAAGCCGTCAGAAAGCTAAGCATTATGATGAGTGGAATAGGTAAAAGCGATGGCATGCCTGCCTCATGTAGTGTGTCAAAAAAAATCGGCAAAGAGTTTTTTTTCCAACGAGTTTGCGCCATGCGCATTTTAGACCCAACCGAGCTAGGTTTATTGCAGGAAAATTCCGTAAAAGGATCGGCCCCCATAACCAACACACCCACGACCATCGCAAATCTCCCAGCGTAAATACGACGCGGTCCGGAGTATAAAATAAAACACAGCGGCTAGATAGGATATTTTTGAGAGTGTAAGCTTATTTTGCATGGAAATAAATTCAATAAATACAAATTGTTATGCTCATGATGCTGCGATGAACTGTTGTTTCGTTCACTCGAGAAAGCGAAGAGCCGCTTGATCGCAATCTGAGTTCTAAATCTCCCGACTGCTCACTTGTCTCCGAACCGATTGGCCTCAGTATTGATAGCGACGGCCATATTCAGAGTAGAGCAATTAGCAGCTGCTATGCTGATGGCACCTGCGGTCAATATTCCGACTTGATCTATTGAATCCTAAATTCCAGGCCCTGCGCCATCCCATAGCTTTTCACGGTCAATTTCACGAATATTCGGAAAACACTACAATTTCTATTTTTCTGTCCGATATCCCTTGCATTAGCCTCAAGGAGAATTGGATGCCGAGGAAAGCATTTAGGCGCTACGATCTACGCCTCAAAAAATCTAGTCGCTGAATCCGGAGATATCAGTCGATTTCTTCGCTATGGCATTCCGAAATCGACGCCGCGGCAGTGGGTGATAAATGGACAGCAGAATTTTTTTATAATTCCCGATCTTGATTTGAGTAGATCTGGTCCAAGAAAACCTGACTCTAAAATAACAACTTGCTGCTGTCACCGCCCAACAAGATCTCGTTGCCAAGACCATCAGGATCTTCGGCTTTCAGATCCAATATAAACGGTTGCTATCTGCTGATGCCAAGATCGAAATCATTGCCGCCATCAAAGCTGCTGCTGATTTCATTTCATTGCACACCTGCCTATCTGCAATCGGGCTGACTGCTGCCAGATATCATCACTGGTTAAAACGGCAAGTCCGTTGCTTGCTGGAGGATCAGTCAAGCTGTCCAAGGCCCTCACCAACGCAGCTCATGCAAAGTCAGATCAGCAAGGTCCGAGAGTTATTCTCAAGCCATAAATTTTCGCACTACAGTATTACGCCCCTTAGCTGGCTCGGCAAGAAAGCGGGTGAATTGATAGTCTGGGGCTCAGCGAAATCCTGGATAAATGTCTCAGTAAGTAAATAAAAACAAAATGTTACAAAGGTAATTTACACCCTCACTAGTCAACTCGAACAAGCCCTTGGTACAAGGCGAACATAAATTGTTTAGCTCTGCTTGAGCTTTTCCAAAGAACGCTATAGCGTCTCCTCGATTAAGACTCGCACAAACCGATTGGACTGCTTTGCTAGCTTGCATGAGGGGATCGCCATATGGCTAGTTTCCATAGAATTCTTGCGTCCGTCCCTAGCTATCCATCGTCAGCTTTGCTGTTCTGCTGTGGCCTCGCCATGGCCTGCGGAGCCTTGCCCGTTCGGGTTCAATCATTGTCGAGTCCGAGTCGCGACCCTGAATTGACCCCGACTCAGCCTGAGTCTTTTTCGGAGTATGCCAGCGGGCGGTTAGCCAGAAGAGACGCTCGAGCAAACATACCGCAGGATGCAGAGCGGGAAGAGCCAGACGACGATCCATTCACAATCTATCAGCATGGTGGACGCGATATTCTTCGGCATGCTTTGCGCCGTCTTCGCGAGCACGCTGCCTCGGATATGAATGTCTCTTTTCGTGCGGCTCCCTGGTTAAGAAACATGAACCTGCAGCGATGTCTTGATTCCACTTTGAGTGAAATGTTCAATCTGGTCTTTCCTCATCACGAACTTTCCCTGCTGCTGGGATCTCTCGGTTGGCAGGGACTATCGCCCCGTGATCCCATTCCTATGGATCCTGTCCTGGCAGGTGAGTCGATGATTGATGATTTGCATCGCTTGCTGCTGTTCGAAGCTGGCGTCAAAGTAGAAGGTCGTTGGATTGAAGATTCGCAGGCGAAAGTACTGGAAATTGTCTATAAAGTCGTGCATGAGCGAGGTGAACCTGAAACTTGGCAGCTGGATGATCTCAATAGCACCAAGGTCACCTGGGTCTGGACGCAGAATTCTCCACAGCAGTGGCGAGTTCAGTGGCGAGTGGCTGTGGCGCAAGGACTCTATGAAAGCTTTCCGGAGCAGCCCAAGCGAGCCCAAATAAAAGGCTTTCAAGTCGATTTAAATTGGATCCAGCAAGGCTCCCACAGGGCCTTTGAAGGTCGTCTTGCCCATCACGCAGAGGCTTTGAATTTTGGCTGGCAAGAGGATACTGCCAAGCAGAGTCTGCAACTCTTCTGGTCGACAAATCATCAATTCCCTCCAGAGACTCTGCGTCTTCAGCAAATAGACAGTCGGCTTTGTGTGCAGACTGAGCAAGGACCTTAGTATGATTCGATGTCTGGTCCTTTGCTTGATCTGTCATTCCACTTTGCTCAAGGCCGATGCTTGGTCATTGGGCCTCGCCCTGGGCTTTCCTGATGTTCCGGCATCACGATTAGGTTTTGATGTGTGGCCAAGGCAAGTGACGCTCTTCGCTCAAGCTGCTGAACCCTTTCTTTTTGAAGTCTATAGTCGTCTCCCTCGTAAAACTTTGAGCAAAATGGATACAGTTGCCATTCAAAATGAAGCGCAGCCCATACGGTTTGATGTGCACATTCAATCTCTCTATGTGGCGGGTCTGGAATGGTTTCCTTGGCAAGATTCCTGGTTTTTACAGAGTGCCTATGAAAAAAGGCAAATCGAAATTCAAACGAGAGTTCGGTCGCGCTTCTATTTTCTTACGGCCCAGGGGCAAAGCCTCGCTCGCAGCGAGGCCGATGCCTCGCTTAAAAGCACCACTGATCAGGATGTTTGGCGACTAGCCTTGGGTCAGAAATTTGCTCTTGGCACAAGCTGGCAGTGGGGCTGGTATGCGGGCTGGTCTCGGGTACTAGGAGCAAAAAGCCAAGTCCAAGCTCAAGTTGGTTTGCGCAACGGCACCGCCTCACGAGCCAGTGAGGGTCGAGCCGATAACCTGGGCGAAGCACTCGCGGCCCAGGCAGCAAATCTAGAGGCTTCCGCCTCGCGGGAACTCAAGGCCATCGGGGCACAAAGCTTACCTTTGATAGGATTGAGTCTGGGATACCATCTTTGAACTGCGAAAATCTGGAGTCAGATACATTCTTACCAAATGGTCCAATCCTAAAAACGCGATCGATTAAGCAGCGGCAGGTGAATATTCCTGCCTGAAAAGTCAAGTTTTCCTGGCAACTTGTTACCCTTTGGGAAGAAACGGGGTGGACCGGCCGTAGGAGGGTATGTCCGGTGAGTTGGTGTAGGAACACCAGTGAGCCTAACATGGACACTCATAGAGGAGACAGTCTTATGACTTCTGGTAAGTCGTCTGTAAAGACGAGACAGTGGTGCCTTTCGCTGCTCACGAGCCTTGTGGGCGCCTGTGGTTCCGATACACCGGCGTTTCAAGAAAAAGCTATGAGCGCCTTCTTCGATCCCAACGCTCAAGCCAGTGTGGATCAACTTTCTGCTGACAACTCTGCTGATGCAACGGCGGGATCTTCTGAGCAGAAGACTTCCGACTTCAGGACCATTGA
Source organism: Oligoflexus sp. (assembly GCA_041736645.1). Lineage (GTDB taxonomy): Bacteria > Bdellovibrionota_B > Oligoflexia > Oligoflexales > Oligoflexaceae > Oligoflexus. Next base: position 19,460 of record JBGSTF010000304.1, on the reverse strand, counting down.
GGCGGCATCAGCTGCTGAGGATTCGGCAACTCAAGACGGAAGCCAAGATCCTCAGCTGGTGGTCGATGTGAAGGAAAGCCAACTTCGATTTGGATCACAAAGCACCGATGTGAAAACTTTGGCTGATGGTGCGACCACGGATGATGTGACTTATACCTTGGAAGCCCCAGCGGGCAAAGATCCGGGGAAAATCATCAATGGCAAAACCTACGTCAGTCCAGCTGCGGGAACAGAAGCTTACGATGTGACCATCAAGGCCACATCAAAAAGCGATCCGACTCTGGTCTCCAAGGCTATTGTAAAACTGGTGCCGGCAGCTCAAGTGTTTGTTGGCTGTACCAATGATGCAAAGGGCTTTCCGATCAAAGCCAACATTTTCCAGATTCCAGAAAATACCAATGCTTTGCCTAATTTCTCAGGAATTGCACAGAAAACAGCAACCGCTTGTATGGACAGTTTTCAAGTTGCCAACCGCGCTTGGTCAGACGGATTTCCTGGTCACCCTGAGTTGATCGAATGGTTTGCCGTCCAAGCAAGCTCGCGTATCACAGTGCCGACCGCGGGAACCTACCGGTTCAAGCTGAACGCCGATGACGGTGCGAAACTCTATATCGATGACAACCTTGTGATCGATAACGATGGATTGCATGCTCAAATAGCTGTGAATGGTAGCATCACGCTGAGTGCCGGTGACCATGAACTGGTGATGGAATACTTCCAGGGACCTCGTTACCATATTGCCTTAGAGCTGTTCTGGAGGACTCCAGGTTCGAGTACTTATGTCTATGTCCCAGCTAGTGCTTATAAGCCTTAATTAGAGAAAAGGCCTCCTTTATTCGTGTCTAAGGACTGGGAATTTGCTCCCAGTCCCTTTGTCGTTTATGGCTTTTATATGTCTCGCCTGAAAGCCTTTCCTGGCCGAGTCTACGGTCATTTTATAACGATCCTCAATCCAGCTTGACCTTGGCCATCCCTTGCGGGATAAACGTCCAGTATCAGGAAGAATCATGGGTCTATTGCCAGCCAAGCGCTTCGGTTGCGCCGATTGTTCCTGGGAAAATAACTCCGCAGCGAAAGGTTTAAGTTTATGAACGCCACGGCCAAGGCGGAAGGAAAGAGCAAATCTGCGTGGGAGATGATGCTCGACTACTTTCGCGAATTCAAAGTTCTTAAAGATACCCCCAGAGAATATTGGGGCATTCAAGCTATCAATTTTCTCGACTGCACAGCCTATTTTGCCTTGCTGACTGTCGTGACTCTGTTTCTTTCTGAAGAGATTGGCCTTGATGATAAGGACGCTGGCTATATTGTAACTCTCTTCACCTCGCTGACAGCCATCCTCTTGTTTGTGTCGGGACTGCTGACCGACGCCATGGGAATCCGCCGTTCCCTTTTTTGGGCGATGATCACGCGAGCCTTAGCGACCGTAGCTGTGGTGGCTTTGGCCTCGCTGCCCAATATTCCATGGCGTGTGCCTCTGATCACCATTGCCTTCGTCGCCATGGCTCCATCCATGGCGATGATGCAAACGATCTTCCAATCCTCGACTAAGCGCTATACCAGCGAGCGTTCGCGCAGTGCTGGATTCAATCTCTGGTACCTGTTTATGAATATCGGAGCGGCTCTGGCTGGAGTCCTGGTTGATGTGTTTCGTTTGCAACTCGGCCTGTCGAGCACCTGGATCATGGGACTCGGTGCTTTCACGTCCTTGGCTTGTCTGGCAGTGATGCTGATGACGATTCGAACTGAAGCACAATTTGGTGAAGATGGTAAGTTTGAAAAGCCCAAGGCCTTTGATAGCGGGGCTCCTGCTGTACCCAAGAAAAGCTCTTTGCGTATCTTGAAAGAGATGGTCAGCGAAATGGCCTTCTGGCGTTTTTGTGTCCTCTTTATCCTCCTCTTGGGGGTGAGATCAGTTTTCATTTATGTCTACCTGCTGATGCCGAAATACTGGACGCGGGTGCTCGGTGAAGATGCGGCGATCGGTACGCTCAATACCATCAATCCCGTGCTGATCGTGGTGGGGTTGATTCTTTTTATTCCCTTGGCCAACAAATACAACGTTTTTAAAATGTTGGTCTACGGTGCCGTGATTTCTTCCTTCAGTTTATTTGCCCTGGTTTTGCCCTGGCAAACTGCAGGCCAGGTGCTTGGTTTCTTTGGACAGATTTTCCATGTCGAGTGGCTGCGTAACGATTTCGTGCCGGCTTACTATGCCCTTTCCGTGCTTAGCATGGTTGTGCTTTCATTGGGTGAGGTCATCTGGTCGCCGAAATTGCAAGAGTATACAGCGGCCATTGCCCCTGAGGGTCAAGAAGGGTCTTACATGGGGCTGTCGATGGTTCCCTGGTTTGGAGCCAAGACCATCGTGGGTTTCTTTTCCGGACATATGCTGACTCGTTGGGTTCCAGAAGGCATTGGCCCGAAACTTCGAGAAGGGACCGTTCCCTTCTGGGATTCGCCAGAGGCCATGTGGTTGATTCTTGGTTTGGTGGCGCTTGCTGGCCCTATTCTAGCCCTCGTGTTCCAGGGCTGGTTAACCCGCGGCGCACGTTGGCAAAAAACTCAGGCTTGAGGAGTGAGGCGAGGTGTTTGAGCTCGCCGGATTTTCGTTAGGGCTGACTGAGGATTTCGCCAAACCAGCTGACCGGAGCAAAAATAAAGGGGCAAGTGACGTGCGTATAAGGTCTGCTGCTGTCCGGACTGCTGGCGATCACCGCGGAAACAGGCGCATCAGCTTTGAGCTCCTGGAAATGAGCAACTGTCAGCTCAGTGGCTTCGACCGGCACGATTTCATCTTCAGCGCAATGATAGAATCGGGTTAAAGAACGCGGGACCCAATTGTCTCTATTTAAACTCTGCGATGCGAGTAGATGACGGATCAGAGCGGCCTGGAAGCTTGTAGGACGATCAGCAAGAAAGCTATCCAGAAAGTCATTTTGAACGAATTTTCTGGTCTCTAGTGGCAAAGCCTTAAGGATTTCTGTTCCGGTTTGTTTGCCATTGAACAGTTCTTTCAAGACGGCTGGATCGATGGTGAAGAGTTCGCCCAAGTCGATCGCGGGTGCCAACCAACGGTCATAGGCTAGGATCAAAAAGGCGGTATTTAAAGGATTGGAAATAGGTCGGGAGAGGACGATACGGGCCGATTCTTCAAGATCATAGGGGCCAGCCGATGGAGCCGATGCTGTGATGGTAAACTCATCACTGTAGCGAGTTTCCAAAGCTTTTTGCAGAGCAAGCGTGGCATAACCGCCTTCGGAGTAACCCTTCAGAAACAGCGGACCAAGCACCAACTGCTCTTGAGCCGCCAGTTTTCGGGTGGCCCGAAGCAGATCGACTCCAGATGAAGCATAGGCTTTGGCAATCAGATAGGGATGGAATAAGCTTTCTGAGGCGCCGTATCCTAGGTAATCAGCAACCACAGTGACAAAACCTTGGGATGCTTCAAATAAACCTTCGCCTGGCGAGACCGATGGAGCTTCAGCCTTTCCCGCTATCGTTCCATGCTGCAAACTGATCCAAGGAAACTGGGGTGCAGCCACATCGGGAATCAAGACCAAACCAGAGGCCTGGGTCGGCTTCGGCCAAGATGAGGCAAGTTCCGTTTGATAGCTGACTCGATAGAGCTTGACACCGAAGCGAGCTTTGAGGCCAAAACGTTGAAAATTCGCATCCAATTGTTCCTTGCTGTAACGAGTCAGCAGGGATGATTCCAAAAGAGTGCCTCGAGCGGGAAGAGACGCCTCTGTTTTGCTGAGCAGTTGAGAGCTGTTCGTCAAAAAAAGCCAAGTCAAACCTAAGACAAACCATCGAAGACGGAAAGCGGAGCGAAGCATGCAAACTCCTGTAGGAAGATTTTCGTATGGAAGTATCTTCCTTCACTTAGCACAAAGAGTGCAAGTCATGCGCGTTGTTCAGGCGGGACCCAAGAAATCCTCAAGGCGTCTTTTCGATGTGGGAGAGCTTAGTCGAGCACAGGCCATTCGAGGCTGATCGTTTTCTCATACAAGATATGCTTGGCTGAAAGAGCTCGTGGGCCAAAGGCCAAAGCTAGGGGAGGCCATGGCTATGATTCAGATCTGTCCCATGCTAAGACAAAGACTTGTCATAATCTGGGTACTTGCATTCTTTGGTATGGTTCCTGCCGAGGCCCATCAGGGCCATAAGCACCCTGACAAAATGATAGGTAAACTGGCGACATTGTCGGGTAATGAAAACACTAAAGCTGAGCCGATCAATCGTGAGGAAGCCCAGTTAGCCGAAATCACTAGGGCCTACCAGCTGCAGATTGGGCGTCTTTTTCAAAGAGCCTGTGCCGATTGTCACTCAGGTGACACCCGTTATCCCTGGTATTTTGCAGTTCCCGGGATACGCCAGTGGATAAAGCAGGATATCGAAGAGGCGCGTGAGCATATGGAGATATCCAACGGCTTTCCCTTTCAAAGCCATGCCACGCCTATTGAGGATTTAGCAGCCGTAGAAAAAACGGTGCAGGATGGAATCATGCCACCGTTCAGCTATCGACTGATGCATGCCGGGGCGCGTTTGACCCAGGCTGAGAAACAGCTGATTATGGAGTGGGCTCGTCAAGGGCAACAGCTCTTGCGTCAAGAGTCCACATCCTTCGCCAAGCCCTAAGAACTTGGCTCGACCCAAACCTAGTGGCGAAGTCTGGTGAGATCGGGAAGCGAAAAAATGGATTCAGTCTCGGCCCAAATTTCGATACAATCGATGGGATTCATTTATTTTTTACTGTCGAAGTGGAAGACTTATGACACTCCAATTGGCCGAATCCAAAGCAGCTCAAAACGCCTACAGTCTGGTGAAAAAGCTCCAAAGTCTGCTGGTGAAAAACCTCGATGCCCTGCCGCCCGAGCGGCAAACATCTCGCTTTCAATCCATCGATTGGTTGCGAGCACAGGGTGCATTTGGTGGAGGGAATCGCTATGTAGCGTTTGACGAGGCCCTCTTCAACCGGGCTTCAGTCAATGTTTCGCAGGTGCAATATGAAAAGGATTCGACGCGTAAACTGGGATCAGCATCAGCGCTGTCGACTATCGTCCATCCGCGCAATCCCTTTGCTCCTTCGATGCATATGCATATCAGCTGGACTGAAATGAAATCAGGCCAAGGCTACTGGCGTATCATGGGCGATCTCAATCCGAGCATTCCGGATAGTGCTGCAACGGCAAAGTTTGTCAAAAACTTGCAAGAAGCCACGGGTCATCTGTACCAGGCTGGTAAGGAGCAGGGCGAACGATACTTCTATATCCCAGCACTCGGGCGACATCGGGGTGTGGCTCACTTTTATTTGGAAGAGCATTCCAGCTCCCATGCAGCGGCGGATTTTGAGCTAGCAGAAAATTTTGGAACCCAGCTTATCAAAACCTATGCAGAGATCGTGCGTGAGGTTCTGCTGAAGCAGCCCGCGATCACAGCAGTCGAATGGCGCAAGCAACTCGACTATCATAGCCTCTATTTCCTGCAGGTCTTGACTCTTGATCGAGGTACGACTTCAGGCCTTTTGGTACATGATGAGAACGATACCGGAATTCTCGGCTCGCTGCCCTCGCATGTCGACAAAAAACTTTTGGAATCATGGTTGCCTAAGCTGCCGTCCTTGCAGCAGGACTTACTGCGAGCTCTTCTTGGAACTCTTGCTGAAGGCGATAGCAGCTTGGTCAATGATGAAGTCAAAATCGCGATAGCCCAGGTTTCGCGGGATTTCTATCAGAAAAATCCCCAGGCCCTGGATCTCCTGGCCCGAGGTGATACGGTTCCTCCGACTCAGGACAATCACGGGGCCAAAAGCGGGGGCTGATTTCGTCTTTCTATAAAAAGCAGTTGGACGGGATTATCGGAAGGGTGGCTCGTCAAACCCTCGGAGTTTTCGAGAATGAAGGTGATCGGTGCCCTGTTCCCGCAGAATGCGCACGGCCTCAAGGCCTATCTTCAAGTGTTGGCTGATACTTTGACGATAGAATGCATTGGCCATACCTTGCAGCTTAATTTCGCCGTGGATAGGTTTGTCCGATACACAAAGCAGAGTGCCGTAGGGAACTCTGAAGCGAAAGCCGTTGGCAGCAACTGTTGCCGATTCCATATCAACCGCGATCGCACGACTTTGTTTGAACCTTTCGAAGAGCTCGTAGGTGCGTAGCTCCCAGTTGCGATTGGCCGTGGTGATTAGAGTGCCTGTCCGCATTCTGGTCTTGAGCTGAGGACCTTTTTGCTCAGAAATATTGGCCACGGCCTGCTGGAGGGCGACCTGCACTTCGGCAATCGGCGGAACGGGAACCCAAAGGGGCAGATCCTCATCCAGAACGTGATCCTCGCGCACATAGCCATGAGCGAGCACATAATCACCCAAAGTTTGGCTGGACCGCAGTCCCGCACAGTGACCCAACATAAGCCAGCAATGAGGACGTAAAACCGCCAAATGATCGGTGATGGTTTTAGCATTGCTGGGGCCGATGCCGATGTTGATGAAGGTAATGCCCTGCCCATCTTTTCGCTTCAGGTGATAGGCCGGCATTTGAGGCAGATGCTGCTTCCCTTGTGGTTTGATGGGCTGAACTTTGGCAGCTAGGCGTGGGTTGGGGATCGATACATTGCCAGGACTGACCAGAGCTATATAGTCGTCATTATCGACCAATTGCTTCTGACCGAACTCAATAAACTCATCAATGTATCTTTGGTAGTTGGTCAGCAGCACAAAGCTTTGAAAGTGCTCGGAACCGGTGCCGGTATAGTGCTGCAGACGATGGATGGAATAATCAACCCGTTCACCCGTAAACAAGGCAAGTGGCTTCGGCTGGCCAGCAGTGACCTGAAACGTTCCATTGGATATCGAATCATCAATGCGACTGAGATTAGGCAGCATAAAACCGGCGTGAAGCTGTCGCAGTTGATCTTCATTGAGTTGACTGGTTGTATGCTCAACCACGAAAGGCAGCGGAATTTGACAATCACTGGTCCCTACCACAACCGAAGTTTTATGACGCTCGATGAGAAACTGAATTTGCTCACGATAGTAAGTAGCGAAGAGATCAGGTCGAGTGACCGTCGTGCCGTATATGCCAGGCTCGGACACCATGCCAAAGCTCAATCGAGCGTCAATAAAAATATGTTTTGCTTCCACATTGATGCCAACAAAAGGATAGGTTGCCCGTTGCAAAAGGTCGGCAGTCTCTTTAGTGGTTTCGCCGCGCTCTAGTAATTTGGTAAAGGCCTGATGAATGATTCGGGTATTTTCGTTGTAAATCTTTTGAATGTGAGCGAATGCGGCGTCGGCATTATCGAACTCCATGAGATCCCGAACTGTGTTACCGAGCGGCTTGAAGGTATTGATGAGATCGATGTTACTCATGACTCTGGCTGTTCTCCTCTAGTCTAAGTCCTTCATACTAGGGAAGAGCCCAAGTAATTACAATCGTTGCTTAGCGCGGGGCAAGCCCAGCGGGGGAGGGGGCTTTTTCAGGTTAGTCTAACCAGTTGTTATATCAAGTGATTTCAGGGATTCTTCACGCGGGAAACGGAAGCTTTCTATCAGCCGCCCATGGCATTCTTGAAATGTGGTATTCAATCCGACCAGCCAAGGCACGGTCTCAAAGTGGAATTCCTTTTCAGCCATTTCTGCTGGTAACTGCCCTATAGATATATGAGCTGCGATTAGGGACGACCGCATTTCTTCAGAGGGCGGCGACAGTAGAGCGGCCAACTGGTATAAAGTCACCTGGCGCTGACCCCTCTCAATAGCCAAATTTCCAAGTATCCGTGAGAACATTGCCGTAGCGATCATATCCCCCGAAAAGCAGGATGGATTCATTGGTCGGGTCGTAAACACTGCTCGCGCAGTAGCGCGGCGAAGGTGATGTAGTCGGAGATAGGAGCGACCAGTCGCTGCCGTCATAGGACCAGGTTTGATCCGTTGCCGAATAGGGAAAGGAGGTTGTTACATTGCCATTCGAGACAGTGGCTGGGGAGTTGTGTCCACCAAAGGCGATCACTTTATCCAAACCTGCGAGATAGGTTAACTCAGGGCAACCGACGGGAGGAATATGACTCGTTAATTTTTCCGTCCAAGAAGGATCGGTAGGGCTGCCGCTGGCTGCCAGGAATTGGGCACGAGGAAGTTCATAGGTGATGCCGTGGCCACCCGATGAACCACCAAAGAAAATCATTTTTTCTGCGCCCGTTTTGCTCACATAAACAGCACGGCCCAATAGCGCTCCGCTCACGTCTTTAATCAAGGACGTTTGAGCGCTGGACTCATAGGAATTGGTGTTGGCTACGTTGCTTGGATCCATATAGAGGCGCTGGAGTTTCGATGCTCCATTGGTGGGGGAAATCGAAACAAAAGAATGATCCAGCGGCGAAAAAACTCCCGCCATTCCCCCAAAGGCATTGTAGGTAGCACTATCCCATGTCGCGTTTCCCCCGCTGTTTCGAGAGGTCAGAGTGGGACCTGAGCTATCGTAGTCCCAGGTTCGATAGGCTAGGCTGCCGCCTACAACGGGAGCGGTAAAATAGACTTTTTGAAAGTCAGTATTGTAGTAAAGTTGAAAGTTCATGAGCCTTGTGGAAAACAGCGATGCTTGGCTTGTCTCCTGTACCCAAGCCGTGCCTGACCATCGGTAGATATAAAAAGTGTCGGTCGTAGCATTGTAGGTTCCCAAGATCGCCATGTCGCGTGAGACATCATAAGTCATCGACGAGAGCCGCACTTCTGAGCCCGAACTCGGTTTCACAAGATTTGGTCCTGAGTCCACGAGTTTGCTCCAATTATAGACCATGAGCTGCTTCGACTTTATCGATTCCACGTTGCCCGCATAGTCTTTGGAATACCAACGTAAGGTTGAAGTAGACGAAACACTAAAAGCACCCGAATAGACATTAAAGTTAGTGGCGGTGGCCGAAGGATTCAGAGTGTAGTAAATTGTTCCAGCTTCAGTGGAACTCAGGGTAACGGAGGGCGGGGAAAGGTAAACTGCAGGTGTTGGAGGTGTCGCTGCATCGACCTGAAGTGTTGTTATAGGGGCAGTACTGTCGGCTGGATCGGCCCACTTTTCATTGTAAAAATAGAAGGAAGAATTGAGGTCTTCAGCATTGCCGGAGGCATCCACGGCAAAGTACTTCAATGGAGTCGAGCGCCCTGAGATACATATGGCACAGGAACTGGTATTGCCGCAAGATCCGCCCGAGGATGAGTCATAAAGAAAGGGATTGGTTGCTGTGGGTGTTGAGCCATCGATCGAGTAGTATATCTTACTCCCACTTTCACTGGCACTTAAGGTCACGCACGTAGGGTCCTTAAAATCTGTGGAGGCTTTCGAGGCGAGTGTGATCGGTGGAATCGAGTCAGCAAGAACCGATATCGCACCAAGGTTCAGAGTCGTATTCGCTGCGACGGTAACAGAGAGCTCTTTGCTTATGGAGCCCCTTTCTATGCGCATACTATAGGATCCTGCAGGCACATAAAGAATAATGAATTTGCCTTCGGCATCGGTTTTGGCAATCAAGGAGAACCCTGCTAAATAGACTTCCGTTCCGATCTTGGGCAGCTTGGTATTCTCTGTTCCATCGGCATCTGTGAATTTGATTTTGCCGGTAATTGCGGCAATTTCGTCAAATGGCAGGACACCCGTTTTGATCGTTCTGCCTTTGAGGTTGGATTCGACAAGGCTTATGGCCTGCGAAACTCCAAGGACCTTGCCACTGCCATCGTCAGGAATAATGCTGCTCACGGTATAGTCACCGGCGAGATGAAGTCCGCTGCTCGAGGAAATGACCAGCTCGCCTGGGGCATTGATTGTGAAGTTGCCTTTACTATCAGAAACGCCAGAAGCAACTGTTTTGCCAGTGCTATCCTGAAGTTCGACCTCCTGATTTGTCACCAACGAGTCACTCTTTGGAATGCTTGGATCGACCGCGAGGGTTCCTACGACAGTTACGGGCGTTGTATCTGCTAAACCTGCGGTTCCCCTGGCCTCACCCGAACTCCCGCTTCCAGAATCCCCACAGGCATGGAATGCGCTGGCTGATGCTGTGAATATAAGAATTCGGACGCCTGCTCTCCATCGATTCATTTTCCAAGCTCCTGGTCACGCTGATGTTTTACATCCAAGCGTTACATCGGACTTCAGAGGCGCGTCTCGATAGGCAATTTTCGCCGAGTTAACTTCGATGTGCCCCAAACTTGCAAACCATATGCACACTCCATGAGAGCTTTGACCCATCTTTCTTTGAACCTTTACCAGAAATTTAACTACCTGTCGGGAGGACTGCACTAAATGGGCCCGAGACTTGTAATCACTCTTGAGGGCTTACCATGAACCCAATCGATCGAGATTCTCAGCACTCTGGCCTCGATTCGAAACGTCCCACGCTTCAGGACCTTTTTCAAGGATCGATGGGTCGCCGTCGCATGCTTGGGGGAACGCTGGGGGTGGGGACTTGAGGTCTTGGGACGAAAATCGTCCCAGACAAGAGCCAGTGAGGGCCGGGCAGCACAAAGTCCCGACCGTATCTTAAGATCAGTGGACCCAGTGAAAGCGCTCGGCTTTCTCTTGGTAAATTTTGTGAGCGATAGGCTGCATTCCAGTTGTTGGATGCTGTTCGAAATAGAAGGGCTGTCGAGCTCTCGGTCGAAGGCCGATTTCGTTCATGGAGGCTGCATCGTAGAGCCTGCCATTGAGCATCGTATAGCTCACCCGTTCCGAGAGCCTGATATCCTGTAAGACATCGCCGTCAATCACTGCCAAGTCAGCAAGTTTGCCAAGTTCAAGTGAACCAATATCAGCTTCCATCCCAAAGTATTTAGCACCATCAATGGTTCCTGCTCGCAAGGCCTCCCAAGGGCTCATGCCGCCTTGCTGCATCATCCAAAGCTCCCAGTGGGCGGCCAGACCTTCCCTTTGTCCATGAGCTCCGATATGGATACGGACGCCCAGATCACGCAATTGCTTGGCCGTTCGAGCAACTGCAAAATGATTGTAGTGGTGATCGGGTGCTGTCTCTCGCCGCACGGAACTGGGTTCTACAACGAACCTCGGCACAAAGCTCATCAGCCGGTTATTCTTCCAGACTTCAGTCCGGTCGTACCAATATTTTTCGCCCGCCAAGCCACCATAAGCAACAACAAAGGTCGGCGTATAGGCGACATCGGTCGCACTCCACAGTTGCAGGACATCGTCATAGATATCATGCAGGGGAAGAGCGTGTTCAATGCCGCGATGTCCATCAGCAATCATGCCCATATTATACTGAAACTTGGATCCGCCTTCGGGAATCACAAAGATGCCGAGCTCTCGACCTGCCTTGATGAGCATCTGTCTTTGGGAACGACGTGGCTGCTGGTAGCTCTTCACCGAAATAGCTCCGACATCTTTCAAGCGTTGCACGTGAAAGAGAGCGTCTTCATAGCTCTCGATCTTAGACGCATAGCCGGCTCCGAGCGCTCCGTAAATAATTGAACCAGTCGAAAATATCCTTGGCGCTACTGTGAGGCCAGCTTTTTGCAGCTCGGCAGCCGAGAAAATTTCGCTGGTATCGTTGCTTGGGTCATGAATCGTCGTGACGCCAAAGCTCAGTGATGAGTAGTTTTTCCAGTTCTGCTGCGGAGTCAGTTCTTCCGAACCTTGAGGACCATGAGCATGAGCATCGATCAGGCCTGGAATGATCGTTTTGCCCTTCACATCGATTTCTGTTACGCCCTGCGGAATCTTAACCTGTTGACGAGAACCAATCGCTGCAATGCGGCTATCGCGAATGAGAACGACACCATCTTCGATAACTTCTTGGGTCTTATCGGCATTTCGCATCGTCACAATCTTTGCGCCCACCAAAGCAATATCGCCCTTGGGCTTGTCACTTGCGACCTTGAAATCCAAAGGCGTGGCTCGCGGTTTGAACTCTTTAGGCAGCTCTTTGCTCGTGTCATTTATCAACGGAAATACCTGGTTGAGGGGCAGTGACATCTGCTTGGATCCCTGCGACCACATCAATTCCTGACTGTCTGGAGTCCATACCAAAAACTCTCCGGCCTGTTTGGACAAGGCGCGCACTTGGGCTATTTTGCTCTCACCGCTGAGATTTAAGCTCTTGCCGGTCTTTAAAAAAGGCGTTAGGTAGACGCGAAACTGCTCATTGAAGGCCAACCACCGACCATCGGGTGAGACCAGAATTTGAGTGATGTCTTCGCCCTTGGCATGACTGACAACGTCCTTGCCGGATCGATCACAGGAGAGTAATTCCACCCCGGTCGGGTCCATGCTCTTCAGCCAGTAGATGCGATCCTCTCCGGCAGCAAAATGCGGGAATGCACCTTCTTTCTGCAATTTAACAGGTTTCGTTCCATCAAGTTTTTGCAGGTAGAGGCCTGGTTCCTCGGACCAGCGCCTATCGAGCAAATACCCTTCAGGCAATTTACGATAGACAAGAGCATCGCCGCTTGGCGAGAATTGAACTTCCACGTAATGACCGGGCTCCTGATTGATTGTCTTGCTTAGGCCCGATTTGAGATCGAAAATTTTAATAGCACCCAGCTTGTTGTCATTCCAGGTCGTGAACGCGAGCTGACGACCGTCGCGTGAGAAGGCCGGATAGAATTCGAATTCGTCCGTCTGGGTGGTCAAACGCTTGATTTGGCCGCTGCGCAAATCCTTTTGATAGAGGTAGCCGAGTGCTTGGAAAATGATGCTCTTCTGATCGGGAGATTTCTGGACCCAGCGAGGCATTTTTACTTCAAACGTGTCTGGATCGACATCAACACTGTGTTGGGCCACGTTCATGACCTGGAGCTGATTTTCGATTTCTATATTGAGCGTTTCGAATTTTTTGCTGGCAAGGTTCAATGTATGGATTTTGCCTTTGGTCCAAAACACAATGTTTTGACTATCCGGAGTGAAAGCGAAATGCGGTGCATTGCCGAGCGTGCCATCAGATTCCTGCAGATCGCGATCGAGACCAAGATAGACCTGTTTTTCCTCGCCAGATGCCAAATCCTTGAGGTAAAGAGCGCTCTCAAAGTCGACTCGTTTGATAAAGGCTAGGCTTTTGCCGTCGGGCGATGGAACGGGTCGAATCGCGCCTCCTGCACCGCCGGTGATGTCTTCTTCTTCGCCTTTCTGCAAATCCCATCGACGAATAACAAAGATTTGTTGGGTTGAGTTCTTGTTATACTGCCAGGTTTTGCCTTCAGTCGCATCGAGACTGTAGTAAAGGTAACGTCCATCCACGGAGTATGCTGGTTCTGCTATATTCTTCTGCGTGCCTTTGCCGTGCAAAAGTTCTCGGACCTGCGCTCCATCGCCTCCTTGGATGTGATAGATCCAAATTTCGCCGCCTGGAATGCTTCGCGTCGAAAGGAAACTCTTGCGAGCCACGATATACTGGCCATCGGGGCTGAAGCTTGGATTATGCAGTGAGTTGTTTGACTCACTGGTGACCTTCTTCAACTTCTTACTGGCTAAATCCATCATCCAAATATTGTCGGCGCCCTCACGATCGGATACAAAGGCGAGACTTTTTCCATCAGGACTAAAGCGGGCCTGGTAATCATAGGCCATGCCACTGGTCAGAGGCTTGGCTTTACCGCCTGTTATAGGCACGAGATAGAGATCTCCGAGAACATCAAACACGAGCGATTTGCCGTCGGGGCTGACATCAACATCGGACCAAGTAAAGCTCTTGGTTTTAAGCTGAATATTTTTTTTAGGTCCTTCTGGATTTTGGACATCCCATTTTTCTTTTTCTTTGCCGTTTTTTGCCGAATTCTCTTCGGCTGCGTAAATGGGGTCGAGCCTTAGGGACAGAAAGCCCAATCCCAATAGGCATACCAGAATGCCAGGGATCAATCCCCTGAGATACATCATCTGAGTCAGTACTCTTCCTGTGGACAGCATCGCCGTACTCCCTTGTCTTCAGGTCCATGGTCGCTGTTGCAACGTTTTCTTTTTGATTTGCTGTCGCAAGATATCAAATTTCACTCAAAAGCCAAGTAAACTATGCGGCATGACCCAGGTGTTCAAAAAGAAGCCGAAAACATGGCAAAAACGGTCAAGTTGTGAAAATGCGACAGAGTCTGCTTGGCCTTGGCAATATCGAAGAGCCTTGAGGTAAAATTGAGCTCTCGGCGTACAGATATGCTGAAGAGCAATCTTGAAAGTTTTCCTAAAATTATAGAATTTTTACATAAAATGGAAAGATTTGAAGGCAGTAAAAAAAGTAAGATCGAGGCCCTAGCTTGGTAAAGTGCGGGAATAGCTACTACTTCAGCACATTCATTACAAAAGGTATCAAGGAAATCTAATCTTAGCAGATAAAAATCCGATCCCTTACATGATCCATGGACTACATGAGGTTCGTCGAATGTCAGAAAAATTAAAGGTCTTACTCATCGCCGAACAAGCCAATCCCGAGTGGGTCAGCGTTCCATTGGTGGGCTGGATGCAGGTGCAGGCATTGCAGAAAGTCTGTGACGTGCATGTGGTGACTCATATCCGTAATAAAGAAGCGATCGACCGAACCGATTTCCCGCTTGATCGCGTGACCTATATCTCACCCGGAATAACCCAGACCTTTCTGAATTGGGCTTCGAAGCTGGTCAGCGAGAAGGGTGGCTGGACCACCCGTAATGCCCTAAAGGTGCCGATGTACTATGAGTTTGAGTGGATCACATGGAAGCTATTTCGAGCTTCGCTGCAATCAGGCGGATTTGATTTGGTCCATCGCATTACGCCGCTGAGTCCTGCTCTGCCCAGCTTTATCGTGAGTCGATTGAAGAAGATTCCAATTCCATTCGTATTAGGTCCCATAAACGGCGGACTCAAATGGCCCAAAGGCTTTAGCCATATTCAGCGTCAGGAAAGAGAGTGGTTGAGCAGTGTTCGTAAGCTTAAAGACTATTTGCCCTATATGCGCGGAATGAAGCGCAATGCGCAAGCGATCATTGTCGGTTCGAAGGCTGCCTATGACGAAATTGCTATAGAATATCGTCCCAAATGCTTTTATATTCCTGAAAATGGCATCCAAACCAAAGACTACATCGAGAGTGTTCGATATACGGCCGAAGGTCCTCTACGGGTCGCCTTTGTCGGTCGGCTGGTTCCTTTAAAATCAGCAGACATCGTCATTCGAGGCTGCGCTCCTTCGATTCTCCAGGGCAAGACTCAACTGCATATCTATGGCGATGGACCTGAGAGAGATCACTTGGAAAAGCTAGCTCAGGATTTGACTCGCGGGCAAGGGATCACTTTTCATGGTTGGGTGGCTCATGCGAAGTTAAGGGCAGAATTGATTCAAAATCAGGTGTTTGCCTTCCCCAGTATTAAAGAGTTTGGTGGGGGTGCAGTGATCGAAGCCATGGGCCTTGGGTTGGTGCCCATCGTGACCAATTATGGTGGCATTGCCGAGGTCGTGACCCCAGACTGCGGTTTTCATATTCCTTTGGGTGACGGCACAGCAATGACGGAGGTTCTGCAAAAGACCCTTGAGCAATTGGTTCAGGATCGTGCTCTTATAGCTTCGCTTGGAACTAAAGCCCGGCAAAGAATTCTATCGAAATATACTTGGGAATATAAGGCTCAACAAATACTGGAAGTTTATACCTGGGTGACCAAGAGCGACTTGGCCCGACCTCCGTATGATCCACCTGAAGTGCCATTCCGTTCGGCTGGGTGAGTTGGAGCGATTGAGTCAGGACATAGGACGCTTTGATGCGAATGATCGACTGGAGAGAGCGCCATCAAATGTCAGGCTGGTCAGCCTTATTCCTCGCCGTGAGAAACTCAAATTTCGTACAAATGGTCGAAATCCTGGGGCTCAGTTGTCTCGGAAAAATCGCCGGTAGCTTGAAAATGGATGTCGAATATAGTGACAAATCTGAGTGATAGCATCCCCTAAGCTGGGCAGCCTATCAGAGGAATCTGCGACGGCATCCACATAATTCACTCGCTCGGCATACAACCATTCAAGCCAATGTTTGTAATCTTTGAGTGAAATATTCCGACCGAGCAAAGCAGCCCCCATAAACAGGTGAAACAGCCACTTGATACTGTAGATATAGATTTCCGAACTCTGCCAGGAGCGAGCTGTCGACACCATGTCCAGGAGTTCTTTCGATTGCTTGGTTGCGGCTAAATACACGAGGCCAGGAATCGGCAGATCGCGTGCGATTTCGAAGGCCATCTGGCTGTAATAGCGAGGATTGAAGTCGATCAGAAGATAGGTGCCGCTATCTTGCAGATAGATCATTTCCAACTCAAAGGCTCCAAAATATCCCGACTCCAAGCAAAGCTTGCGACAGGATTCGGCGATTTCATTAGGAATTTCGCAGCCTTCAAAGCATAAGCCAATGCCCAATTTGCGGGGACGCTGCATCACTTTACGGGAGCCCCGGACGATGAATATGTCGCCTGACTCAAGCATGACGCCGGCGATACTCAATGTATTGCCCATAGCGTCTTTGTGAAAGCTTTGGATCATAGGCCATTCAACCATCGGGTCGAAAGATTTAATCCCTGGATCATAGGAATTCATGCGCATGAACTTGGGATATTCGATCAGCAGCTCAGCCTTGCTTTGGCAAATCCGCCCCTTGACATGAGTGAGAGAACCGACTTGAGTTCTAGGTTTTATCAGAACGGGATAGCTGAGGGTCTCTGCTAGCGTTGAGAGATCGGCATCGGAATGGACCAAATAAGTTTTGGGTGTCGCTAGGCCCGAGCGATCGCAGAGCGCGTGCAGCTGAACTTTATTGAGCAGGGAGTAAATCGTTTTCTGGTTCGGTTGCAGCATGACATAGAATTGTGCTAACTCATCACGCCGATTGGAATAGATCCACGCCGTGTCGTCGTTAGTAGGATAGAGGAAGAGCCCAGGTTGGGACTTGCCGAATGCCAGGAGCCAGCGACTGAACTCCTCCCAATGGCTGACGTTAGGACAACGGACGACTTTGGTCACATATCGGGAAAGAGAAGCTGGAACTATTCTTCGCCACTCAGCGAGGTAAACCGGAATGCCCATCTTACCGAAATATCGAGCGGCCGCCAGCGTACCGTAATAGTCGCCTAAGGTTAACAAAACTCCCTGGCAAACAAGCTTTTTAGAAATCTGTTGCTGTAGATTGATATTCAAATCAGCACGGATGGTTCTGGCTTCACCATGCTGCGCAAGAGAGAATGTGAAAGCTCCGGATCGGGGATTTTGCAAGTCGAGCATGGTCAGCATCCTCCTGTGAGCAACAGCCGTTGGCGATGGTTCGTGTGAGAGATATGCACAAGATCTACTGGAAAAATTCTGATCCTCAGAAAGAATCCAACAATTTTGGGCGATTGCTTCGCCGCTCAGAGTGCATAAAATTCACGCTATTTTAAAAAGTTGAAAGACTATCGGAATTTCCGAGTCATTTCTTGAGGTAAAGCTGCTTGTGGGTGACAAAGCTCTGACATGAAACGGCATTTGAAGTCTTGATTTGGCCCAATTTTTTTAAGCGGGGAGCGAGCTAGTAAAATGAGAAAGAGTCTCATCGAACTTTTAACGAGGGTTTTATCCCATGATCCAAATCTGGCAAGGCAGCCGGGCAAAGACTGCCCTGGCTGAGAATTTCCAACGTGCTAAAGTCAAAGCATGTTCCATATTCGTATCAACCATTGAAGAAGTTTATGGTCGAACCAGAAAAACCAACAAAATATTACTCGTTGCGCTCCGATTTAGAGGACCTTGCTGGTCCAGTGCCTGATAAACTTTACTTCATAAAACTTATCAAACGACACTATCGCTTTGCTTTGGTTGGCACGATTCTCTCGTTCGTGACAGCAGTGACGGTTTCAACCTTTGTCCAGAATGTCTATACCTCGAATATTCACGCTATCTTTGATCAGACGGATATGGCTGGAACGGGGGTGAGCGTCAACCCTCAGGTGAGTTATAATACTGTCGCCCGATTGTTTCGGGCACGCTTCCGGTCTCAGGAGTTTCTCACTCACCTTGCGCAAGGCATGGGCGGCAAAGAGGCGATTTTCCCTCGCGGAAAATTTGACTTTATCGGTGAGAGTGTTGAAAAAATGAAAGCTATCGTCAAATCGGTGGTTTCCAAAGAGCAGATAAAGAAGACTGATCTTGAAGCCTCGCCCGATGCCCAGGTTGCACGCAATCTGACCAAAATGCTGGATGTCTATCCCGAACCAGAGTCCGGAATATTGACCTTGACCGTCTATGCAAATTCGCCGGAAATCTCCACGGAGTTGGCTACCAGTGCCATGGAGCTCTTTATTACTAGGGAGCTCGAGGATCAGATCAAAAGTCTCGAACTTAAGCTCGAATTCTACAAAAGGGACAGCGGACAATTCGCCGGCGAGCCGAATGAAATCGCCAAGGACAAGGAAACGAAAGCGGCCGCAGCAGACAAGCAGCCCAATCGATTGAATCTTATGAAAATCAATGAAAAAGAGAGCGAAATTCTCGACAAAATTCGTCTGGCCAATGACGAGTTTTCCAAGATTAAAGGCGAAAGAACTCAGACGATCAATTCTCTCGGTGCCGAGATTGCCAAGTTGTTGACAAACTTGCAGCCTAACCACCCTTTGCTTATTAGCAAGAAGAAAGAACTGGACTCCAAGCTGGCCGTTCTGAATTCTTCCGCCGATGCGGCTCAAAAAGAATTGGAACAATGGAAACAGATGCTCTGGACGGTGCGGGCTTCAAAGGCTATGCCTGCCAATGAAGTCTATGATTCCAGCTCTGTGAGTAGTGGCTATCAAGGCGCTTTCTACGTGGCGCTCAATGACCGAATTAAAGATCTGGATTTGGAGATAAAGAATTTACAAAGACAGCTCTCCGATCCTAATCTGCGCACGCGCCTGAGGGTGCTCTTTCCGGCAACCTTTGATTCTGTGCCTTCTGCCAATAAAAAGCGGGATCTTCTGATCGCAATCTGTGGACTTGGTCTCGTTTTTGTATTCGGCTTTACCCTGGTTCAAGAGATTCGCTGCCCTTTGGCCAGAGATGATTGGCGCATTCAAAGGGCTTCAGGCCAACCCATTATCACGCAGATATCGAAGTCCAACCTGGAAGGGGGACAGCAGGTATCGGCGCGAACTGCCGATGATTTGCGCGAGCATCTCTTTAAGGAAGCTCCTAACGATATACGTACGCGGAACTTTCTTTCCTATCGGCGTTGGGAATTGGCTGTGGAAAAGCATTGCAAAGGCTCTATCGTTCTGCTCATTGCTTCGGGATCGACTGATGAAATTGGCTCAGTTATCTATAACTTTTTCAATATCTTTACGACTGACACCGGAAAACGCTGCTTGGTTGTCGACTTGGATCATAAAGATCCGATTGTTCCTGCAAAAAAAGACGCAAAGCTCAGCTTCATTGATGCCATTACCGGTGAGTGTGGCTTGCAAGAAATTATCTGCAAGGGACAGGAGTTTGGTTTAGGGTTTGACTTTGTG
>JBGSTF010000260.1:0-5054 GCA_041736645.1 Oligoflexus sp. | reverse complement strand
CTGATTTAAGCGAAAGGCGGATCTTTCTCAGCAGCGTTTCCAGTGTTGCAGTGGGAAAATGTAAAAATATGATGGCAGCCTGGTTGAAAAAATCGGGCTGTGGTTCCCATTCTTCAATCGAAAGCTCAAGACTTTTGTATTTGAGTCCAAGGGCCTCGGCTTGGCTATTGGCCTTCTGCACCGCTATGGCCGAATAATCGAGTGCATAGACAGTGAAACCTTGGCTTGCCAACCAAAGTCCGTTGCGACCGTCGCCGTCTCCCGGGACGAAAACCCGACCACCTAGTGTTTGCTTTTCGAAAAATTCTTTAAGAAATAGATTCGGCCTCTCTGTATAGAGGTGATCTTTTTCACTGTAGCGGCTGTTCCAAAATTCTTTTGACACGGTTTTAACCTTCCCGATGAGTCGTTTGGCAAGTGTCCCTTGACCCGTCTTTTTTTTACTCGGCCGTGAATTATCTCTGATTGTAACAGGATCAGGCCTTTGCTAGGATAGCTCCGCGCAAGACGAGGAATTTTATTTGCTCAAGCTATGTCAACATTACTTGCTTAAATGTGCTGGACGAATCGGTCTTTTGCTTCTTGCGGCCAACGTTCTCGTATCTTCAATTCCTCGTTGTGATTTGCTTCTGAGCCTATTGAGCCCCGCAACGGAGCATACAGCCGTCGAACAGGATGAGCATGCGAGTTGTCATGAGCAGGCTGCATCTGCTGAAAAGGGTGGGTCCCTTCTTACGAACCAGAATCATTGTAAGTGTTCGCTGCTGCAGTTTTTTAGTATTCCGGTCCAGTCTTTGAATCACCAATCGTACATAGTTTTTAACCCTCAATTTCTCTATGAATTCGCTTTCGACCTGCGCCAGGTATGGTCGGAATATATCCCTGCCATTGAACCTCCTTACCCGAAAATTTTAGCTTAATTCCTCAATTCATAAATCTAATCAAATGGTGTCATCGCCCATGATGTCCTGACTTAAGGATGTTATCAGCGTTGTCGCGGTTTCGATATGAGCTACGGTTTCACGCGAGCATCTGAAAAGGGATGGCTCGATACAGCATTTTGCAGCCGAGGCTTTCCCATCAGGACTTGGTGGTGGTCTTGCTCCGCTCCTCGTCGCGGAAAGACTCGCTGCTTTTTCTACCCAGAGTCAGGAGAATTGAACGATGTCTGAATCACAAAGCAATCCAGGTCTGTCTCGTCGCGAACTGTTTCGAATGTCGGCTTCGTTGGTACCGGCGCTGCCCTTGATTGCTATGGCTGGTGCCGCCATGGCCCAAGCTCCGGCATCTAAGGCCCCGGCAGCTGCGGCCAAGCCTGGGACGCCGACTTGCAATCCTGTGCCCGATACAGATCCAGTTGCTAAAGCCATTAAGTATGCCCCTGATGGGAGCAAAGTCGCGGATCGTCCCGCAAAAATGGGTGTTGAGGGCAAGGATCAAGCTTGCGCGAACTGCCAACTGTTTACCAAACAAGGTGAAGCCAATGGCCAGGATATTGGCAAATGCACGATGATTGCAACCGGCTGTGTGAATAGCAAAGGCTGGTGTACGGCTTGGGTGAAAAAGGCCTAAGCCATCGGAAAAAATTGGGGTTCAGCAGTCGGTTGAACTCCTGTGCTCGGGAATGATTGTTCCAAGTGCATCATGGCAGTGAGCGAAAGAGGCCTTTGGGTATGATATTAAGACCGTTTTTGGGATTGCTAGCCCTGTTGAGCATGATTTCCTGTAAGAACGACAGCAAGACCACGACCAATCAATCTGTAACAATTCCCTTCCTGGCAAAGTCGGGAAGCCAGGATATTTCGTGTCAAGTCACACTCAAAAATCTTGGGCGGGATGCGGTTGATGCGACCTTGAAAGATTTTCGATTCTATATTCATGATCTCAAGCTTTTGGCTGCCGATGGGCAAGAGTTTCTGGTGAATCTGGATAACAACTCATGGCAAAGCGAGAACCTTGCCCTGCTTGATTTTCAGGACAGGGAGGATAATTGTGGAGGTGATGCCAAGCTCACTCATACCAGCGTCACGGGTTCCGTGGCAGGCGGAGCGAGCTTTACCGGTCTAAGCTTCAAGCTTGGAGTGCCAGTCGCCTTCAATCATATCGACCAAGCCAGCGCGAAAGCTCCCTTGGACGTTGCCAGTCTGTTCTGGTCCTGGCAAACAGGATACAAATTCTTGCGAGCAGACTTTGCGCCAGTAGGGGGGATCACTCGGCCATCTGATCCGGATTATTCGGGAACGACCTTCAATATTCATCTCGGCAGCACAGGTTGTTTGGGTGATCCAGAGCTTGGAGAAAGCGTATCCTGTGAACGATTGAATGTCCCGTCGATAACCTTGAGCAATTTCAATTTGGGAACCAGTTCAGTTGCTATCGACTTGGCTGCTTTAGTGAAAGGCATTCCGCTCTCTTTGGACGAAGCGGAAACTCCTGGTTGCATGTCTGGAGCGAAAGATCCGGAATGTCAGGCCATTTTTGAAAACCTGGGCTTGGATCTGGCTTCAGGTTCCAATTCAAGCTCAACTGTGCAGTCAGTCTTCTCGCTCAAGTAGCCAAGCCGCGATTTGGGCCTTGAAATAGTTTTTTTGACCCCATCGAAAACTGGATGTTCATGTTTACTTACTTACGGACTTGTCTTTTGCTGGGCTTCCTTGTGGCGGCTTGCAAGAATGAAAGTCGAACCACAATTCATGATTCGACTTCGCTGGAACAAGATGACTTTCAGTGGAACATCCCGACCAATATCCCATTGCCATTGGTTCCGGCCTCGAATCCGATGTCGGAGGCTAAGTTCCAGTTAGGTCGGCATTTATTTTATGATAAGCGCTTGTCAGGAAACGGCACCTTGGGTTGTGCGAACTGTCATCAACAGAGCAAATCCTTCACAGATGGACTGCCGAAAGGCATCGGTTCGACGGGAGATGTTCATCCGCGAAGTTCCATGGCTCTGGTGAATATTGCATACGTGCCGACCTTGACTTGGGCCAATCCTTCTCTAAGGCAGCTTGAGCAGCAAATCGTTCTGCCCTTATTTGGCGAAAGTCCTGTCGAACATGGCATTACCGATGCTTTGCGTCCAGTTGTCCTGCAGCGCCTGAAAGATGAACCTCGCTATGCAGAGCTTTTTGCGAGCGCGTTTCCCAATGAAGCAGACCCGGTCTCTGTAAAGTCAATCGTCGATGCACTCTCGTCTTTTGTTCGCGGACTTGTAAGTTTTAACAATCCCTTCGATCGATTTCAAAGAGGTGAAAGAGATGCTTTGTCAGACAGCATGCTGCGTGGGCGCGATCTCTACTTCAGTGAGAAGCTTGAATGTTTTCATTGTCATGGTGGATTTAATCTCTCCGATTCTAACGTCGATAGGACGATGAGTTTCATTGAAAAGCCATTCCACAATACGGGACTGTTTAATATAGGTGGAAATGGGGCGTATCCAAGTGACAATCGAGGAGTTTTTCAAACGACCGAAAATCCAGCAGATATGGGTAAATTCCGCGCTGTATCCTTGCGAAATATCGAAGTTACAGCTCCGTATATGCACGATGGCAGTATCTCGAGTTTGTCTGATGTGTTGGACTTCTATGCGGCAGGAGGCCGGAAAATTACAGACGGACCGAACGCCGGGGATGGAAGAAAGAATCCCTTTAAAGATGGGTTCATCTCCGGCTTCACTCTGAGCGTAAGTGAAAAACAAGACGTTATCGAGTTTTTGAAAAGCTTCACCGACCAGGAATTCATTGCGAATGAGAGATTCAGTGATCCTTGGCTCAACCCATAGAGTACATTTGGCTTTGTTAAAAGTATTTTGCAAGAGATTCATACCTTTAGCTCTATTTTCAATGCTGCGAACATCCCTCACAGTTGCCCATGAAGGTGAAGCGCAGCTCGGAGTTGGGGAAGGGTTTGAAATAAAGGGAACCGTAGCTACGAGTTATCGCTCTATGCCTAAGGTAGAGGACGGTCAAAGGTGGATCATTCCTGGATTTCTTATGGGCGGCGAAGCCCTGCCTATGCCGAAGGGATTTTCACTCGATGAAGTGATGTTGAGTGGTTCTTTTGGTGAGGATGAGAGTTACGCTCTTGTTTCAGTCGGTCAGCATGCGGGTTCGCTGGGTGCAGAGATCGAACATGCTTATGTCGGGCGGCATTTGGGGGAGTATGCAGTCCTGGAAATTGGTCGAATGAGTGGTGTGTTCACCCCTTACAACAGTGTTCATCCCAGTCGAACTCGATATTCTGATACGTTGCTCCTCTATGATGCTCTTTGGGGCCGACAGTATAATGACAATGGTCTGCGGCTTCGGACCAACTTTCCGAATATTGGACTCGAGGCAGGAATTGAAGCTTGGCAAGGCAAAAGTTTTCCGAGCAAGCGGACGGATAAGAATGATGGAGCCTATAACGTATTTCTGCGTTACGCGCTCTCCTGGGATACGATGCAACTCCGATTAGGCACTTTTTACTACAGGGGGCATTCGGATCAAAGGCGTGACGATCGCTACAATTCTGAGCACAGTCATGGGGTCGTGACAACGACCGTTCCTGTCTACTCCTTCGACGGTAAAACTGAGAATTATGGCGTAAATGGACAATTCGAGCTTACTGCTTGGGGTTCTGCCTTCGGCACAGAAGGAGAATTGCAATTCTCGACGAGCACCGGGAATCTGCGGGATATAAGCCGAATATCACCAATTAAGATCAATGACAAAATTTTCTGGTTCGATCTCTATCATCAAAGATCGAATCATGTCACCAGTATATGTTACGAACGTTTGAAATTTAAGAACGATTTGCAAGGAGCAGCAGCTGGAATTCTTTCCGAGCAGGCGCAGCTTGCGGGAGAGAAAGATCCCTTTAGGCTCACTGTCGCTCACAATTATCTTTGGGACAAAAACACGAAGGTACGTTGGGAGTGGATCAGGGATTTTTCAACGACAAAGCAAAAAGATAGTGGATTATTGGGTGTTGTGTGGATGAAGGGAGTTCGCATCGATTAAGAGTTGCGAGGGCCTCATTCGGCAACAATGCTCATGTGTTAAAATTTTTGGAGG